>NZ_CDDH01000050.1 GCF_000819725.1 Aeromonas australiensis | reverse complement strand
ATTCCCGCAACGGAATGTCATTTACAAATGATTGGAGCGGGAAACGAGACTCGAACTCGCGACCCCGACCTTGGCAAGGTCGTGCTCTACCAACTGAGCTATTCCCGCAACATTTTGGTTGTCTTGAGGCTGGCTGATGATTGGAGCGGGAAACGAGACTCGAACTCGCGACCCCGACCTTGGCAAGGTCGTGCTCTACCAACTGAGCTATTCCCGCATCGGGCTGGTTTGCACCAGTGTCATCATCAGATTTTTGGAGCGGGAAACGAGACTCGAACTCGCGACCCCGACCTTGGCAAGGTCGTGCTCTACCAACTGAGCTATTCCCGCAACTACCTTAAAACAGGCCGTACAGCATTTGGTTGCTTGCGCTACTGTACGGGAGCCGAATTATAAGAGCAGTCATTCCAATTGCAAGGGCTTTTTTGTCTGGTTGCGCGCGTTCGCTTAAAAGCTGGCCGAACTGTCGATTTTAGCAGCCAGCGCATGACAACCCTTTGCCGGGGAATCAGATCTTGAAGACGTGGCTGCGATAGAACTGCAGCTCGGCGATGGATTCACGGATGTCGTCCAGCGCCTGATGGGTACCGCTCTTCTTGAACTGATCCAGCAACTCCGGCTGCCAGCGGCGTACCAGCTCCTTGATGGTGCTGACGTCGATGTTGCGGTAGTGGAAGAAGGCTTCCAGCTCGGCCATGTGCTTGACCATAAAGCGGCGATCCTGACCGATGCTGTTGCCGCACAGCGGGCTGGTGCGCTCCGGCACCCACTGGCGAATGAACGCGAGGGTCTCGGCAATGGCTTTCGCCTCATCGTGCTGGCTCGCCTTGACCCGGGCCACCAGACCGCTCTTGGTGTGGGTGTTGACGTTCCACTCGTCCATCTTGGCCAGCTCTTCATCACTCTGATGAATGGCGATGACCGGCCCTTCGGCCAGTACGTTCAGATCCTTGTCGGTGACTATGGTGGCAATCTCCAGTACCACGTTCTCTTCGGGGTCGAGACCCGTCATCTCCATGTCGATCCATACCAGGTTCTGCGCGCTGACTGTCATGATTGCTCTCTCTATTGGGAGGAATGGCGGAATTTTGCCAATTTGCATGTATCATACTGGCTTTGGATCTGTTCATAAACTGGCGAATCGAGTGGCAAAGAAAGCAAAACTCAATCTGGGTCAACAAAGGCGCGTCCAGGCCAACCGCGAACGGCGGCTGCAAAAAGATCACACCACAGTGGTGGATGACACCCTGTTTGGCCCCGCCATCGAAGGGGTGGTGATCAGTCGTTTTGGTCAGCACGCAGACGTGGAAGCGCGTGACGGCACCATCCACCGCAGCAACCTGCGGCGCAGCAGCATCAGCAGTCTGGTGTGCGGCGACAAGGTGGTGTGGCGTCCCGGCCTCAATGCCGCGACAGCGGGCGTTATCGAGGCGGTGCATCCGCGCCACTCGGTACTGACCCGGCCGGACTTCTACGACGGGGTCAAACCCATCGCCGCCAATATCGACCAGATCATCATCGTCTCGGCGGTGATGCCCGAGTTCTCCACCAACATCGTCGACCGCTATCTGGTGGCCGCCGAGGATGTGGAGATCCGCCCCCTCATCGTGCTGAACAAGGTCGATATGCTGGATGCCGCCGCCCGCGCGCGCATCGAGCGCCAGCTCGAAACCTACCGCAAGCTCAATTACGAGGTGCTGCTGGTGAGCTGCGAGAGCGGCGAAGGGCTGGATGAGCTTAAAGCTGTTCTGACCGACAAGATCAGCATCTTCGTCGGCCAGTCCGGGGTGGGCAAATCGTCCCTCACCAATGCCCTGATGCCGGGGCTGGATGTATTGACCGGCGAGATCTCCGAAAACTCGGGACTCGGCCAGCACACCACCACCACGGCGCGGCTCTACCACTTCCCGAGCGGTGGCGATCTCATCGACTCCCCCGGGATCCGCGAGTTCGCTCTCTGGCATCTGGAGGCCGACCGCATCACCTGGTGCTTCGTCGAGTTTCGCGACTATCTGGGTGGCTGCAAGTTCCGCGACTGTACCCACAAGGACGATCCCGGCTGTGCCCTGCGCGCCGCGGTCGACGCGGGCGCCATCAGCGCCGATCGCTTCCACAACTATCACCGCATCCTGGAAACCATGCAGGAAGCCCGTCACGGTCGCCAGCAAGCGCGCCTGTGACCCTAATAAACCAACGTTGATGATGAACATGAGCATTACTGACAACCTGAAAATTGCCGGTCAATACTGTCTGCCCAAGCACGCCCTCTCCCGTCTAATCGGTAAATTTGCCGCCGCCGAAGCGGGCAACCTCACCACCAGGGTGATCGAGGCCTTTATCAAGCAGTACCAGGTCGACATGAGCGAGGCGCTGCACGAGAGCCCGGCCCACTACAAGAGCTTCAACGAGTTCTTCACCCGCGAGCTCAAGCCCGGTATCCGCCCCGTGGTAGAAGATGCCATGACCCTGGCGCTGCCGGTGGATGGCACCGTCAGCCAGCTCGGCCCCATCCAGCAAGGCCGCATCATTCAGGCCAAGGGCCACGACTACAGCGCCCGCGAGCTGCTGGGCGGCGATGAGGATCTGGTGGCGCCGTTCAAGGATGGCGACTTCGCCACCATCTATCTGGCGCCCAAGGATTACCACCGCATCCACATGCCGCTAGACGGCGTGCTGGAGAGCATGGTGTTCGTGCCGGGGGATCTCTTCTCCGTCAACCCGCTCACCGCCGAGAACGTACCCAACCTGTTTGCCCGCAACGAGCGGGTGGTCGCCACCTTCCGCACCCCGCACGGCCCCATGGCGCTGGTGCTGGTCGGTGCCACTATCGTGGCCAGCATCGAGACCATCTGGGCCGGCAACATTGCGCCGACCAAAGAGAAGAAGGTGGTACGCTGGGACTACAGTGGCGACGAGGCCATTACCCTGCAAAAAGGTGCCGAGATGGGCCTGTTCAAGCTGGGCAGCACCGTGGTCTGCCTGTTTGGCCCGGGCATGCTGGCCGGTTTCGAACCCCATCTGGCCAATGGCGTCACCACCCGCATGGGTCAGCCCTTTGCCAAACTGGCGGAGCAGGCATGAGCGAGCAACCGAACGCCTCGCAGAAGAACAACCCGCTGCACGGGCTGACGCTGGAAGCCATCGTCACCGCGCTGGTCGAACACTACGGCTGGGAAGCGCTGGGGCAGCAGATCAATATCCGCTGCTTCACCGATAATCCCAGCATCAAGTCCAGCCTGAAGTTCTTGCGCAAGACCCCCTGGGCCCGGGAGAAGGTCGAAAGCCTCTACCTCTACGTCCAGCGCAAGCAAGCCAAATCGAAGAAGGAAGGACAAGATGGCCTTTAAGATTACCTACACCTATAAAAAACAGGCCAAAGAGATCGGCTACGCGAACGACAAGTTCCGCAGCATCTACGACGCCATCGCCGCTGCCGAAGGGCTGGATCTCACCAGTTTTCACGCCATGGAGGCCCAGCTGGCTCAGGTTTGTCGCCGTGACAAAAAGAGCGTGAAGGATTATCAGGAGAACTACTTCAAAGAGTTGGGATTCTCCAACATCGTCATCGAACGGGATCTTCAGGAGTAACCATGCGCACCTTGACTCTGATGGCCGCCTCTCTGCTGCTGGCGGCATGCAGCACACCTGAACAACATCTGGTTGGCAGCGATCGCGACAGCCACGGCTGTATCGGCAGTGCGGGCTATCAGTGGTCAGCGCTGACTGGCAAATGTGTACGCCTGTTCGAGCAGGGTATTCGGCTCAATCCGACCGACACCAGCCAGACCAGCAGCGCCTTCGTGCTGTTCAATGCCGACCAGACGCAGGCCGAACTGCATCTACCAAGCGGCGAGCAGCACCTGCTGACCCGTCAAGGTGCGGAGGGCAACTGGTCGTGGCAGGGTAGCGGCTACACCCTCTTTATCTGGAAGGGTTATGTGCTCAAGCAAGGTGCCAAGGCGCTCTATCACGGGGAATAACCCGATCGCCTGATATCTTCCCGATATCCGCCAAATAAAATGCCGACCCAAGGGGTCGGCATTTTTGTATCTGACACAACCGGTTATCATGCGCGGCTAAGGTAATCGGCCTGCCCCACCCACTTGTAGCTGGTGAGCTCGGTCAGCCCCATGGGACCACGGGCGTGCAGCATCTGGGTCGACACCGCTACCTCCGCCCCCAACCCAAACTGGCCGCCATCGGTAAAGCGGGTCGAGGCGTTGACATAGACCGCCGCCGAACCGGCGCCATTGACGAAACGCTCGGCGTTGGCCAGATCGTTGGTCAGGATGGCATCGGAGTGACCGGCGTTATGCTCGCGCATATGGGCCAGCGCTTCGTTGACGTCTGCCACCAGCTTGATCCCCAGCGTCAGCCCCAGCCACTCGGTATCGAAATCCTCCGGCCCCGCCTCACACAGGTTGTCGGCGCCCGCCAGCAACGCCATGGCGTTGGGCGCGGCCACCAGCGTCACCTTGCGCTCGTTCATCAGCGTCACCAGCTGCGGCAGGAGGGTAGCTGCCACCTTCTCGTGCACCAGCAGAGTATCGAGGGCATTGCAGGCGGAGGGGCGCTGCACCTTGGCGTTGTCGATAACCGCCAGAGAGCGCACCAGATCGGCGCTCTCGTCGACGAAGATATGGCTGATACCGAACCCGCCGATGATGACCGGGATGGAGCTGTTCTCCTTGCACATCTTGTGCAGGCCTGCACCGCCACGGGGGATGATCATGTCCACATAGCGGTCGAGGCGCAGCAACTCGCCGACCAGCGCCCGATCCGGGTTGTCAATGTACTGCACCGCCGCCTCGGGCAGACCGGAGGCCGCCAAGGCATGCTGGATCACCCGCACCAGCTCCAGATTGGAGTGGAAGGTCTCGCGCCCGCCACGCAATATGCTGGCGTTGCCAGTCTTGAGGCAGAGGCTGGCGATGTCGATGGTGACGTTGGGACGCGCCTCGTAGATGACGCCGATAACCCCGATGGGCACCCGACGACGGGAGAGCCGCAGGCCATTCTCCAGCAACCGGCTATCCATTTCAGCACCGACCGGATCATCCAGCGTGATCACCTTGCGCACATCCGCCACAATCCCGGCCAGCCGGGCAGGATTGAGCAGCAGGCGATCCAGCATGGCTTCTGACAAGCCCGCCTCACGGCCGGCAGCGATATCTTTCGCGTTGGCCGCCAGGATCTGTTCGCTGCGCGCCTCCAGCTCGTCGGCGATGGCGGCCAGCGCCCGATTTTTTTGCGCCGTGCTGACGGTAGCCAGCTGATAGGCAGCTTCTCGGGCCGCCTGCCCCATTTTCTCCAGACTCATCTCATTTCCCTTTGTTCATGCCGTGCCACCCTGATTAGAGCAGCACCATATCGTCTCGATGGATGGCTACTGAACCATATCCAT
This sequence comes from Aeromonas australiensis, assembly GCF_000819725.1. Lineage (GTDB taxonomy): Bacteria > Pseudomonadota > Gammaproteobacteria > Enterobacterales > Aeromonadaceae > Aeromonas > Aeromonas australiensis. Next base: position 67,888 of record NZ_CDDH01000050.1, on the reverse strand, counting down.
AGCCCAGTACCTGCTCAATCTGATCCGAGTGGACGCCGCGCAGCTTCTCCAGCTCCAGATGGTCGTAACGGCAGATGCCGCGAGCCAACTCAGCCCCCTTGGGATCGAGAATGCGCACCACATCGCCCCGAATAAAGGCGCCCTTGACCGCCACAATCCCCTTGGGCAGCAGGCTGGAGCCTTTCTCCTTCATGGCGGCGACAGCACCCTGATCCACATGGACTTCGCCGTGAGGGGGCGGGCCTGCCAGGATCCAGCTCTTGCGCCCTTCCAGCGGGGAGGCCAGCGCCGGGAACAGGGTGCCAATCCGCTCGCCCTTGGCAAGACGGCCAATCACCTCCGGCATCTGGCCGGTGGCGATCACCACGTTGACACCAGCTCGACGGGCCACATCGGCGGCCTGCAGCTTGGTAGCCATGCCGCCGGTGCCGAGGCCACTGACACTGTCACCCGCCAGCGAGCGCAGGGTATCGTCGATGGTCTGCACCTCTTCAATGAGCTGGGCATCGGGATTGGTGCGCGGATCGGCGGTAAAGAGCCCCTTCTGGTCGGTCAGCAGGATCAGCAGATCCGCATCCGCCAGAATGGCGGCCCGCGCGGAGAGGTTGTCGTTGTCGCCGACCTTGATCTCGGCGGTCGCCACCGCATCGTTCTCGTTGATCACCGGAATGATCCTGTGATCAAGCAGGGTGCGCATGGTATCGCGGGCGTTGAGGTAGCGTTCACGGTCTTCCAGATCGGCGCGGGTCAGCAACATCTGGCCGATATGCAAACCGTAGAGGTTGAACAGATCCTGCCATACCCGAATAAGCTGAGTCTGACCAACCGCCGCCAGCATCTGCTTGTTGGGCAGGGTTGGAGCCAGTGGCGGGTGACCCAGATGCTCACGCCCGGCGGCGATAGCCCCTGATGTAACGACCACGACCCGATGGCCGTGACGGTGTAAGGCCGCACACTGTCTGACCAGCTCGACCATATGGGCACGATTGAGCTGGGAAGACCCCCCTGTGAGCACGCTGGTGCCCAACTTGACGACTATGGTTCTGTTTTCCATGGGAGCATAAAGGCTAAAAAAGTAAGGAATATCTTTATACCCACGGCCATGGTGCCCTGCAAGGCAATTAACGCCGGGGTGAAGATATGGGCAAAGGCCCGGATGATTGCGGACGGAAGGGTGAAATGGCTGACTGATGGCCCGGCAAGCACTGTGGTGGTGCTCGCCGGGCATCAGGGATCAAGCAGCGGTCACGGTCAACTCATTGGTGACCTGATCCGCTGGCGCTAACTGGCACTCCAGTGCCGTCAGTTTGTCGCTGATCAGCTTGTAGAAACGGTTGAGGGTCCGTTCCACTTCTACCTGGTGCTTCTTGGGGATCGGCTTGTCGAGCCACTCGCCATCGGCGTTGTACAATCCGAACTGATAATGGTAGCGAAACAGATGATCCTCCTGCTCCAGCACCAGCCACCAGCCCCAAAACTCCCGCTTGTCCGGCGCCGGCTTGGCACTGACACAAACGGAAAGACTGTCGAAGCGGTACAGCCCCTCTTCACAGAGATCCTCACGCAAATAGGGGCCAATGGCAGCAAACTGCCTCAGCAGTCGCTTGTAGGTCACTCTTTCAGACATGTTCACCTCCCTGTTAAACAAGCCACACCACCTCAGGATGGCGTTAGTGCTTTAGCGCAATGTCAGGTACATAAATGCTGTTTCAGCCACTCGACGATTTCGTCCAGCGCCTTGTCATATACCTCCAGCAAAGGCTGTTTGTCGAAAACGATGGCCTTGCCGTTACGACTGGCCGCCGCCAATGCCCGTACATCCGGTTCGGGACAAATAAAATCTCGCTTGTGTCCAATACTCAATATCGGCACGGGGGTGCGCGTCCCCAGTAATCCTTGTGTTTTAAGTGAAAAAACCTGGCACTTGGTACCCATGACATCCCACTGAGCGGCATCACTTCCCAACCGGTTGGCAATGCTGTCACGCATCATGCGCGGACACTTGGCAAACAAATTCTGGTTAGTAAATACCTGATTGACCCCCGCACCAACGCAGACCACTGTGCGCAGCTTGAAGGGTTCGATAAAGGCCAATCTGGCCGCGATATTCCCCGCCAGTCGGAAACCAACCATGGCAATGCGCTGATGATCGACCCAGGCCACATCAGAGAGATAGTGCAGCACCGCCTGATGGAGACGGCTGGTATCCTGCACCAGCGGCCAATGTTCAGAATAACCAATGCCCGGCATATCAAGCGACAGCATGCCGATGCCGTTGGGCTCAAGTCGCTTGAGATAGAAATTGAGAAAATCGAGCTGCAACGAGTCGATGCCACCACTGATGATCACCAATGGTACCGGCTTGTCGGTGGTCGGCAGATGGAGATACCCCTGGATATGCTTGCCGCGAAAGGGCACCTGGATCTCTTTGAGCGGCACCTTGAACAGGCGGCCCGCCTCGCGATAGGCCATGTTGCCCAGTAACTGGGCCTGATCCGCCAACTCATCCCCCTTGAGGTGGGGATAACTGGCGATGGAGTAGTAGCGCACCGCCCTGAGCAGCTGCTTCAAGGCGCCAGAAGTATCACCCTTCTCGCGCAGTTCGCGGCCCTTCTTGAAATAGGTGCCAGCCACCTGGCTCCATTCGTAGATCCAGTTGCCGGACACGTAGCCCTTGATGGTATCGAGATAGCAGTCGTGGGTACGTTCACCGCTCGCCATGGCGATGCGGGCAAGGATCTGCTCCATTTCGACCGGATCAGCCCCCTGCCAAGCCCAGGAGGGGCGGCGCAGCAAGCGATACCAGCTCTTTGACATGGAGCCATCGATAAACATTTCGTCAGAGCCGGCCTCCACCGGATCAGCCGCACTGGAGTTGGAAACCTCGGATGTTTCCACTACCTTCTTGACGCGAGTGAACAGCTGCTCGGTTAACGTGAGTTCTTCGTTCGAATCCAAGTTGATGTCTCATTCCTATCAGGCAATGACCCATCTTAACCACTTTTTCCACCACTGAGCCACCCCGCAACCAATTGATAGACAAAAAAACAGGGCTCCAAATTGGAGCCCTGTGAAACCATTGCTGTCAGTTGCGGCCAATGGACGCTCTGAACATCACATCCCGATCCCGTTACTTTTCGTCACAGATCGGCGTGGCGAACTCAAGCGCCATATCCCACGGCTGCTCAATCCAGGTATCCTGCGGGATCGCCACCTCGAAATCGTCCAGCAGCGCTTCGCCCATCGGCTTGGCGAAGATCGCGATGAACTTGGCTTTCGGGTAAAGCTCGCGGATCGCCTTGGCGGTAGTGCCGGTGTCCACCAGATCTTCCACCACCAACCAGCCTTCGCCGTCACCGGCGGTGGTGGCAGCCTTCACGACCACCAGCTCGCGCTGGCTGTCGTGGTCATAGCTGGAGATGCAGAGGGTTTCCACATTACGGATGCCAAGTTCACGGGCCATCAGGGCTGCGGGCACCAGACCACCACGGCTGACCGCGATGATACCTTTCCACTGGCTGACAGGCAGCTGACGACGGGCCAGACGGCGCGCTTCACGTTGCAGGTTGTCCCACGACACATAGAACTTTTTCGGCATGTTATCGATCTCGAATAGTTATTTAAAAACAATCACTTAAAATAACAACATCCGCAATTATCCCTGCGGATGCCAGTAAATGGCGGCCCTTGCCAGACTGAATTCAGATTGCACTTCGACTGCCTCAGGGCTAAGCCTCGGCAGCAAATCTGATAACAATGGAAGCAAGATGGGCTTATCCGGCGATCGGTTAGATGATGTGTCCAAACCGCGGACAGGCTGTTGGGCCGATATGATAGCACCGTTTGCAGAGAAAATGCCTGGCAAACGTATGCCAAAAACAGGAAAAATCGGCATCACTCTCTCCATTCGGCACATCTCGAGCGCCAAACGACCAACCTGTCGTCCCTGCCGCCGAGCCCAGATGGGCTGTGCGGCAAATCGCAGATAAAAAAATAGCAGGGGGAGGTTTGACCTCACGCACCTGCTGCTTTCTCGCCGCTGCCCGGTTGGGCTGCTCGTCTTAGCGACGAGTGACGAAGGGGTTAGGGTAGCTGAAACCCTGGGTATACAAAGAGGGGGCAAACCAATAGGTTGAGTTGCTGCCTGGCATATTGAAACTCCTGATTGCTTAACAAGTTACGTACCTTTAATGCGGGCTCAAATCCTTGAACGAACACTCGGTTCCATGGAGGCGCACTTGCTTTGCTTCGGTTCCCTGGAGGCTTTCATCGTCATCCTGACGGGTGGCGAACCACGGGAGCTAATTTACCAGTCGGTGCGTTAAATTCAATATTTTTGTGAGATCGGTCACACATTTTCTTTTCTATCGGTCTGCGTCGTCCAGACCTGACTATCGTACTGCCTGGTTGCCATGGGCCAGCACAAGCTGCCTGCGATTTACGCTGATTGCTCACATTTTTGTGTGATTGACTGTATTATCGTTATCCTCTTCCCCGGCCCGCTGATGGGGCCCTGTTAATTCCGTGCTGGTAAGGAGTCCCGACGTGGCACAGCTTAGCTCTCTCTCTCCCAAACTGATTTGGCATTTCTTCGAACAGATCTGCTCCATCCCCCACCCTTCCAAACATGAAGCCAAACTGAGCGCCTGGATCATCCAATGGGCCCAGGGGGCAGGTCTGGCGGTCAAGCAGGACAAGGTCGGCAACATCATCATCAAGAAACCGGCCACCCCGGGGATGGAAAACCGCAAAGCCGTGGTACTGCAAGCCCACATCGACATGGTGCCGCAGGCCAACGCCGACACCAAACACGACTTCGCGACCGACCCCATCGATGCCTATGTCGATGGCGAATGGGTCACGGCCCGTGGCACCACTCTGGGTGCCGACAACGGCATCGGCATGGCCGGTTGCCTGGCCGTACTGGCTGACAAGACCATCAAGCACGGCCCGCTGGAAGTGCTGCTGACCACAGACGAAGAGACCGGCATGACCGGCGCATTCGGTCTGGAAGCGGGCTGGCTGGAGGGCGAAATTCTGCTCAACACCGACTCCGAAGAGGATGGCGAGGTCTATATGGGCTGCGCTGGCGGTGTGGATGCCAATATCCGCTTCCCGCTCGAGCTGGTTGATGCCATAGAAGGCGAAGCCCTCGAACTGGCCGTGAAAGGGCTGCGTGGCGGCCACTCAGGTTGCGATATCCATCGCGGCCGTGGCAACGCCAACAAGCTGCTGGTGCGTCTGCTCAAAGCCGCCGAGCCACTGGGTGTTCGTCTGGCCGAGATCCACGGCGGCACTCTGCGCAACGCCATCCCCCGCGAAGCCCGTGCCACCCTGCTGGTGCCTGCTGCCAGCGTAAACGAGTTCAAGGCGCTGGTTGACCGCTACACCGGGATCTACCAGACCGAATTGGCCGCCACCGAGCCGAACCTGACCGTGCTGGTCAACAACGCCGCCAAACCGGCCAAGCTGATGAGCGTCTCCCTGCAGCAGCGCCTGCTGGATGCCCTGATGGCCTGCCCGAACGGCGTGATGCGCATGAGCGATGCCATGCCCGGCGTGACCGAAACCTCGACCAACCTGGGGGTCATCAAGACTCAGGATGGCGAAGTGTACGTCCAGTGCCTGATCCGCTCCCTGATTGACTCCGGCCGCGAGAGCATCGAGCAGATGACCCGCTCCCTGTTCACCCTGGCAGGCGCCAGCTGCGAATTCACCGGTGCCTACCCGGGTTGGGCACCGAACGTGGACTCCCCCGTCATGGCGCTGGTACGCAACAGCTACCAGACTCTGTTTGGCACCATGCCCAACGTGATGGTGATCCACGCCGGCCTCGAGTGCGGTCTGTTCAAGAGCGCCTATCCGGAGTGGGACATGGTCTCCTTCGGCCCGACCATCCGCGGTGCCCACTCCCCTGACGAGAAGGTACATATCCCGGCGGTCGAGCGTTTCTGGCAACTGCTGGTGCACGTGCTGGAAGCGATCCCGGCCAAATAACCCGGCCTACGCCACACAACAAAACAAAGCCCCGCACTGCTGCGGGGCTTTTTATTGTCTGTTCCAGCCTGACGTTGGCGCTTACCGGATGCCGCGCGCCTCGCGGACCCACTCCCAGGCTTGCTGGATCTCCTGGGTCTTCTCCTTGGCCATCTCCATCATCTCCGGCGGCAACCCCTTGGCAGCTAGCTTGTCCGGGTGATGCTTGCTCATCTCCTTGCGGTAGGCGCGCTTGATATCCTGATCGCTGTCGCTCTCGCTCACCCCCAGTAGCTGGTAGGCATTCTTGAGGCGATCCGCAGAGGGGGCCGCCTGCCGATACTGCTGGCCACCGGAATGGCCCCCCTGATACTGGCCATGGGCCTGATTGAAGAAGTTCATCTGCGCCTCGGCCATCGCCAGAATGCGGGCCAGCTCGATGCGGCTGAAGCCCAGTTCGTCGGCGATGGTATGAAGAATGGCGCGCTCGCCCTCCTCTACCCGTCCGTCGGCAAAGGCCGCCTGCAACTGCACTTCGAGGAAGAAGCGCAGAATATCGCGCTGCCCCAGACTGGCACGGCGGAACTCGGCCAGGGTCTCGCGCAGCGGGAAGTCGGCCTCTTTACCGAGACGAAACGACTCCTGCGCCCGGGCACGCTGTTCACCCACCAGCCGCATCCGATCCATCAGGTTGGAGGCAACCCGGATCTCCTGTTCGGTCACCTGGCCGCTGGACTTGGCGATGTGGCCCATCACCGAGAAGGTGGCGTGGAAGAAGACGGCTTGCTGCTCCTGACTCGGGCCGCGACGAAACGCCCCCTGCAGCCCCATGCCACGGTCGAAACGGTGGCCGATCCAGAGGCCAATCAGGGCACCGATGATATTGCCGAGCAGAAAACCGAAGAAGGCGCCCAGCACCTTACCCCAAATACGCATGGTTCAAGACCTCTTGAAGTTAATGAGTGCGGGCCTGGAGCTGGTCATCCAGCTCGCGCAGTCGTTCGACCGTGCCGATATCGCGCCACTCGCCAGCGAGCAGGCTGCCGCCCACCCGCCCTTGCGCCATCCAGTCACGGAGCAGGGGCGCCAGCTTGCGGGCACCGCCCGCAAGACCGGTAAAGGCCGCCGGATCATATAGTCCGACCCCGCTGAAGGTAAACGCTGGCGTATCCATGACTCGCCCCCCTTGCAGGGCAAAGTCTCCGGCAGGGTGCTGGGGCGGATTGGGCACCAGCCAGAGGTGGGCCAGATCATCGCCAAGAGACTGGCTGACCAGAGTGTGATAATCGAGATCGAGCCAGGTATCGCCGTTGATCACCAGAAAAGGGGCTGCGCCCAGCAGTGGCAGCGCCTGCACTATGCCACCCGCGGTCTCCAGTGCGCTCTCCTCGGCTGACCAGTGGATGGTCACCCCAAGGGCACTGCCATCACCAAGATTCTCGACCAGCTTGTGACCAAGCCAGGCGTGGTTGATCACCAGCTCGGTCACGCCAGCTGACTTCAACTTTTCGATATGATGAACGATAAGCGGCTTGCCCCCCACCGCCAGCAACGGCTTGGGCAGCAAGTCGGTCAGCGGGCGCATCCGCTCGCCACGGCCAGCGGCCAGGATCATCGCCTTCATGGTTTTACCCCTGCATTGGCAATCCCCGGCAACACCACCTGCTCCAGCCACTGACCAAAACGGGCCAGTACCGGATAGGCACAACCATGAGTGCGACAGACATCCACCACGTAGCCGAGGGTACGGGGAATATCCTTGAGATAGCCGGACTTGCCGTCGCGATGATAGAGTCGGGTGAAGAGTCCCGCCGCTTTGAGGTGGCGCTGCATGCCGGTCAGGTCGGCATCACGACGGAAACTGGCATAATCGAGCTCGCCAAGCAGACCCGCCTGTTGCAGGGTGGCAAAACCGTGTTGCATCCCCTGCTCGATCACCGCGTCCGGCCAGCGCACGTAGCAATCTTTTAGCAGGGAGACCAGATCATAGGTAAGCGGCCCGATGACCATATCCTGAAAATCGATGATGGCCAACTGGCTGCTCTCGGGGGTATCACCGCCGTACACCATCAGGTTGCGACTGTGGAAATCTCTATGCATCACCCCCTGTGGCTGGGCCAGATTGCAGGCGGTGAGGCAGGCAAAGGTCTCATCGAGCAGCTGCTGCTCTTCGTCGCTCAGGGTCAGTTTCAGATGATGACCCAGCAGCCACTCGGGAAAAATGCTGTTCTCCCGCGCCATAAAAGCGGTATCGAAGGGTTCAAGCGCCAGTTCAACCGCCCCCAGGCGGGGCAGCAAATCAATCGCCTTGCCATACCAGGCCAGCACGTTGTGCTCGTTCAGGCAGCTGATCAGCTGGGTATCGCCAAGATCAGTCACCACCAGCAGCCCCTGTTCGTAGTCCACCGCCTTCACCTCTGGCGCCAACAACTGACGCGCCTGCAAGGCGGCCGCGTTACGAACAAACTCATGATTTTTTTCGGTTTTAGGATTGGCATCCACCCACACCAGACCACCACCACGAGAGTAGCGGCGGAAGCTGGCATCACCGGAAATGAGGGTCAACTGAAGATTGGCATCACCGGAAATCCGGCGTGCCCACTGCAATAGCAGAGAATCGCGATCGTGCATAAGTCGGGGACCAAGGTGGAAAGCAGCACTTGGCTGTTAGCCCTGGCCGCAATAATGCTTTATCATTGCCGGCTAACATAAAGCAATGACATGCAATGTCAACTCGATGAAACCTGTCGTAAAATGCATGCCTTGGATCAACCGTATCTATCACGGATTGCACGAGTCTTTCACATGACAAAATGGACACTGGGGTACCGCTATCCCATCGCCCTGACTATCAGCCTGGCCCCCGCACTCACCCCTATGATGGTGCAGGCGGCCCCGTTCGAAGCGCCGCCAGCCACCGGCATTCTCGATAGTCTCTGCTATGACTATGTTCCCAAGATAGAGAAGCCTGCATCGGATCAGGATGCCAACGCACAGCCGGTCGAGGTTGATGCCGACCGCCTCGAGGCCAACCAGGGCGGCACCGCCGTCTATGAAGGTGACGTCAAGGTTCGTCAGGGTGTTCGCAAGTTTGACTCCGACTATGCCCAGCTCGACCAGAAGAGCCGGGATGTCATCGCCATTGGCAACATCTATTACAACGATGGTCAGGTGACCGTCACCAGCGACAAGACCCTCAAATCCAATCTGGATACCAAGAACTCCGAGCTGGAAGAGGGCAACTATCAGGTGCATGGCTCACCGGTGCGCGGCTTTGCCAAGCGCGTGGTGATGACCAACAACAACCAGAACATCACCATGGAGGGGGCCCAGTACACCACTTGTCCTCCCGGTCAGGAAGTGTGGACCCTCAAGGCTGGCAGCATCGACATCGACCAGAAAGAGGTGTTCGGCGAAGCCTGGAACGCCAGCCTCTGGCTCTATGACTACCCGGTGTTCTACTTCCCCTATATCAACTTCCCCATCAAGGATGAGCGCAAGACCGGTCTGCTCTACCCGGGTTACAAGCAAAGCTCCAGCAACGGCATGGATATCACCCAGCCCTTCTACTGGAACATTGCCCCCAACTATGATGCCACCATCACCTCCCGTTTTATGGACAAACGGGGCCTGATGGAGCAGGTGGAGTTCCGCTACATGCCGGATCCTGCCCATACCGGCACCCTCTATTTCGAAAATTTGAGGGATGACAAGCAGTTTGACTCGGGTAACCCCCGTTTCAACAACCCGAAGACCGGCACACCCTATCTCTCTGATGGCCATCGTTATCTGATGAACGTCCGTCACGGCTCCGCCCTGATGGATGGCTCCTTGCGTCTGGGCATCGACTACACCCAGGTACGGGACAAGGATTACAACTACTTCAACGATTTCAGCCCGCAAGTGGGCACTCAGGTTGACAGCCAGTTGCAGCAATCCTTTACCGCTGGCTACTACCAGCAGAACTGGAACCTGACGTCAGAGATCCGCCGTTATCAAATTCTGAGTCCCTACGCACTATTGCCACACGAGATGCTGCCGCGTATCGACTACAACTACTATCAACAGGGTAAGTGGTTTGATCTGGCCTGGAACAGTGAGCTAACCAAGTTTGGTTACGACAGCGGCAGTGCCACGGTGCAACAAGCGGGTGAGCGCTACACTGCCACCCGTCTGCATCTGGCACCGACCATGACCGTGCCCTTGGTGGATGCGCCAGGTTACTATCTGACCAGCCAGTACAAGCTGATGGTTACCTCCTACAACCAGGAGGTGCCCAAGGATCTGGTAGCGACAGACCGCAACCGCTTTACCGATGTCGAGAGTAAAGAGCTCACACTGAAAGACGGCACCATTACCCGTACCCTGCCCTCCTTCCGCCTCAAGGGGGGCGTCAATTTCGATCGTCCGCTCGGCTGGTATGATGGCAAGGGGACCCAGACCCTGGAGCCCGAATTCCAATACCTCTATGTCCCCTACCGGGATCAGGACGAGATCGGGATCTACGACTCCACCTCCACCCGTCAGGACTACTACAGCCTGTTCAGCGACCGCCGCTACGCCGGCCTCGACCGCATCAGCGATGCCAACCGAATCACCGCGGGTCTCACCAGCCGGGTCTATGACAATGTTGGCGATGAACGGTTGCGTCTGGCAGTGGCCCAGGCGTTCGAACTGACGCCCCCCAAGGTACGCCTCTACCCTTCGAATCCGGAAAGCACCAACTCCCGCTCCCTGCTCTCCTTCGAGGGGGATGCCCGGATCACCGATGAGTGGTTTGCCCATGCGGGGACCCAGTACGATACCTCCGAGGGTGAATTTACCGCTGGCAACGGTGCAGTCGAGTACCGCACTGGCAAGCTGACTACCCAACTCAACTATCGCTATATCAAGGATGGCAACCTGGACTACCGCAATCCGGCCAACACGGCATTGGCAGAGGATTTGAGCCAGGCTGGTCTGGTGGTAATGGCACCAATTGCCGATCAGTGGCAGATGTATGGCGGTTACTACCGTGACATCCAGCAGGATGTGAACATTGACCGCAAGATCGGTGTCAAATACGACTCCTGCTGCTGGAGCATCAATATGAGTCTGGAGTGGCACAACCAACCAGACAACATCACTCTGAAGCCCACCTCCGAGAAATCGATCGGTCTGCAGTTTGAAATGAAGGGACTTGGCAGCGTGGGGACCGGTGGCCGCAGCGTCACCCTGGATACCGAGCTGTTACCCTATGTTCGCCCGTTTAATCTGAAAGACCAGCAATGATGCTGGTCCAGCCTTGAGAGATGGATATGAAAAAGACCCTTATTGCCCTGCTGACCGCGGGAATGTTTGGTGCCATGAGCCAGGTCGCACTGGCTGCGCCCGAGCTGATGGACAAGGTGCTGGCCGTGGTCAACAAGGATGTGGTGCTCTCCAGCCAACAGGAGGCACTGGTCAACAAGGTCAAACTCTCCGCTCAGGAGAGCGGCCAGTCCCTGCCTGACGATGCCACCCTGCGCAAACAGGCGCTCGACCGTCTGATCCAGGAGAGCCTGCAACTGCAACTGGCGGATCGCCAGGGGCTGAAGATCAGCGATACCCAGCTGGAACAGGCTATTGCGGGCATCGCCGCCGACAACAAGATGACCCTGGATCAGCTGCGCGCCCAGCTCGCCCGTGAAGGGATGAGCTATGCCCAGTATCGGGAAGAGGTCCGCCGCGAGATCCTGATGAACGAGGTGCGCCGCAACCAGGTGCGTCGTCGTATCAACATCTCAGATCAAGAGGTGAAGCAGGTGGTGGAGATCCTGAAGAAACAGGGTCAACAGCAGAACGAGTACCATGTAGGCCACATTCAGATTGCGCTGCCAGATAACCCCACCGCCGCCCAACTGGATGCAGCCAAGAGCAAGATCGAGCGCATCCTGGCTGCCCTCAAGCAGGGAGCCGACTTCCGCAAGCTGGCCATTGCCGAGAGTAACGGCCCCAAGGCGCTGGAAGGGGGAGACTGGGGCTGGATGAGCCCGCAAGAGATGCCGACCCTGATGGCGGAAGCAGTACAGGGCGCCACCAAGGGCGACATCGTCGGCCCGCTGCGCTCCGGCGCCGGCCTGCACATCGTCAAGGTGTTCGACACCAAGGGTCAGCAGCAAGTGATGCAGACCGAGGTAAAAGCTCGCCACATCCTGATCAAGCCCTCCATCATCCTGAGTGAAGAGAAAGCCAAAGGGATGCTTGACGGCATTCTGCACGATCTCAAGAGCGGCAAGGCCAACTTCGCCAGCATGGCGGAGAAGTACTCCGAAGATCCGGGCTCTGCGGTACAGGGTGGCGAACTGGGCTGGTCTGATCCCAACGTCTATGTGCCGGAGTTCCGCGACATGGTCAACCGTCTGCAACCGGGCCAGATCAGCGCGCCGTTTCGCACCAGCCACGGCTGGCACATCGTCCAGCTGGAAGATCGCCGCAGCCAGGATGCTACCGACAAGGCACAAGAGCAGCGCGCCTATCAGCTGATCTACAACCGCCGCTTCGTGGAGGAGTCCCAGGCGTGGCTGGATGAGCTGCGTGATGAGGCTTACATCCGCATCGAAGGATCTGCGAGCTGATGAGCTGCCGTCGCCTTGCCATTACCCCGGGCGAGCCGGCCGGGATCGGCCCGGATCTGGTGCTGCAGATTGCCCGGCAGGATTGGCCCCATCAGCTGGTGGTGATCGCCGATCCGGCGCTGCTGCGCGAGCGAGCGGCCCAACTAGGACTCTCTGTCGAGCTTGAGCCCTATGATGCTGCCGCCCCTGCTCATCCGCAGCGGGCGGGCACCCTGACTGTCTGTCCAGTCACCCTCGGCGCCTCCGTGGTGGCGGGCGAGCTGAACGAAGGCAATGGCGCCTATGTGCTGGCGACCCTGCAGCGAGCCTGCGATGGCAACATGAGTGGCGAATTTGCCGCCGTAGTGACCGGGCCGGTGCACAAGGGGATCATCAATGAGGGCGGTGTCTCGTTCAGTGGTCACACCGAGTTCTTCGCTCAGCAATCCAATACCGCCGATGTGGTGATGATGCTGGCAACCGAGGGGCTGCGGGTCGCACTGGCGACCACCCATATTCCGCTGGCCTATGTCGCGATGGCCATCACCGAGGATCGCCTCGGCAAGGTGATCCGCATTCTCGACGCGGATCTCAAAAGCAAATTCGGCATCGCCAAGCCCCGTATTTACGTCTGCGGCCTCAATCCCCATGCTGGGGAAGGTGGCCATCTCGGACGTGAAGAGATTGACGTGATCGAACCTGCTCTGGCCACCCTGCGCCAGGAAGGAATCGATCTGGTCGGCCCCTTGCCGGCCGACACCCTGTTCCAGGAGAAATACCTCAAGGATGCGGATGCGGTACTCGCCATGTACCACGACCAGGGGCTGCCAGTGCTCAAATACAAGGGCTTTGGCAGTTCGGTCAATATCACCCTAGGGCTTCCTTTCATCCGCACTTCGGTGGATCACGGCACCGCGCTGGATCTGGCAGGCAAGGGCCTGGCGGATCCGGGCAGCCTTGTCACCGCGATTAACCACGCCATCAAGATGGTAGAGAAAAAAAGATATGAGCAGTAAGGTGCACATGGGCCACACGGCCCGTAAGCGTTTCGGTCAGAACTTCTTGCACGACCGGTATGTGATCGATCAGATCGTCGCCGCCATCAACCCGCAGCCGGGCCAAAACCTGGTGGAGATCGGCCCGGGTCTGGCCGCGCTGACCGAGCCGGTCGCCTCTCAGATGGACAAAATGACCGTGGTCGAACTGGACCGGGACCTGGCAGCTCGCCTGCGCGAGCACCCGACCCTCAAGGAGAAGCTGACCGTGATTGAGGCCGATGCCATGCGCTTCGACTTCAGCACCCTGATGGGAGAAGGCAAGGGGCCGCTGCGCATCTTCGGCAACCTGCCCTACAATATCTCCACCCCGCTCATCTTCCACCTGTGCGAGTTCGCCGACCGGGTTGAAGACATGCACTTCATGCTGCAAAAGGAAGTGGTGTTGCGGCTGGCCGCAGGCCCCGGCAGCAAGGCGTATGGCCGTCTGAGTGTGATGACCCAGTACTACTGCCAGGTGGTGCCAGTGCTGGAAGTGGGCCCGGGCGCCTTCAAACCGGCGCCGAAAGTGGACTCTGCCGTAGTTCGCCTGATCCCGCACAAGAACCCGACCATAGTCGCCAAAGACATTCGTTGTTTGAATCGCGTCTGTACCGAGGGCTTTGGCCAGCGTCGCAAGACCATCCGCAACAGCTTCTCCAACTTCATCACCGACGCCCAGCTGACCGAGCTTGGTATCGATGGCAACCTGCGCCCGGAGAATCTCTCCCTCGAGCAGTTTGTCATGATCGCCAACTGGCTGGCGGATCAGCCAAAGGCCTGACCCTGTGACTCTCCCGCACATCGTGATCCGCCCATACCCCGTGTATGTGGCGGATAGCAAAGACCCTTACCAGTTTCACTATCTGATCGAGATTGAGAATCTGGGGCCCGGCACGGTGCAGCTGTTGCATCGGCGCTGGCTCATCACCGATGCCAATGGCAAGATGCTGGAAGTGGCAGGCCCGGGCGTGGTCGGGGAACAACCCGTCATTGCCGAAGGTGAGACCTACCGCTACCAGAGCGGCGTGCCGCTGGCGACCCCGCTTGGGGTGATGGAAGGGAGCTATACCCTGCAAGATGGCTCTGGTCAGCAGTTTGAGGCGCCCGTCGCCCCCTTCACGCTGGCCATCCCCAACATTATCAACTGAGGTTTCATGGCGAACTGTTTTGTTGGCGATATCCAGGGTTGTTACGATGATTTGCGCCGTCTGCTGGATCTTGCCGCGTTCGATCCCGACCAAGACGTGCTCTGGCTCTGCGGCGATCTGGTCGCCCGCGGCCCGGATTCCCTCAATACCCTGCGTTTTGTCAAAGGGCTGGGCAACCGCGCCGTTACCGTGCTCGGTAACCACGACCTGCACCTGCTGGCCGTCGCCGATGGCGTTGCACCGCTCAAGAAGAAAGACAAGCTGCAGAGCCTGATGGATGCCCCGGATCGGGATGAACTGCTGGAGTGGCTGCGCCACCGCCCGCTGTTGGCCGAACATCCGGACCTGCCCATCATGATGGTGCATGCCGGCATCTCCCCCGCATGGGATGTCCGCACCGCCCGCAACTGCGCCCGCGAGGTAGAGAGCCTGCTGCGCGGTGATCAGTACAGCTGGCTGCTGCACAATATGTACGGCGACCAGCCCGATGGCTGGCAAGATGAGCTGATCGGGATCGACCGCTACCGCTACATCATCAACACCTTCACCCGGATGCGCTTCTGTTATCTCGACGGTCGTCTCGACTTCAAATGCAAGAAGGGGCCCCAGGAGTCTACCCTGGGGCTGCGTCCCTGGTTCGAACAGCGCGAACACCGTGTGGATGACCCCATCCTGGTGTTCGGCCACTGGGCAGCCCTGATGGGCAACACCGGAAAGAGCGATATCAAGGCACTCGATACCGGCTGTGTCTGGGGCAACAGCCTGACCCTGTGGCGCTACGAGGATGATGCCCTGATCACCACCCCCTGCCCGGTTCACGCCAGCTAGGGGGTGGGCAGCGATCTGGCGGTCCGCTGCCGTACGGATTGCCACAACCTGTTCCAATAACAAAGCCCGGCAACCTGCCGGGCTGGCTGTTTTAGGCTCCCTGCTTTCCGGCGAATGAAGTTACAACTTGCGCCCCAGCCGCTTCTCGATCTGGCTTCGCTCCCACTCAGGGCCAAATAGTTTGAAGGGTTGGTACACACTGATACCATGGGATGCCAATCCTAACCCCCACCCCAGCGCTGACCACCAAGCCCAAATGTACTCCGGATAGCTCAGGTAGTTGATCACAAATAGCCCGCACATCACCAAAAAATAACTAACAGCATGGTAATAGAAGCCCTTGAGCTCCTCCACATAACGCATGGCTGCCTGCTCTTCCATCGATACCTGTAACACGCTTCCATCTGTCATTTCATTCCCTCTCATCTCGCGCTCCTGTTGCTCTGCCCCATCCAGTTGAGCCACATCGAGTTCAAAGACGGAGGCCAGGGCCTTGAGAGATTCCAGTCCGGGTTGCTGCCCCTGCTCGATCCGCTGGATAGTGCGGACACTCAAACCAGTCAACGCTGCCAACTGATCCTGAGACCAACCCCGTTGCAATCTCAACTTCCTGACGATCATCTCGAACTCCTTGTGGTAATTGACAGGGCCAGCATAGGGCTTACGCCGCGAAAGGTGACACGACAGATGGCCGACATACATCTGACAGTCCTTTAAAATCAGATGGTTAAGATTATAATCTTGTCAGTCAGCCGCTCGTTCCCCTAGATATTGCACAAACCGTAACAGATAACCATCGGGATCCTGCAGCAAAAATTCGCGCTGCCCGGCCAGCATCTCGCCCACTGGATACCAGACCTCAGTGGGCTGCCGGAAAAGTGCAATCTCGGCGGTCTGCAATCGGTCGAGTAGCGGCTGGATCTCGGTCAGCTCCATCTGCAGATTGATCCCCCGACCGAACGGTGGCTCCAGCGCCCCGACCTGCCAACCCGCCGGATGTACCTGCTCCAGCATCAGCTGGACCTGTTGCTGTTCAAGATAAGCAAAAGGAGGGGCATCGCGCCGATAGCGGACCGAGAAGCCCAACAAACCGGTATAGAAAACCAGAGATCGAGCCAAATCGGTAACCAACAGCTCCGGCACCATGGGATTCCAATACGGCCCATCCACCGCGACAGTAGGGTTTGTCATGGCTTACAGGCTCTGCATCAGCTCGGCGGCAATCTCGAAAGAGCGCAGCCGGGCCTGATGATCGACGATAGGGCCGTTAAACATCAGCTCATCGGCGCGGGTTTCCGCCAGCAGCGCCTTGAGGCCATGACGAACCTGCTCCGGGTTGCCCACCAGAGAGCGGGCAAGGGTCTGCTCCATCGCCATCAGCTCCCGGGGTGCCCACTCGTCGCCAAGCTGGACGACCGGCGCGGGCAACTTGCCCGCATCACCGCGATGGAGGCGCAAGAACTGCTGCTGCACGGTAGTGAACTGGAAGCGAGCCTCCCGCTCGCTGTCGGCGGCGATCATATTGATACAGACCACCGCATAAGGCTTGGGCCAACGGGCAGAGGGGCGATACTGGCTGCGGTAGATCTCCAGCGCCTGCAGCAACATGGCGGGCGCGAAATGGGAGGCAAAACCGAACGGCAAGCCCATCGCCGCCGCCAGTTGCGCGCTGTAAAGGCTGGAGCCCAGCAGCCAGATGGGCAGATGCAGCCCTTGGCCGGGCACCGCCTGCACGGCGCCAATCTCGTCGCCAAAGTAGCTCATCAACTCGCGCACATCGGCCGGAAAATCATCCACCTCACCGCTGCGCATACGCCGCAGCGCCCGCATGGTGCGCTGATCGGTCCCGGGGGCGCGGCCAAGGCCAAGGTCGATGCGGTCGGGGTAAAGAGAGCTTAGCGTGCCAAACTGTTCGGCAATCACCAGCGGCGAGTGGTTCGGCAGCATGATGCCACCCGCGCCGATCCGCAGAGTGGCGGTGGCTTCGGCCAGATGGCCGATCAGCACCGAAGTGGCGGCACTGGCAATGCCCGGCATGTTGTGATGTTCGGCCAGCCAGTAGCGCTGGTAACCCCACCCCTCGGCATGGCGGGCAAGATCCCGCGAACGGCGAAATGACTCGGCAGGCTCGGAACCTTCGGCAACCGGCACCAGATCGAGCACGGAATAGGGGATGGCAGACATGGGTCACTCCATTGATTTACAGGCCAGTAACAAGTGGGGCAATGTAGCACGGGATACCTGAATGAATCACTATCTCCTGCTGGCCGCGCAAGCACGGGGGGTCATATTTTCTTACATTTGCGGGCAGACCTGAGCGCCCCGGGTTGGTTATAACGGTGCCCCGATAGCGAAGGGGGAGCAACAGACTCCCCCTCACTCTTTTATCACACCACACTGTTCAGGTTATCTATGTCAAAACATCTCGTTCTGCTGGGCGCGCTGACGCTCTCCGGCTGCGCCCTGTTGTCTCCCCCCGCCCCTACCGTCACCCCGATGCTCCTTGCTGATGCCAGCCAGCGCGGTTTTTACATTGAGTGCAGCAGCATGAATGCCTGCTTCCAACAGGCCAACCAGACCTGCCCGCAAGGTTACAAGGAGACCGACCGCCGCCAGCAGACGCTCTACAGCACCCAGTATCTGGGGGGAAGCTATGACAAGGAGAAGAAAATCTACCAAGCTGCCAAGCCCTATCGCATCGCCAACACAGTCCACTCGTTGACCATCCAGTGCCCCGTCACTACAGACTGAGCCAGCCGAAAGGGCACTCTCTCCCGTTACTGCGAAAAAGAAAACGGTCAACCGAGGTTGACCGTTTTTCACTGCGCTGCGCCATTAGAACAGCAGGTGTGCCACCCCGGCGATAACCGGCAAGGTAACCAGTGTGCGCAGCAGGAAGATAACGAACAGCTCCCACAGCTTGACCGGGATCTTGCTGCCCAGCAGCAGGGCGCCCACTTCCGACATATAGATCAGCTGGGTCACCGACATGGCGGCAATCACGAAGCGGGTCATCTCGCTCTCTATGGTCGAGGCCAGCACCGCCGGAATGAACATGTCGGCAAAACCGACCATGATGGTCTTGGAAGCCGCTTCCGCCTCCGGCAGTTGCAGCAGCTCCAGCAAGGGGACGAACGGCGCGCCAAGCCAGTTGAAGATAGGGGTATGTTCGGCCAGCATCAGGGCACAGGTACCGATCGCCATCACCACCGGCAACACGCCAAACACCATATCCAACGCATTCTTCACCCCTTCGCGCGCAACGGCACCAAGATCGCTGACCCGCTCCGCCTTGGCGAGCGCACGCTCGTAACCGTAGCTCAGTACACTGTGCTGATGGGGTATCGACTCCTGCTTGCGGCACAGGGGAGTACCATCAGCATAAATATCCTTCTTCCAGCAGAGCGGTGGCAGGCGCGGCACCACGATGGCGGCAACCACCCCTGCCAGACAGACGGTCAGGTAGAAGGGGACGAACATGTGCTCCAGTTTCACTTGGGAGATAACCACCAGACAGAAGGTGATGGAAACCGCGGAGAAGGTGGTGCCAATCACCGCTGCTTCACGCTGGGTATAGAACTTCCCTTCGTACTGCTTGCTGGTCAGCAAGATGCCAACACTGCCATCCCCCAGCCAGGAGGCAAAACAGTCCACTGCGGAGCGCCCCGGCAAGCGGAATACCGGGCGCATGATCCGGGTCATCATGGTGCCGACAAACTCCAGCAACCCAAAA
The DNA here is from genome assembly GCF_000819725.1 of Aeromonas australiensis. Lineage (GTDB taxonomy): Bacteria > Pseudomonadota > Gammaproteobacteria > Enterobacterales > Aeromonadaceae > Aeromonas > Aeromonas australiensis. The sequence goes on along the minus strand of NZ_CDDH01000050.1, from coordinate 48,591 downwards.
TCGAGCAGCAACGGCAACAGCAGGCCGGCAAAGATGAAGACCGAGAAGAGTACCGGCAGCAGATCGTTGAGCACCAGGCCACCGGTTGCGCCAGAGTAAAGCGCCTCTGGCCCCACCTGGAAGAAAGTCAGCAGCACAAAGATACCACCCAATACCCGCACGCAGGCCCAGAAAGGGGAGACATTGAACAGGCTGTTAAGGAAGGGGCGGCGCACCAGGATCGCCGGCTTGAACAACCAGGTGACGATAGTCATCAACATGGTCGTGCTAATGACCGCACTGACCATGGCCACCAGATAATCGGCAAAAACGCGCTGAACCAGCTTGGCCAGCACAGCAACAGGGATGGTGACGTTACCGTCATAGACGACCGGCGTCATGAACAGCAAGATCCCGATCAGTGACGGTATTAGAAACATCAACATGTTACGGCGGGTATTAACCGCAGATGCTTCGAGACTCTTTTCCAGCATGATAAGACTGCCCTAATGTTACTTTTATCTAGCCCGGCCAACCTGCGTATTCATGCATTAACCAGAAAAACGGTCGCAAGAATACTCCAAAAAAATGCACAAACAAGCCTTTAAGACAGAAATGCGCGCATAAATATTTCCACAGGTAAACCTTCCATCAAAACAACCGGACACAGTGACGCATATCGATTCAATCGACATCGCCAGACGATTGTTTCATTACTGTTAATTTTGATGGGCAGTATAAACAGTTATCAACGGCAGGCAATAAGTGACATCACAAATATACATAATAAGCCACCATTCGATAGACATAAAAAAACCGGAGCCTGTTCAGGCTCCGGTTTTCAATAAGATTGACAGATACGGGGATCAATCACGGACGTAGATGACTTCCACACCGTCATCATCTTCATCATCCCAGTCATCGTCATCCAGGCTCTCGTCAAAGGCCTTGGACGCAGCCAGCGCATCCGCCTCAGCCTGAGCCAGCTGGTTCTTGTGGTAGTCATCCCACTTGAACTCGACCTTTTCGATCGCCTCTTTGGCATCCTGCGCCAGTTGACGGGGCATGGTCTCCAGCAGATCCAGAATGTCGTAGCAGACCTTCTTGGTACCTTCCTTGCTAATGGCAGTGATGGCATAGACTGGACCTTCGTGGTTCAGGGCCGCCTTGACGCGATCCATCACCTCCTGGGCTTCTTCTTCAAGGATCAGGTCCATCTTGTTGAACACCAGCCAACGTGGCTTGCCTGCCAGTTCCGGGCTGTACTTCTCCAGCTCCTTGACGATGGTCACGGCATTTTCAGCCGGGTCGGAGCCATCAATGGGGCAGATATCCACCAGATGGAGCAGCACACGGCAACGCTCGAGGTGCTTGAGGAAGCGGATACCCAAGCCAGCGCCTTCTGCAGCACCTTCGATCAGACCAGGAATATCGGCAATGACGAAGGAGCGGGAGTTCTCACCACGCACCACGCCGAGGTTCGGCACCAGGGTGGTAAAGGGATAATCAGCGACTTTCGGGCGGGCGGCAGAAACAGCGCGAATAAAGGTAGATTTGCCGGCGTTGGGCAAACCCAGCATACCTACGTCAGCCAGCAGCAGCAGCTCCAGCTTCAGGGTACGCACTTCACCCGGGGTACCATTGCTCTTCTGGCGCGGCGCCCGGTTGACCGAACTCTTGAAGCGGGTATTGCCAAGACCGTGGAAACCACCTTTAGCGACCAGCAGCTTCTGCTCGTGGTGGGTCAGATCCCCCAATAACTCACCGGTATCTTCGTCGGTGGCCCGGGTACCGACCGGCACACGCAGGATCTTGTCCTTGCCACGGCGACCGGTGCAGTTGGCGCTCTGACCATTCTCACCACGCTCGGCAGCATGGAAACGTTCGAAGCGATAATCGATCAGGGTGTTGAGGTTCTCATCGGCAACCAGATAGACATCACCGCCATCACCACCATCACCGCCATCCGGACCACCGTTCGGAATATACTTTTCGCGGCGAAAGCTTACGCAACCGTTACCACCGTCACCGGCATCGACTCGAATCTGGACTTCATCAACAAACTTCATAGGTAACCGTCACCTTAATTCGAAAAACCGATACGCAATTATAGTGGTACAGACCCCTGCGGGCGATACGCATCTTGCCAATCATGCTCCGGCAAACCAGAGTCATCTGCGTTCCGTTTTTTCGTCAAAAACATCAAAAAGAAGTCAGAAAAACAAAAGCCCCGCCTGTTGGCGGGGCTTCGGATCCTTGCGGTCCGTAATTACTCAGCAACGATGCTAACGTACTTACGATTCAGCGGACCTTTAACTTCGAACTGCACCTTGCCATTCGCGGTAGCGAACAGGGTGTGGTCCTTGCCCAGACCAACGTTCTCACCAGCGTGGAACTTGGTGCCGCGCTGACGAACGATGATGCTGCCAGCCAGAACTGTTTCGCCGCCGAAGCGCTTAACGCCCAGGCGTTTAGCTTCAGAATCGCGACCGTTGCGGGATGAACCGCCAGCTTTTTTGTGTGCCATTTATCGGACTCCTCTAATTAAGCGCTGATGCCAGTGATTTTGACTTCAGTGAACCACTGACGGTGGCCCGCTTGCTTACGATGGTGCTTACGACGACGGAACTTGACGATAGTCACTTTCTCGCCACGGCCGTGAGCCACAACTTCAGCTACAACCTTGCCACCTTCAACGAAAGGAGCACCTACTTTAAAAGTGTCGCCTGCAGCAACCATCAGAACTTCGTTGAAGTCGATAGTAGCGCCAGTCTCAACGTTCAGCTTTTCCAGACGAACGATTTGACCTTCGGCCACACGGTGTTGTTTTCCGCCGCTTTGGAATACCGCGTACATTTGATTAACTCCGTAAAGGCATGTCTTTTGCTCAAGGCTAGACATGCGCAAAAACCTATAACAATGGGCGGGCATTCTACGCAAATCGATCTGCTCAGGCAAGGCCAATTTAGCAAAAAGTTTATTTTGTGCGCATATCTGCCGCCGTGGATAAACGCCTAACTGTAACCCATTGTGAAATCGTGTAGAATCCCCGCCATTACTAAAAATCGCAGTTATTGCTGCTGTCACGTTACGAGACTTATGGACCAACAGACTATCCGTGCGCTCTGTGCCGCCGACATGACGGCGGTCAATGAACTGATCCTGGCCCGACTCCAGTCCGACGTTAGTCTGATTAATCAGCTGGGTTTCTATATTGTCAGCGCTGGCGGCAAGCGCATGCGCCCCATGCTGACCGTGATGGCCGCCCGCGCATTGGGCTATGAAGGTGACGACCACCTGAAACTGGCCGCCATCATCGAATTCATTCACACCTCGACCCTACTCCACGACGACGTGGTCGACGAGTCTGACCTGCGCCGTGGCCGGGAGACCGCCAATGCCCTGTTTGGCAATGCCGCCAGTGTGTTGGTGGGGGACTACCTCTACAGCCGCTCCTTCCAGATGATGGCCGAGCTCTCCAACCTGCGGGTGATGGAAATCCTCTCCGATGCCACCAACACCATCGCCGAAGGGGAAGTGTTGCAGCTGATGAACTGCAACGACCCGGATACCACCGAAGAGAGCTACATGACGGTCATCTACTGCAAGACCGCCAAGCTGTTCGAGGCCGCCACTCGCCTTGCCGCCGTGCTGACCCATCAGCCCGAGCCCGTCGAGCAGGCCATGACCGATTACGGCAAGTATCTGGGCACTGCGTTCCAGATCATTGATGACGTGATGGACTACTGCTCCCAGAGCGAAGAGATGGGCAAGAATGTCGGCGACGATCTGGCCGAAGGCAAACCAACCCTGCCGCTGCTGCGTGCCATGGAAGTGGGCACGCCGGAAGAGCGCCAGCTGGTGCGCGATGCCATCGAGCACCGCAACGGCATGGAGCATCTTGAGCAGATCCTCGGCATTCTCGATCGTACCGGCGCGCTGGAGTACTCCCGCATGCGTGCCAGGGAAGAGGCCGGCAAGGCCATTGCCGCTCTCGCCATTCTGCCTGACTCCCAGCACAAGCACGCGCTGGAAACACTGGCCCACATGGCCGTGCAGCGCAGTGCCTGAGTAAACGACATGGATGAAAAAAGAGGCCTTCGGCCTCTTTTTTATTGTCTGCTATCTGCTGGACAGTGCATTGCGCCAGACTCAGCGACTCAGCATCCAGAGGATCACGCTACCCGCAACCACTAGCGAGCCGCCGATACGGCGCAACTGTTCCGGTGGCTGATCGCTCAGCAGCCGCAACATCTGCTGCCATGCCCTTGGCATCAACAGCGGGCCAAGTCCCTCGAACAACAGCAGCAATCCCAACCCCATCAGCATGGATGTCAGCATCAGATCTCCTTCCATTCAACCAGGTCGATTGCTGGCGTTGGTTGGCACCAAAAACAAAAGGGTCTGACAGTGCAGACCCTTTAAACGTACCCTCGTGGGCGCTTACTGCTTGGAGCCGTGAGGAGACTTGAGGTAATGGAAAAACTCACTGTCAGGTTTGAGCACCATCAGATCGTTACCACCGGCAAAGCTCTTGCGATAGGCCTCCATGCTACGCACGAAACTGAAAAACTCAGGGTCTTTCTTGTAGCTTTCGGCATAAATCTTGGCGGCTTCCGCATCCCCTTCACCACGTAACTGACGAGCGTTACTCTCGGCATCAGCGATCATGACGGTCACCTTGCGATCGATATCGGCACGCAGAATCTCGGCCTGCTCACGCCCCTGCGAGCGATGCTCACGCGCGACCGCATTACGCTCCGCACGCATCCGCTGATAGATAGAGTTGGAAACTTCTACCGGCAGGTTGATCTGCTTGATCCGCACGTCGACAACTCGGATACCAAGCTCTGAGGAGCGAGCCATCTTCATCAAGGCATCCTCCATCACGGTACTGCGCTCTCCAGAGACAATATCCTTGATGGTGCGATTACCGATCTCGGAACGCAGACCGTTGTTGATCTTGCGTTTGAGCAGATCTTCAGCCTGCAGTTTGTTGCCACCACCGGTTGCCAGGTAGTACTTGGAAAAGTCCTCGATCTTCCACTTCACGTAGGAGTCGATGATCAGGTCTTTCTTCTCGGAGGTAACAAAACGGTCGGCCTGACTGTCAATGGTCTGGATGCGAGCATCCATCTTGCGAACCTGGTCGATGAGCGGCACCTTGAAGTGCAAGCCGGGCTCATAGAGACGCGCTTCACCGGAGTCAGCCCGTTTCACCTTGCCAAACTGCACCACAATCCCCTTCTGCCCTTCATCAACGATAAAGACAGAGGAGAAACAGACCATGGCAACCGCAGCGATGACACCAATAGCTAGCTTTTTCATCTATCAGTTTCTCCCTGAGCTAAAGCGATCGCCGCTACGAAGCGGAGTCGGAGTAGAGTTGGTGCCATCGCTGGTTACCGTTGGTGCATTGACGGGAGCCACAGCACCGGGAGCGCGTGCCGGAGCAACGGTATTAGCGTGACCAGACAATTTATCAAGCGGCAGATAGATCATGCTGTTGTTGCCAGCCGGCATGTCGACTACCACCTTGTTAGCCTGCTGATAGATCTCTTCCATCGTTTCCAGATAGATACGCTCACGAGTCAGGTCTTGGGCTGCCAGATACTGGGGCAACAGCTCGTTGAAGCGAGCCACTTCACCTTTTGCTTTCAACACAATCTGGGACTTGTAAGCTTCGGCTTCCTGCTCCAGACGCTTGACCGTACCACGTGCTTTTGGCTCGACTTCACGGGCATAGGCTTCTGCTTCGCGGATAAACCGCTGCTCATCTTCCTGTGCTGCAATAGCGTCATCGAAGGCATCTTTCACCTCTTCTGGCGGACGAGCTGGCAAGAAGTTGACGTCAACGATCTGCAAGCCCATCTGGTAAGGCGCAACGATTTTTTCGATACCATCCCATGTTTCGCGACGAACCTGTTCCCGACCGGTGGTCAAGATATCATCCATCTTGGTGTGACCGATGACATAGCGTAATGCGCTATCAGTAGCCTGACCCAGACTCTCTTCGGCGTTGGTTACGCTGAACAGATAACGCTCTGGATTGACTACCCGGTACTGCACGTCCATCTCGACCCGCACTACGTTTTCATCCTGAGTCAACATGAAACCGGAGGCTGGCAGCGAGCGCACAGACTCTACATCAACCGGGATCACCCGATCGATAAAAGTAGGTTTCCAGCGCAGACCTGGATCCACATTGTGAGAATACTCCCCAAAACGTAGCACTACGCCCCGCTCAGCTTCACGAATGGTATAGAAGCCGCTGACAACCCATACCACCACGGCGACAACCAGCGCGATGGAGATGCCAAAGCGACCAATATCGCCACCCGATTTACCGCCACCCAATAAACCACCGAAACGGTGACTCACTTTACGCAGCATTTCATCCAGATCAGGGGGTCCCTGATTCTTGCCGTTATTCCCCCAAGGGTCACGGTCTTTGCCGTTGTTACCAGGCTCATTCCAAGCCATCAGCGTCTCCATTAATACATGCGGATGGATATCATCTCTACCGGGCCATCATACGCTGAGAAGCCTCTAAGGGTTCATCTTCATCAACGAATCAATGCCTGATAAAGCGTTGTAAACTCTCACCTTCCTGTTTTACGAGGCGGTTCCAGTCGGCCACTTGCAAGCGGACTTCCAGGACGAAATCACCCTCCTCGCTAAAACCTTCCTGCTCAATCCCTTTCAGCTGATAAAGCGCACTGCGCAATCGCGCTGCAGAAGGTGGTAATTGCAGGGTGTGGTGCACCATGGAGCCAGCCAGCAATTCGGTCAGCGCCGTAAACAGATGCTCACACCCTTCACCTGTCTGGGCCGATAACCAGACGCGCAACGGGCGCCCCTCGTCATCTCGTTCCAGACCCGATGGACGTTCCGCCAGCTTGTCGATCTTGTTGCAGATCATCAACTGGGGCCTGTCGTCGGCTTCAATCTCGGCCAGCACCTGCTGCACGGAGTCGATGTTCTCCTGCATCTGCTCATCGGCACAGTCAACAACATGAAGCAGCAGGTCCGCTTCGCGAGTCTCCTGCAACGTTGCCTTGAATGCCGCGACCAGATCATGGGGCAAGTGTCGAATAAATCCAACTGTATCGGCCAAAATCACATCGCCCACATCACGGATCACCAGTTTACGCAGGGTAGGATCGAGTGTTGCGAACAACTGATCGGCAGCATACACGCTGGCAGCTGTAAGTTGGTTGAACAAAGTAGACTTTCCAGCGTTGGTATAACCAACCAGCGACACCGTCGGTACTTCATTGCGATTTCTGGCCCGACGGCCCTGCTCCCGCTGCTTGGCCACCTTGTCGAGTCTGCGTAAAATCGCCTTGATGCGTTCCCGCAGCAGACGTCGGTCGGTTTCAAGCTGGGTTTCCCCCGGACCACGTAGACCTATCCCGCCTTTTTGCCGTTCAAGGTGGGTCCAGCCTCGCACCAGACGAGTGGAAAGATGGCGTAACTGAGCCAGTTCGACCTGCAGTTTACCTTCATGGGTACGAGCCCGCTGGGCAAAGATATCGAGGATAAGACCGGTTCGATCTACCACCCTGCACTGGAACAGGCGCTCAAGATTACGCTCCTGAGCGGGGGTCAAGGCATGGTTAAAAATAACCACGTCAGCATCAAGCATCTGGACCTGATATGCGATCTCTTCAGCCTTACCGCTGCCGACAAAGAATTTGGCGCTGGGTGCACTGCGACTGGTGGTGATCACTGCCAGCGCATTGACTCCGGCAGAGCTCACCAACATTTTGAGCTCTTCCAGATCCTCTCTCTCACCCTCATCACTGAAGTTGACGTGCACCAGTACGGCCTGTTCGCCAGCTTCATAACGGTCAAACAAGCGCTTGCTCCTTAACAGGAATCATGATGAATATGAATTGGAGCCTTGACTCTCCTCGGATCATCACGCCTCGGCATCGCCCTGTTCATCAGCGGCACCACCCGGTGCTGGTTGGTGATGGTTGACCGCGCGGGCCGGCACCACTGTCGAGATGGCATGTTTGTAAACCATCTGGCTCACGGTGTTTTTCAGCAGGATCACAAACTGGTCAAAAGATTCGATCTGACCTTGCAGCTTGATGCCGTTCACCAAATAGATAGAAACAGGAATCCGCTCACGGCGCAGCGCATTCAAAAACGGGTCTTGGAGAGATTGCCCCTTAGCCATTTTTCTTTTCCTTATAGTTTGTTGTTTTTAAATATCGAATCTCAATATAACAACCTGATTATACAGGGAGTGTCAAGCTGCACCAGTGCGAGCAAGCACGCGCTCGAGATTGCCAGACTCACCAGATTCCAGCCAGGTCACCTCGGGCCAGCCGCGTAACCAGGTCATCTGTCGTTTTGCCAATTGACGTGTGGCAACAATGCCACGATAACGCATCTCATCATACTCAATCTCGCCGTTCAGGTGGTCCCACATCTGGCGGTAGCCCACGCAGCGAATGGAGGGGAGATCCGGGGTCAGATCGCCGCGCGCCATCAGCGCACGAACCTCCTGTTCAAAGCCACCTTGCAGCATCTTGTCAAAGCGCTGCTCGATCCGCTGATGCAGCACGGCGCGATCGCTCGGGGCGATGGCAAACTGCTGCACCCGATAGGGCAAGCCCTCCCCCTGCACCTGCGTCAGCTCGGTAAGTGTCTTGCCGCTGATGCGGTAGACCTCCAGCGCCCGGGAGAGTCGCTGCGGGTCATTGGGGTGGATCCGCGCCCCGGCCACCGGGTCGATACGCACCAGCTCGTCGTGCAGCGCCTGCCAGCCAAGACGGGCAGCCTCCTCTTCTATTCCGGCCCGAATGACGGGGTCGGCAGAAGGGAGCGGGGAGAGCCCTTCCAGCAACGCCTTGAAATAGAGCATGGTACCGCCCACCAGCAGCGGAATGCGGCCACGGTCGGCAATCTCTTTCATCTCCCGCAGGGCATCCTTGCAAAAATCGGCTGCCGAATAACTCATGGCCGGGTCGAGAATGTCGATCAGCCGGTGCGGGGCCCGCGCCAGTTCATCAGCGGTCGGCTTGGCCGTCCCTATATCCATACCGCGATAGATCAGCGCCGAATCAACGCTGATGATGTCGCAAGGCAGCGCCTGGCACAGTTCAATGGCGAGATCCGTCTTGCCGGAGGCCGTCGGCCCCATCAGAAAAATTGCGGTCGGCAAGTCACTCGCCATGTTCAAACTCCTCCAGCACGGTCGCCAGCGAAAGCGGGCGCACCATGCGAATATCTGTCAGTTGGTCAGCATGTTCGGCCACAAGTTCCGTCAGCAGACGACTGGCAGTTGAAAAATCGTATATCTTATCGCGGCTTATCCCCTGCTCTACCAGCCATTGGCATAATACTTCAGCCTGCTGACCAGCATCACTGTCAGATCCGCTCTCGATAATTTGCAGCAATTCGGGTAACAGCCGTACCAGATCGGTCTGGCGCAGCAGGGCTGGCACCCGCGTCAGGATCATGGTGTCGCGCCCCCCACTTTTCAACTCCAGCCCCATCCGTTTGAGCAGCCTTTCCTGCTCGCTCACCAGCGCAATCAGGTTCTTCGACAATGTGAAAGAGACCGGTAACAACAGCGGCTGGGCCGCCAGCCCCTGTCCCCAGGCATCCAGCAGCCAGTGGCGCAGCAGCACCCGCTCGGCGCGTACCAGCGAGAGCAGTGCCAGCTGATTATCCCGCTCGATCAACAGGTAGGCCTGCTCCACCAGTGTCAGGGCGCGACATCCCCCCTGCTTGGGTGACGGCACGGGATCAGTGGGCTGCGCAGGAGCAGCCTCAGTTGCGATAGGCAGCGTAGTGAGCAGAGCGCCCATGCCGCGCATCGCCTCCCGACTTGGGGGCTCGGGCGGTTGATAATTGCTGGCTCGGCCAGCCCCACCGTTCCCTTCCCGCACCTGTGCAGGTGCTCGGTAGCTGTGCTCGGCACCGTACCATTCGGGACGTGGCGCCTGACCGGGATATTCAATCTGCGGGCTGACCGGCAACTCGACCAGAGTTTCGGCCAGCGGCGCGTCCTGATGAGCGGCGCTGACGCCTTCGCGGCGCAGCGCGGTAAACAGCGCCTGAAAGATAAAGTCGTGGATCAGTCGCGCCTGATGGAAGCGCACCTCATGCTTGGCCGGGTGGACGTTGACATCTACCTGACGGGGATCCAGCTCGATATAGAGCACATAAGCGGCGAAGCGGTCGGGAGGCAACAGCTCGTCATAAGCCTGACGGATGGCGTGGTTGATGAGCTTGTCGCGCATCATCCGGCCGTTTACGTAGGTGTATTGCAGGTCGTTCTGCGGTCTTGCCCCTTCCGGGGTCGCCAGCCAGCCCCACAGCCGCACATCGCTGTGCTCGCTCTCCACCGCCAGCGCATGGTGCATAAACGGAGAACCGCATACCGCAGCAAGACGACGCTCCTGCTCCGGCACGGTATTGGCGGCCTTGTACTGGCGCACCACCTTGCCATTGTGGCGCAGGATCAGGGTGGCATCGAAGCGTGAGAGCGCGATGCGGCGCACCAGCTCGTCGATATGGGCAAACTCGGTCTTTTCGCTGCGCATGAACTTGCGCCGCGCCGGGGTATTGAAGAAAAGATCCACCACCTCCACCGTGGTGCCCACCGGATGGGCCGCCGGCTTGATGGTGACGCTCATTTCGCGCCCTTCCGCCTGGGCTTGCCAGGCTTCGGACTGCTCGGCGGTGCGGGAGGTAAAGGTGAGACGGGAGACCGAGCTGATGGAGGCAAGCGCCTCGCCACGAAAGCCCAGGCTGTTGATCCCTTCCAGATCGTCCAGGGTGGCCACCTTGGAGGTGGCGTGGCGTGACAGCGCCAGCACCAGCTCATCCTTGCTGACACCGCAGCCATTGTCACGGATACGGATCAGCTTGGCGCCCCCCTTATCGATGTCGATCTCGACCCGGTCGGCCCCTGCATCCAGACTGTTTTCCACCAGCTCTTTCACCACAGAAGAGGGCCGCTCCACCACCTCTCCGGCTGCAATCTGGTTGGCCAGAATGGGTGGCAAAATACGGATCGGCATCACTTACTCCTGAGTTTCAATCTTGCGGATAGAGAGCCGCTCCACCACTTCTCCACCAACCGGAATCTGGTTGGCCAGGATAGGGGGCAATATACGGATCGGCATCACTTACTCCTGAATTTCAATCTTGCGGATAGAGAGCCGTTCCACCACCTCTCCACCAACCGGAATCTGGTTGGCCAGAATCGGGGGCAATATACGGATCGGCATCGCTTGCTCCTGAATTTCAATCTTGCTGATGGTATTCGCTAACAGCGGGAGCGGCATAACCCGCTCCCGCGCGTCAGTTTTGCGGAATGTAGAGCACCTGCCCTACCTGAATATTCCGCGACTTGAGCTTGTTGATCTCCACCAGCCGTGCCTGACTCACCCCATGCTGCTCGGCAAGGCGGGAGAGACTCTCCCCCCGCTTGACCACATGGCGGATCATCTGTGACTTGTCATCACTGCGAACAGGGGCGGCAGTGCGGCTCTGCCCTTGCTGGGGAATATAGATGGTCTGACCAATCTGAATATCCCGGCTGCGCAGCTGGTTGATCTCAACCAGTGTCGCCTGGCTCACCCCATGTTTTTCGGCAAGGCGGGAGAGGCTCTCGCCCCGTTTGACCACATGGCGGAGCATCCGCGATTTGTCATAGTCTCCCACACTGCTGACCGGTGCCCCGCTCTCCTGCACCGCCGCCGAGTAAGGCTTGATCACCCCGGCGCCAGAGCCGGTTGCCGTGCCGCTATCGCGGGCAGTAGCGGGCATCTTGTTGGTCACTACCGGCTGCGACTGTGCCTGCCTGGGCTGGCTCACCGTCGGCTGAGCTACCGGCGCAGGACGAGTGGTAACGGCAGGCTTGCTGCCCTGCCCCTTGCCAGCCAGCATGGCCCCCTTGGTCGGGTGGGCACGGTAGTAGTTGCGGATCCCCTCGAAGATGGCACGGGCCAGCTGGTCCTGATAGCTGGCGGTGGCCAGCAGCTTCTCTTCCGCATGGTTGGAGATAAAGCCGGTTTCGACCAGCACGGATGGAATATCCGGCGCTTTCAACACTGCCAGACTGGCATGTTCAGGGGCATTTTTGTGCAACCGGGCGACCTTACCCATTGAGCGTAAAATCTGCCGGCTTACGTCGTAACCTTCGGCACGGGATTTGTCCATGGAGAGGTCGAGGAAGGTTTGCGCAAGATAGGGGTTGGGGTCAGATTCCGCCAATACCTTGCCGACCCCGCCCAGCAGCTCACCCTGCTTCTCCTGCTTCTCCAGCCAGCTGCCCATCTCGCGGTTGGCACGGTTGGTCGACAAGACCCAGACCGAGGCACCACGCGGGGTAGAGTTATGAAAACTATCAGCATGGATAGAGACCAGCAGATCCGCCTTGGCCTTGCGAGCAATCTCGGAGCGTTTGTTAAGATCAACAAAGTAGTCGCCACGGCGGGTCAGAACAGCCTGCATCCCCGGCTCACGGTCAATGAGCGCCGCCAGTTTCTGGGAAACCGCCAAGGTCACCCGTTTTTCATAGGTACGACTGGGGCCTATTGAGCCCGGATCTTCGCCACCGTGCCCAGGGTCGATGGCAATCACCACCCCTTTGCCCTGTCCGCCAACAGGGGTCGCACGAACAGCAGCAGCGGACCGCTTCTCCTCATAGGGCAGGTCAATCACCAGGCGGTGGCCATAAGGGCCTGCCGGTGCCAACGGAAACACCACCGGCTTGATGCTGGAGCTCAAGTCGAGCACCAGTCTCAGCCCCCCCTTTTCCAGCGGGGTGCTCTCACGCACTTTGCGAACCAACTCGCTCTTGTTTTCAATGCGGGCAAGATTGGTGGCGTTGCTCGCCCCTTTCAGGTCGATCACCAATCGGTCAGGGCCAGTCAGAGTGAAATAGTTGAAATTGGGAGCGCTGCTCATATCGAGCACCACCCGGGTATTATCCGGTGACGGCCAGATTCGTACGCTCTTGAGCTGATTCGCCCAAGAGGGTAAGGCCATCAAGGAGAGAGCAATAACAAGGATCAAGCGCACGTAGATGACAACCGTTCCAGAATGGCTTCGCCAATAGCAGTACGGGCCTCTATCAGAACCTCGCGCTGCTCGCCTACATAAGTGAGAGTAATTTCAAGGTCGGGAGCTGGCAACCAGCCCTCTCCCTTCTCGGGCCACTCCACCAGACAGAGCGTGTTGGCAGCAAAATAGTCCCGAATACCCATGAATTCCAGCTCTTCGGGATCAGCGAGGCGATAGAGATCGAAATGGTAGACCTGCCAGCCATCGAGCTCGTAGGGCTCAACCAGGGTATAAGTCGGGCTTTTTACCTTGCCCTGATGGCCAAGGCCCTGCACCCAGCCACGGGTCAAGGTGGTTTTACCGGCGCCAAGCGTGCCATGCAAAAACACGGTTGTCGCTTGCTGGCAAGCCTGTGCCAGACGGCCACCCAGTACTACGGTTGCTGCCTCGTCCGGCAGTGTCATCATCAACTGTTTTGCCATGTTCTTCTTTTTAACTTGTTGTGGTGTCGGGATTAACCAGTCTGCGGATCAGCGGCAGCAGATCTGACGCCAGCATGCCCCGCTCGCCGTCGGCGGCAGCCTGATCTGCGGCCTCGCCATGGATCACGGCGCCCAGCCAACTTGCCATGGTGGCAGACCGGCCCTGGGCCAAAAGGGCGGCGATTATACCAGATAACAGATCGCCCATGCCGCCACTTGCCATGCCGGGATTGCCTTCACAACAGAGAGCGACCCGCTCGCCGTCATAAATAAGTGTCCCCGCTCCTTTTAGCAGCACCACACCGCCATAGCGCCGCTGCAGCGCCTGCACGGCGGCAAAACGGTCGGTTTCAATGTCGGCAATGGTGCATCCCAGCAGGCGCGCTGCTTCGCCGGGATGGGGCGTGAGCACCCAATTATCCTGATGGCGGGGAGATTGCGCCAGCCAATTCAATCCATCGGCATCTAAAACCAGTGGGAGCCGATCGGTGAGATAACGGGCGATTTGCTCCCTTCCCCACTCATCCTGACCAAGACCCGGGCCAATAACCCGCACCGATGCCCACCCCTCGTCATCAACGGTGGTGAGGCTCATCAGTTCAGGTTGATAGAGGCTGACCGGCGGATGTTCCGGATACTGACACACCCTCACCAGCCCGGCCCCTGCCCGCAGGCAGGCGCGAGCCGCCAGCACGATGGCCCCCTGCATACCGCGATTGCCCCCCACCAGCAGTACCTTGCCATAAGAGCCCTTGTGGGAAGCGCGTTGGCGCGGGGTCAGCTGCGTGCTCAGCAGTGGATAATCGATGCGCCAGGCGGCGGGCAGCATTGTGTCATCAGGCGTTACGCCAAGGGGATCCCAGTCGAGCACGCCGACACAATCCCCCCCGTCGCCGGTGAGCATCCCCTGCTTGATACCGATAAAGGTAAGGGTGCGAGTGGCCTGCACCACGGCTCCCATAGCACGGCCAGTATCACCGTTGAGGCCAGAGGGAAGATCCACTGCCAGCACAGGCACAGCCAAGTCATTGATTGTTGCGACGATCTTTGTCAGTAGCGGCGAGAGGGACCTGTTGACGCCGGTGCCAAGCAGGGCATCAACCACCAGATCCGGGGCGGAGTGTTGGGTATCATCAAACCGCTCGGCCAGCCAGACCCGGCCACCGGCCGCCAGCCACTCATCGGCGGCACGTCTGGCATCCCCCTTCAGCTGGTCGGGTGCCCTGGCGGCAATCACCACCACCTCGATGCCAATCTGGCGGGCAAGACGGGCCAGCACATAGCCATCACCGCCGTTATTACCGGGGCCGACGAAAATCCACCAGCAGCGACTGTCGGGCCAATGCAGAGTGGCATAGGTGCGCAGCGCGGCACCGGCTCGCTCCATCAGGGCATAGAGAGGCTGCCCCTCACGCGCGGCCCAGTTGAGCTCCAGTGCGCGGATCTGTTCAGTCTGCCACAGCCCCTGTGGTAAACTGCCCCCCTCTTTTGTGCCCAACGCGCCCCTGATGATCTCTACCATGACGGCTCCCGCCTCTTATCAATCGACCCACGCCCGCAAACGCCAGCCAGGCCAAGCCGCATGAGCGCTCCTGACTTCCACCAGCTGGCCCACGATATCAAGCTCTGGGCACGGGAGCTAGGATTTGACCAGGCGGGCATCACCGACACCGACCTGCGTATCGAAGAGCCGAGATTGCAGGCCTGGCTGGATGCGGGCTATCACGGCAGCATGGATTACATGGCGCGCCACGGCATGATGCGGGCGCGCCCCCACGAGCTGCTGCCGGGCACGGTGCGGGTGTTGTCGGTGCGGATGAACTACCTGCCGTTCGAGGCGGGCTTTGCTGCCACCCTGCGCGATCCGACCCTCGGCTATATCAGCCGCTATGCCCTCGGCCGTGACTACCACAAGGTGCTGCGCAACCGGCTCAAACAGCTGGGTGATCGCATTGAAGCGCGCTGCGCCGAGCTGTTTCAAGGCACTGAAGAGACCTTGGGTGAGTGGCGCCCCTTCGTCGACTCCGCCCCCATCCTCGAGCGGCCACTGGCAGCCAAGGCGGGCCTAGGCTGGGTTGGCAAACACTCACTGCTGCTCAACGAATCGGCTGGCTCCTTCTTCTTTCTCGGTGAGCTGTTGCTCAACCTGCCGCTGCCGCTCGACCAGCAAGTGGAGAAGGAGCTGTGCGGCAAGTGCGTCGCCTGCATCAACATCTGCCCGACCGGCGCTATTGTCGCCCCCTATGTGGTGGATGGCCGCCGCTGCATCTCCTATCTCACCATCGAGAACGACGGTCCTATTCCGGAAGAGTTCAGGCCCCTGATGGGCAACCGCATCTACGGCTGCGACGACTGCCAGCTTATTTGCCCCTGGAATCGCTACGCCGATGCCAGCCCGGAACCCGACTTCAGCCCTCGCCCAAGCCTGCACCGCCCGCCCCTGCTGGCGCTGTGGTGCTGGAGCGAGAACGATTTCCTCAAACAGACCGAGGGAAGCCCGATCCGCCGCATCGGCTATCAACGCTGGCGCCGCAATCTGGCAGTCGCCCTTGGCAATGGTCCAGCGACCCCCGAGGTGATCGCGGCCCTGCAACTGGGGCTGACCACCGCCGATCCCATGGTGGCCGAACATATCGAATGGGCGCTGGCAACTCTTGCCCGGCGTCAGGATGAAGAGAACAAGAAGACCCGTTTGCTGATCCGCTGCATCGAAAAAGGTCTGTCGGATCACGCATAAGTGATCTGCCCCTTGCCGGATTGCAGCACTTTTTTCATGCTCTGCCGACCTGCAGTGCCCATAACAGCGTGGTCACTGCAAACTGCTCGGCACACAACAAGGACAACACAGATGCATATGTTGGGAGTGGATATTGGAGGCTCAGGGATCAAGGGCTGTCTGGTCGATACCAAAACCGGCGAATTGATTGGCGAGCGCCATCG
Organism: Aeromonas australiensis; assembly: GCF_000819725.1. Classification (GTDB taxonomy): domain Bacteria; phylum Pseudomonadota; class Gammaproteobacteria; order Enterobacterales; family Aeromonadaceae; genus Aeromonas; species Aeromonas australiensis. The sequence continues at coordinate 32,155 of NZ_CDDH01000050.1, read as the reverse complement.
CATTGCCACACCGCAACCGGCCACCCCGGCCGCCATCGCCCATACCCTCAAGGCGCTGGTCGAACACTTCGACTGGAAAGGACCGGTGGGCTGCGGCTTTCCCGCCACTATCCACAACGGGGTTGCCAAGAGTGCCGCCAACATCGACAAGAGCTGGATCGAAACCGATGCCGAGCATCTGTTTGCCGATGTCACCGGCAAGCCCTGCTATGTGCTGAACGATGCCGATGCCGCCGGTCTGGCAGAGATGCGCTTTGGCGCCGGCAAGGATCGCAAGGGGGTCATCATTCTCATCACGGTCGGTACCGGCATCGGCACAGCCATCTTCGTCAACGGCCATCTGCTACCCAACACCGAGCTGGGTCATTTGATGCTGGAAGGGATGGTCGCCGAGCACTACTGCTCCGATGCGGCGCGCAAACGGGAGGATCTCTCCTGGAACCGCTGGGGCAAGCGCTTCAACAGGTATCTGGCGCGTCTCGAGTTTCTGTTCTCCCCCGACCTCTTCATTCTGGGGGGCGGCAGCGCCGCCAAGCTGGAGAAGTTTGTCGATCGCATCACCACTCGAGCGCCGCTCATTCCGGCGGCCAGCCTCAATCAGGCAGGTATTATCGGGGCCGCTCTCTGCGCTGCCGAACGGCATCAGAGCTGATCGACTATCTGCTCCCCCTTGGTAACAGGAGGGCTCGGCAGCCAGGTTAGGCCCTCCTGCTTATCTGTGCATCAATCCTTGCCGCGTCCTACATATCATCAAGCCGATGAACGCCATGCACCAGACGGTGCATGCGTGTCCGTTCCAACGCCGCCAGGTTATCGAGCATGGCAGCCGTTGCCGGTGTCGGGCACTCTCGGGCCAGATGGCTCAGCTCACCGACCAGTTGCTCTTCCCAGCGGCATACCTGAGTAACGATATCCTGGGTCTGAGCCGAAGCTGGTAGCGCGAATCGGGTGATGGCAGGCAGCATATCCTCGCTGAAACTCTGCTCCAGCCAGGTCTCTCTGACCGCCTCTCCCAACTGGGTGGTATACTCGTGCAGATGGGCACTGGCCGCATCCTCACGCCCTTGCAGATAGACCAGCAACATCCGGCTGCGTTCGCTATCCACCTGACTGGTCAAGCGCCCGTAACAGAGTCCGAGCTGGTGATGAACCTGCTCAAGATAGTGCAGCAACTCTTTGATCTGTTGAAATCTCATCGCTCTGCCCTCCATGCTTGTCGACATTGTCAGTATAAAAAACCGGCGCCACCGACCCAATCCCTATCAGCGCTCCCCTTGCGTTGCATCAAGGTTGACGCCGACAAAGTGGCGGTCAGGTGATCCACAAGTGAATAGGGAACGATTTGTGCAGGAATTTGTGCAACCATGGAGGAGCGGCAGGCTCGATAGCCGATATGGACAGAAACGGGCTGACACACTAATAAAACCAGCATATACCCGATATAAACCATCTTTAATTCGGCCATATATCACGCATACGAAACAGGATCTGGACAAGTAACCATTTCCTCCTGCTCGTTATCCGCCAGACAGAAATCCTTATCACTTTTTAGACGTCTAGACGTAAAAACATGCGTTGACACAGCCATCCAGACATCTTAGCATCATCCTCCATGATGACAGAGCAACCCAGTGAAACCTCTGCCCAATTCACCCGCCTGTAGCGCCCTGTGCTTTAAGGCTGTTAGCACGGAAGAATCCATGATTAAGTTGATCGGTCTCAACAAAGTCTACGGTAAAGGCAGTGATGCCGTGCACGCCCTGCGTGATGTCAGCCTGCATGTACCCCAAGGCAAAATAGTCGGGGTGATCGGCGCCTCTGGTGCCGGCAAGAGTACCCTCATTCGTTGTGTCAACCTGCTGGAGCGCCCGACAGAAGGCCAGGTGATTGTCGATGGTCAGGATCTGGTCGCCCTGAGCGAACGGGATCTGACCCTGGCTCGCCGCCAGATCGGGATGATTTTCCAGCACTTTAACCTGCTCTCTTCGCGCACCGTCTCCGCCAACATCGCCTTTCCACTGGAACTGGCGGGCTGGAGCAAAGAGAAGATCCAGCAGCGGGTTGCAGAGTTGCTGGCGTTGGTCGGACTGGAGGCGCGCGCCCATGCCTATCCATCCGAGCTTTCCGGTGGTCAGAAACAGCGCGTCGCCATCGCCCGGGCACTGGCCCCCTCCCCCAAGGTACTCTTGTGTGACGAGGCCACCTCGGCTCTCGACCCGCATACCACCCGCTCGATCCTGACCCTGCTCAAGGAGATCAACGTCAAGCTGGGGCTCACCATCCTGCTCATCACCCACGAGATGGATGTGGTGAAAGGGATCTGTGACGAAGTGGCCATCATCAGCGACGGCCGCCTGATCGAGCAGGGGGAAGTGGCCTGGTTCTTCAGCAACGCCAAGACCCAGCTGGCCCGTGACTTTATCCACTCCACCATCCATCTGGAGGTACCACAGGAGTATCAGGATCGGATGAGTGCGGAGCGGGTGCTTGGCAGCTACCCGCTGGTGAAGCTCGGCTTTACCGGCAGCACGGTTGATACGCCGCTGATCTCCGAGGCGAGCCGCCGTTTCAATATCGACATCAGCATTCTGAGCGCAGATATCGAGTACGCCGGTGGTGTCAAATTCGGTTTCCTGCTGGCCGAGCTGTTCGGGGATGAAGCCCAATGCGAAGCAACCCAACAATTCTTTATCGACAACCATATTCAGCTGGAGGTAATGGGTTATGTCCGAAGCCATGATTAATCTGCTCATCAATGCGCTTGGCGACACCCTGATCATGGTGTTTGCCTCCGCCCTGTTCGGTTGCCTGCTCGGCCTGCCGCTCGGCGTGGCGCTGCATGTGACCAAGGCGGGCCAGATCCTGGCCAACCCCTTGCTCAACAGCACCCTGGGCATGGTGGTCAACGTGGGTCGCTCGGTGCCCTTTATCATCCTGCTGGTCGCCATCATTCCGCTGACCCGGCTGATTGTAGGCACCAGTATCGGCACCATCGCCGCCATCGTGCCGCTGACTGTCGGTTGCATCCCCTTCATCGCCCGTCTGGTGGAAGGGGCCCTGATGGAGGTGCCGGACGGCCTGCTGGAGGCGGCCAAGGCGATGGGCGCCAAGCCGCTGCAAATTATCACCAAGGTGCTGCTGCCCGAGGCCCTGCCCGGCATCCTCAACAGCGTCACCATGACCCTCGTCACGCTGGTGAACTACTCGGCCATGGCCGGGGCCATCGGTGGCGGCGGTCTGGGAGATGTGGGTATTCGTTATGGTTATCAGCGCTTTGACCCGACTGTCATGCTGGTGACCGTGGTTATCCTGGTAGTACTGGTTCAACTTATCCAGAGCGCGGGTGAGCGCCTGGTCAACAAATGTGATCATCGTTAATCGTCGATTTCTGACAGGAGGTTTTATGAAATTAGGCATCAAATCCGTTGCGGCTGCCCTGCTGGCTGGTCTGGTTCTGGCCGGTTGCGGTCAAAAAGAGGAGAGCAAGGTTCTGAAAGTGGGCGCCATTGCTGGCCCTGAGACCGAACTGGTTGAAGTGGCAGCCAAGGTCGCCAAAGAGAAATACGGTCTGGAGGTTCAGATCGTCAACTTCTCCGACTATGTCACCCCGAACGTGGCCTTGAACGATGGCAGCATCGATGTCAACGCCTTCCAGCACAAACCCTATCTGGACGCGCAAGTACGTGATCGCGGCTTCAAGCTGGTGCCGGTTGGCAACACCTTCGTCTACCCGATCGCCGGTTACTCCAAGAAGATCAAGGCGCTGAGCGAGCTGCAAGATGGCGCCCAGATCGCGGTACCGAACGATCCGACCAACCTGGGCCGCTCCCTGATCCTGCTGGCCCATCAAGGCCTGATCACTCTGAAGGATGGTGCAGGTCTGGAAGCCACCGTGCTGGATATCGCCAGCAACCCGCGCAACTTCAAGATTGTCGAGCTGGAAGCGGCCCAGCTACCGCGCTCGCTGGAAGATGTGGATCTGGCTATCATCAACAACACCTTCGCCGGCCAGATTGGTCTGACCCCGACCGAGAACGGCCTGTTTGTTGAAGACAAAGAGTCCCCCTACGTCAACCTGATCGTCGCCCGCGACAACAACAAGGATGACGAGAAGGTCAACCAGTTCGTCCAGTCCTATCAAACTGAAGAGGTCTACCAGAAAGGTCTGGAGCTGTTCAAAGGCGGCTTGGTAAAAGGTTGGTAATTGCTCACTCGGCAAAAAAGGCCACGCGATGCGTGGCCTTTTTTATTGGCGCCGCTATCATATCCGCGAGCACGGCAACACGAACATACTCATAACATGAAAAAATGGTATCTGGCCTACTGCAAGCCAAAAGAAGAGGCCCGCGCCCGCGCCCACCTCGATGCCCAGGGTATCGAATCCTATTATCCCATGGTGGAGATCGAGAAGCTGCGCCGGGGCAAGCGAGTTCCGGTACGGGAACCCATGTTCCCCAACTATCTGTTTATCTTCGTCGATTTGGAAGAGGTAACACCGGTCACCCTGAAGTCGACCCGCGGCATCAGCCGGATCATCCACTTTGGCAGCGAATGGACTCCCATCAGCAGCAAGCTGGTCTATCAGCTGATGAGCCGCGATGACAGCGACGAGGCGAGAGCCTGCTACGCCAGCCTTCCCTGCTCGGGCGACAAAGTGCTGATTGAAGAGGGGCCGTTGGCAGGCTTCGAAGCCATCTATATGGAGCCGGATGGAGAGAAGCGGGCGATTTTGCTGGTCAGCCTGCTCAACCGGGAGACCACCAGCAGTTTTGACAACCACACCTTCAGACGTCTGGACTAAACCCACGGGCCAGACGGCCCGGTGCATACCAATAGCAATGGCGGGATGATCCCGCCATCTCACGCATCAAGATCAAAGCGGGCGATGACCGCCTTCAGCTTGCCGGTATCGCCAGCCAGTCTGGCTACGATCTCCTCCCCCTGCTGACTACGCTGACAAGATTGCCGACTGAGCGCGGCAATGTCATCGACCGTCCCGGATACCTCGGCGGCTACCCGCGACTGCTGCTCGGTTGCCACCGAAATAGCCTCCAGCTGGCCCGACAGAGACTGCACCAGCTGGTTCATGGCACTCAGGGTATCGGTCACCAATCCGACGGCATCCCGCCCTTGCTCCACCAGCCGGGTGCCGCTGCTGACGGTACTCACCGTTTGGCGAGTCTGCCGGGAGATGGCCGCAATGGTCTGGCTGATCTCGGCGGTTGATTGATGGGTGCGGGTCGCCAGCTGACGTACCTCATCGGCCACCACCGCAAAACCGCGCCCCTGCTCGCCTGCCCGCGCCGCCTCGATGGCGGCATTGAGGGCCAGCAGGTTGGTCTGCTCCGCAATGGTGGCGATCACCTCGGTGATCTGCCCCACCTGTTCACTCTGATGCTCCAGCAGCCCCATGGCCTCATTAGCCTGCCCAATCATGGCGGTAATCTGCTGCATGGTATCGCTCATTCGCGCCAGCGCGGCCTCCCCCTGACGGGTCTGCTGCTGCACCTGATGGGCACCATCCGCCACACCTGCAATGTTACCGGCCACCTCACGGGCGCTGACCGACATCTGATCGATAGCCGCCGCTACCGCATCGACCCGCTGATCCTGTTCCGTCAGATCCGCCACTATGGCTCTGGTGGTGCTGCCAACATCGACACAGGCCACCTCGACCTGTCCCACGGCGCCCTGTAACTCGCCCACCAACTGACGCAACTGGGTAGACATCCGGTTGATGGAGCCGGTCAATTCTCCCAACTCATCCTGCCCCGTTATCGCCAAGGGCTCGGCCGCCAGCCGGCCATCAGCAACCTGCCCCGCCCGGGTCACCAGAGAGGCAATGTCACGGGTTAGACGGCGACTAAAGAGCCATGCGACCACCATGCCAAGCACGATGGCACTGCCGGTAGCCAACAGCAGTGTCTGGTTGATGGCCCTCCCGGCTCCGGTCATCTGCGCCGAAATCTGCTCCACCTCGGCGCGGGTTTTCCCCACCAGCTGAACCAGCTGCTCGCTGAGGCTGGACTGCATCGGCTCGATGTCGGTGGCCATCAGGTAGTTGGCCTGATCCCAATCCGGCGCTTGGCGCTTCTCGATCACCTGCCCCACCAGCTCGGAGAAGGGGGTAGCCATCTCTTCAAACAGCTGCCAGAGGCTCTGCTGGGTGTCGGTAAAGAGCGCGGCTTGCTGCTTCACCTCAGCCACCCGCTGCTGGTGAAACTGGTAATAATCCTGATATTTGCTGCGGTATTCAGGATCGCCGGAGATAAGAAAATCCCGCAGGGCAGAGAGGGAATTGGCGAGGCTGTTGTAGGCATCTCCCACCTGCTTGAGCAGCATGCGGCGATCGCCCGCGAGCTGCTCCTGCGGGGTCGCCACCTCCTCATTGGCAAAAGATTGCAACTGATCGAGCGCCGCCTCCGCCAACGGTCCCGCCTCCTGCAGCATCAGGGTGTGAGCGGGCAGATTCTCTTCGCTCTGGGCGATGGTCCACACCTTCTCCTGATGGCTTTTGAAGGTCTCGAGAGACTTGGCGAGCGCCGGACTGAACGCCTGATGGGCGATGGCCTGCCAGGCCGACTCCCACTCCTGCTTGAGACGGGAAGCCTCGGCAGGATCCTTACCGAGAATCAGATAGCCACGCAGGGCAGAAACGGTGGCAACCAGCGCCTTCTGGCTCGCCTCATCCCGCTGCAGAGCGGGCAGCGCCTGCTCCAGCAGAGTGTGTTGGGCCTGATTGATCTGGGTCAGCCGGTAATAGACCAGCGTGGAGGAGAGCAGGATCAGCAGGTTGATAAAACCGAAGCTGAGCAGCAACTTGCTTGAGATTTTCATGAACATCCTTGTTCAAACGGAGGGATCCAGCCAACAGAATCAGATAGGTATCAGTGTTGGTAATCTATCTTGCCAAGTCCGGTGCCACTCTTGCAACTCGCTGCGGGGCATTGGTCTGGCAGAGAAGAATCCCTGGCAAGCATCACAGCCCAACTTTGCCAGTAGCCGCCAGGTCTGCTCATCCTCGACCCCTTCCGCCACCGACTTGAGGCCCAACTTGCGCGCCAGCTCGATGCTGGACTCGATAATGGCCAGACGAGAGGGGTCTTCAAAACAGCGATCGACAAAGGAGCGATCCAGCTTCAGCTCGGTAAAGGGCAACAGCGCCAGTTGCTGCATAGAGGAGTAGCCGGTACCGAAGTCATCGATGGAGAGACCAAAGCCGTGCATCCGCAGCCGGGTCAGCACCTCCAGCGACTTGCCCAGATCCTGCACAAAGGCGCTCTCTGTCACCTCCAGGGTGATGAGCTCGGGGTTGATGCTCCAGCGTTGACACTGATTGATCAGGGTGTTGCACAGATCCCCCTCGATAAGCGAGGTGGTGGAGAGGTTCATCGACAGATTGAGCGAGAGCCCTGTCTCTTCCCATAAGTGACCATCACGGAGGGACTTACCGATGATCACCTCGGTCAACTGATCGATCAAGCCGTTGTGTTCTGCCAGCGGAATAAAACGCCCCGGAGAGATCAGGCCAAACTCGGGGTGTTGCCAGCGGGCCAACGCCTCCATCCCGACCCACTCGCCAGATGCAAAACTCACCTTGGGCTGGTACCAGGGTAGCAGCTGATCATGCTCAAGCGCCCGGCGCAACTCATCCAGCCCGATCCTGTGCCCCTCCTCCTCCCTGGCAGACTCCTCCCGGGGCGACCAGGCATCGATCAGCTGCTTGAGTTGCTGCTGAGTAGAGGGTTTCTCTATGCGGCCGAGCACCTGCAAGCCATAGGCGGCACTCATCCGCAATACAGCTTCGACCACATCCCCCTCAAGGGCGCTGGAGAGGATAATGCCGCCCTGAAAACCACCTAGCGACAGGCGGCGCAACAGCGCCATGCCATCCATTCCGGGCATTCGCAGATCGCAAAACAGGATATCGACCTTGTGTTGCTGGCTAAGCGCCAGCGCCTCGGCACCATCGGCCGCCTCCAGCAGATTCAGGTAACCCAGGCTGCGGATCTGATGCAGCAGCGCCTTGCGCTGAAATCCATGGTCTTCCACGACCATGATGACCAACTCATGTTGTGCTTTTTTCATCGAGCCATAATCCAATGTCGTGGGCGATCGCCGTCATCAATAGCTGCACCTTGCCTGTCAGCTCATCCAGTTCCTCAAGCTGCTTCAATCTGGCAGCCGACTCCAGCCTGGCCGCCTGTGTGGCCAGCTCCTCCAACCCGACCATGCGGGCAGCCCCCTTGATCCGGTGGGCGGTCTCTACCAAAGTGCTGGCATCATGACAAATCAGTGCAGCCATCATGGCCTCGCCATCCTGCCGGTTGGAATCGAGGTATTCCACCGCCATGGCTCGCGCGGTCAGCTCGTCACCAAAAAGCGCCAACCAGCGTTCTGCCTGCATACCTGTAGCCCCATCCACGGGCGTAACCGCGCTTCTGGTTGGCGTCCTCTCTGCCAGCCAGTGGGCCAGCATCTGGCGCAAGGTATCCAACGGGTAGGGCTTCAATAGCATGTCACTCATGCCTGCCTCTACCATACGAGCACTCGCCTCTTCCGACGTATCTGCCGTTACCCCTATGATGGGCGCCGTCACGCCTGCCGCCCGCAGCGCCTTGGTCAGGGCATAACCATCCATCACCGGCATATGGCAATCAGTCAACAGCAGGGAGAATTGCTGTCCCTGCCAGGCCCGCAGAGCCTTCTCGCCATCTTCCACAACCTGAGCCTCGATACCAAGAATGGCCAACTGCCGTGCCAGCAAGGCACGATTGACCGGATGATCATCGGCCACCAATACTTTACCACCCAGCTTCTCTGCAAGCGCAGGGAGGATCGGTGTGGCCCGCTCCTGCAGCAATTCGTGGCAGCTCTCCAGCAGAAGATCCGGATAGAGGGGAGATAGACCCAGGCGCCACCATTTCTGTTCACCAATCCGACCCCGTAACGCCTCATCGGGTGATGCGATGATCCCCTTCAGCGCAGAGTGTTGCAGCCAGCTTTGCCATTCCCCCCCCCAGCGCTTGCTCAAGCCACCGTTGATCGGCCAACAGCAACCCTTCCAGTGAGCGACTGAGCTCATTGGCCCCCAAGTACCTGAGCTTGGCCCCTTGCCGTACCATGGCTGCTTCGAGGTTGGTGTCATCGCTGAAAAACCACCATTCTGTATCAGCTAGAGCAGGGGGATCCCACTGCGGATTGGTAAGCGGCACGGTAAAGCGGAAGCTGGATCCCTCTCCTGCCTTGCTGGTCAGTGTCAGTGCCCCTCCCATTTTGCACACCAGCTGCTCACAGATTGCCAACCCCAGTCCGGTGCCACCAAAACGACGGTTGATATCAGACTCCACCTGCTCAAAAGGCGTGAACAGCAGCGCTTGCTTCTCTTCGGCGATCCCGATACCGGTGTCACTGACACTGATGGTCAGTTGCTCGCTCAGGTAGCTGACCCGGATAGTAATACCCCCTTGTTCGGTAAACTTCACCGCATTGTTGAGCAGGTTGGAGATGACCTGACCAATACGCACCCCATCGATGTCGGCCCAATCCGGCACATGCTGCCCCCACTCCAGCCCCACTTTGAGCCCCTTGCTATGGGCAAGGGCCGCGTGGCCACGGATCGCATCGCAGATCACCGTTTGTAACCGACAGCACTGATAATTCAACTGTAACTGACCCGCTTCTATCTTGGAGAAATCGAGGATGTCATTGACCAAATAGAGCAGGTTGTTGGTCGAATTGACCACATTGCGCACCATAAAACGCTGGTCGTCGTTGAGCTCGCTCATTTGCAGCAATTCGAGCATGCCGTGCATGCCGGAGATGGGGGTGCGTAACTCGTGGCTCATGGTGGCCAGAAAGCGGCTGCGCGCCTGCATCGCCTGCTCGGCATAGGCGCGAGCCTTGCGCAGCTCATACTCCTGCTGCTTGAGAGACGTGATGTCCTGAATAACCCCATTGAGGATCAGCGCCTGCTGCTTCTGACGGACAAAATTACCGCGCACTTGGAGGTAGCGATCCCCGTCTGGGCGCTCCAGCTTTACCTCCAGATCAAGTGGGACCAAGGTCTCGGCATGGTTGGCCACCTTGCTGACAAACTCCTGGAGCGCCTGTTCGGTAACGCCAAACACCTCGCCGGCCGATTCGGCGCTAAACAACTCCTGATGGGTCACCCCCAAGATCTCATTGGCCCCCTGAGAAGCGTAGAGAAAGCGCCCCTTGCCCGGCCCCTGCCATAGATACTGGTAAACAACGCCAGGCATGCTGTCGGTAATCTGGGTAAGGCGGGTTTCAGCCTGACGGGCACGCTCCTCAGCATCCTTGATCCGGCTGACATCGGTCAGTACCGTCAACACCCCCCGCATATTTCCATCGGGATCCCGATAAGGTCGTTTGGCATAGATAACATGGCAGGGCGTACCATCAGCTCGCAGGTTGCTTCCTGCCCCCTCCAGATCCTGTCCGGTCTGCCACACCCGGCGCTCTTCTTCCAACACACTGTTTCTGAGTGTCTCGGGCATGTTTTGCAGCTCCTCACTGCAACTGCCAGCACCGAGAAAAGCATCGCGATAGGCCTGATTGCACAAGGTGATCCGCTGCTCGCTATCACGTAACGCCACCATGGTCGGCAGTGAGTTGAGCAAGGTTTGCACAAATAACAACTGCTCGTTCAGCTTGTCCTCTGCGATTTTCCGCTGCGCAATCTGACGACGCAAACTGCGAGCCCAAAGCATTACCAGCAAACCGCTGACGAGCAGAGCGGCCCCTCCTATGGCCAACCACTTGTAAATCAGGGTGTAATCAGACTCGATATTGACCGACACATTGAGCCAGCGTCGCTCCAGCCGTTGCCACTCCTCATCCGTGATGGTCAGCAGCAACTTGTCCATGATTCGGAGCAACTCGGGCTGAGCATTGTCGACAGCCATACTGATAGGTACGGAAAATTCGGGAGAGCTCAGCACCACCTGATACTTATCATTGAACCCCTTCATTGCCTGCTGTCCCAGATTGGTCATGGTCAACAGCACATATTCGGCTCGCCCAGTGTCGAGCAAGGTCAGTAAATCGGCATCCTTGCCCACTTCGATAATATTGGCGCCCAGCGCGTGAATGAGAGAGGCTTCGTAAGAGCCCGTCACACCACCAATCAGACGCCCTTTCAGCTCGACCAGCGACTTCAGCGGGCGAGCACCGTGCCTGGCTACGACATAGCTGTCGAACTTCAGATAGGAGGAGGTAAAAGAGGCAAAGGACTGACGATCCTTGAGGGGTGTCATCAAGGGAATAAGGTCCACTTTGTGCTCTTTCAGCAGTTTAAGTGACTCCTGCCAGGTATTTGTCGACACCAGCTCAAAGCGGATCCCGGAGCGCAGACTCAATAACTTCATCAGGTCTGCCGTATAGCCATGCAATTCACCTTCGCCATCGATTTCGCTGATGCCGGCAAATCCGGGGGCAACGGCGAACTTGATCACTTTGTTCTTCTGCTGCAGCCAAGAAGCCTCATCGGGTTCCAACAACAGACCCGCATTAACGCGCTCATCCTCCTGATGCAACCGTAATCGTGAGTCTGCAACAGGTATCCGTTGATATGCCTGCCAAAGCTGCTCGCTCAGCTCTGGCTGGCGGGAACTGGTCACCATCGTCAACATGCTGCCAGAAAGCCACTTCGGGATAACAACCCCCATCGATGATGGCATTCGCGCCATCTTGTGGGTAACAATTGGACTCATCTCAAGATATGCATCGACAGCCCCCAGCTTGACCATATAGCTCGCCTCCGAACGGCTATCCAGCTCAGTTACATCAGAGATCCCCAAACGAGCCAATTCATTACAACTGCCAAAACCACGAATACAGACCCAGCGTAACTTGCGCGCCTGCTCCAGGGTCAATCGCTGATCCGGGGTATGCATTAAAATGGAGCGTGCATATGAACCGATACTGCCGATATGGTTTATCCCCTTCAGCTCAAGAGCATTACGTTCAACTCCGATTAATGCATCGATCTGGCCGCTTTGGAGAGCAATCTGGGCATCTACGTAGGAGTTATACGGGATATAGCGCAAGGACACGCCCATTTCGGCTGCAATACGCGAGGCCAGCTCCTTGAGCGGACCAGCATAACGCTGGCTGGGCAATTCGTAGAGGAACGGAGGATAGCCACCACGGGGTACCCCGACCAGCAGCTCTTTTTGTGCAGAAATTTCGTTACTTGTGCTCTCATCTTGCGGCTGGGGAGCTGCAACAGCCAACACGCCTGAAAACAACAGCAAAATGGGAAGAAAAAGCTGACGAAGGAGTGGCATAAGGTCTTGTCCTGATGAGTAAAACAGATAGGGCTGCCACCTCTAATCTTGCAGATCCTGACGACGCAAGGCGAGAAAACAATCACAGCTGTTACAAAGAGGGCAGAGAGGATAATACTGAGTCACCAACATGTGAACCTGGAATCAACCGTAAGATGGAAAAATGGCAGGCATGCCGCCTGCCATTTCACTAGCGAGGGGGATCTTATTCTCCCCTTCGCTATCAGGTTATTCGATTCCCGAGGCGGAAGCCGGTTTGATACTCCCGCTCGCGAACGAGGGCGATTTGACCCTGATACCCTTCCAGCCCGATATCCCTGAGCAGGGCGGGCGACAGATTGACCCGCACGAGACGACGCTCGACCCTGGCAATCCTTCTCTGGACCAGGGATTCAACACTGCGCAGTAAAACCAGTTCGATAGACATGACATTCTCCAGTTGAACATGCGGTTCTCCCGGAGAAAGTGGATATCACCCTGCGGGACGAACCGCGGATGATAAAAAGACAGGGGTTACCTGTTTACGCCACGCGGTAAAAGAGCACGAGATTTCACGCCGCACGCAGTGCCGCGAGAGAATGCAATATTGAGCATAAGATGTTGCATTTTCGTCTCCTTACCGAATAAAAGTTGAACAGGCCACGGAATTCTAAAAAATATCCGAATTTAAAACAAGCCTCTTGCGACTCCTTTTTAAACGTTTTTACGGCATTTTATGCTGCCCGAAAAGTAGCTTGGGGCATCAGATCCCCGAGAGTAGCCGGTACTCCTCCAGCACATAGGTATCCGTCATGCCGCTGACATAATCGAGCAGCAGCCGCACCCGGTAATACCACTCCTGCTCGTTCTGGCAGGCAAATCGTGGATCCGGGGTGGCGATCGCCAATCGATAGGCCTTGAGATGGCGGGCCGAGAGGCGATGATAGAGGCGGCGCGCAAAGAACAGCGCCTGACTCCCCTCCCCGGCCAGCAGCCGGGCAAACTGTGGCGCTGGCAGCGCCAAAAGACAGGCATAACTGGTCAGCACCCCGCGCAGCGCCGCATACCCCTCCAGTTCGAGTGCTTCCACCTCGGGGCGCATAAAGACCAGCTCACGGGCCACCCGCTTGAGGATATCGAGCACCCGTGCCGCCGGCGCCTGACTGTGCAGCAGCGCTTGCGGGTAGGATCCCTGCAAAATGGCTTGATGTTCGCTGACATAGGTTGCCGCAGCCAACGCCACCAGATCCCGGGTCAGTTGCTGGCGAAAATGAGGAAAAAAGCCCCGTTCAGAGGTCAGCGCCTCATCCAGCAACGCAGCCATGTAGTCGCTCTGATCGGCGGTCCGCAGCGCCGCCAGCAGCTCGCCTTGGGTCAGGATCCGCCGATCCACCGCATCTTCCAGATCGGCGATGCAGTAGGAGATGTCATCGGCCGCCTCCATGATGTAGACCAGTGGATGACGGCAGCCGGGGACCAACCCAAGACCCTGGCCGAGGGCGCGGTAGAGCGGCTGCTCGCTAAAGAAGATACCCCGCTTGCTGCTCCAGCCATGATGTTGGCCATAGCTCACCCCGGGTTGCGGCTGCTGCGGGTATTTGCAGAGTGCAGCCAGTTGTCCAAGGGTCAGATTGAGCTCGTGCAGACTGTGCACCAGCCGCAGACTCTGGGCGTTGCCATCAAACAGTTGCAGATCCTGACGCAATTCAGCCCAGTGGGCCGAGGGGGGCTGCGCCAGCGCCTGCTGATAGAGGGGATCGAGCATCTCGCCAAGCCACTGGCTCATCACCTGCTCGCCAAAGTGGCCAAACGGCGGGTTGCCCACGTCATGAAGCAGGCAGGACATCTCCACCAGATTGATAAAAGCCCCCTCGCAGACCATGCCGGCTGGCAAGGCGGCCAGAATGCGGCGGCTGATCTGGCGACCGGTCTCCTGCACCTCCAGCGAGTGGGTGAGGCGGCTGCGCACCGAGGCCTTCACATCAAGTGGAAAGACCTGGGTCTTCTGCTGCAACCTGCGCACCGGTGCGGCCTGCACGATACGGGCGCGATCCTGCTCGGTCGCCTCCAGCAGCGCCTCATCCCCCCAGGAGTGGATGCGCGCGGGGGTAATCAAACGGCTATACATCTCGCAGCTCCTTGCCAGCAACTTCCATCAGACTCACGACAACCTCCAGCCTCAAGACAGCAACCAGCGCCGCAGACGGGCGATATCGCCGGGATATTCCCGGCGCAGCGTCTCAATCCAGTCTTCCACGTTTTCCCACCAGGCGGGATGATCCGGGCTCTGAATGAGTTGCGCCGTCTGCTGCAGTCGGCGCAGGCCAATGGAGCCTGCCGCCCCTTTTATCTTGTGGGCCTCTTCCACTACCCCTGCTTGATCCTTGGCAATCATGTTGGAGTCGAGCACAGCCATGTAGTCCGGCATCATCTTCTCGAACAGATCGACGCTGGAGAGCAGTACCGGCTTGCCCACAGTATCGGCGTAGTCAGTGAGGAAGGGGATATCCAGCAGGGCATCCTGATTGCCCGCATCCGCCAGCTCGTCCGCCTCATCCTCGGCCAGATCGGCAAACAGGTGGCCAATCACCTCCCGTACGGCTTTGGAGCCAAGCGGCTTGTTAATGACATCCTGCATGCCGTGATCCCGGTAGTACTGGCGATCGCCGGTAGCGTTGGCGGTGAGCGCCACCATGGGTGGCAGGCTGTCGCCATAACGCTCCAGCAGGGTTTTCGCCACATCGAAGCCGGTCATATCCGGTAGCTGGATATCGAGCAAAATGAGGTCGAAATCATCCGGGTTGGCCATCGCCAGCGCCTGTGCGCCATCGCGGGCCACCTGCACCTGATGACCCAGCTTGCCCAGCAGGGCGCAGGCCACCGTCACGTTAAGCTCCACATCCTCCACCAGCAGGATATCGAGGGAGGGCATCTCCTCCTCCTGCTCTGGCAACACAGGCTCGGCGCAAGCTACCTCCAGCTCGGCGGTAAAGCAGGAGCCTTCGCCCGGATCGCTGTCCACATAGAGCTGCCCGCCCATCGCCTGTACCAGCTGACGGGAGACCGCGAGGCCAATGCCGGTGCCGGTGGCGTGCTTCTTGCCCTGCACCTGATAGTACATGGCGAAGATCTTCTCCTGCTGAGCGCGCGGGATGCCGATGCCGGTATCCTCCACCTCGAAGTGCAGGGCCAGCTTGCCCGGCTCATCGGCGGGATGGGATAAGCAACGCACGGTGACGCCCCCCTCATCGGTAAACTTGACCGCGTTGCCCACCAGATTCCACAGCACCTGACGCAGGCGGGTACCGTCAGCCATCACAAATTGCGGCATGTCGCCATCGCGATCGAAATGGAGATAGAGCCCCTTCTGCTCCGCCTGAATGCGCGACAGGGTCTCCAGCTCGTCGAGGAAGGCGGGCAGGTCGATACGGGTTGGCGCAATTTCGAGGCGACGGCGATCCAGTTTGTCCAAGTCGATGATGTCGTTGAAGATATTGCCAAGGGTCACCGCACTCAGGTGAATGGTCTTAAGCTGCTGTTGCTGCTTGGGATCGAGGGGAGTATCCATCAGCATCCGACTTAAGCCCACGATGCCGTTGAGCGGGGTGCGCAACTCGTGGCTGATGGTGGAGATAAAGGTGGTCTTGTCGCGACTCGCCTTCTCCAGCTTGTCCTGATACTGCTTGCGCTCGGTGATATCGCGGCCAAAACCGAGCAGGCCGAGTCGCTTGCCGAAGCGGTCGAAGAAGGGCACCTTGCGCAGCTCGAAGTAAGCCTTGCGGCCATCGGGATACTCCAGCCACTGCTCGTAGGTGAGCGGCTCGTTGCTGGCAAAAACCTGCTTGTCGGTCTCCACCACCTTGTTGGCGATCTCCTGCTTGTAGACATCGAACGGGGTCAGACCGATCAGCTCGGCCTCCACCTT
Source organism: Aeromonas australiensis (assembly GCF_000819725.1). Taxonomy (GTDB): domain Bacteria; phylum Pseudomonadota; class Gammaproteobacteria; order Enterobacterales; family Aeromonadaceae; genus Aeromonas; species Aeromonas australiensis. The sequence goes on along the minus strand of NZ_CDDH01000050.1, from coordinate 15,940 downwards.
GCCGGTCAGCTCCTCCATGGCGCGGTTGCAACCGGAAAACTGCTCATCCTCGTTGCGGTAGTAGACCAGATCGGGGGAGCAGTCGATAAAGGAGCGCAGCAGGGCAGTACGCTCCCCCAGATGAAGCTGGGCTTTCTCTCGCTGGAACACCTCATTCTCGAGATCCTCGATGGCCTGCAGACGCAGGCTCTCGGCCCGATTGGTTTCGGCAATCTGGGCATTGAGACGGCTGATGTTCTCCTGCAGCTGGGTATTGAGCTCCAGATCCCGCTCCCGCATATCCTGCAGCTTGCGCACCATCCGGCTCAGTCGCTGACGGGAATCCTCCAGCTGATCCACCACGATGGAGAGAAAATAGACCGCCCAGGGGGTCACCAGCAGGCCGAAGAAGACCGAGCGAACGAAGTCGATCACATCGATATTGCCACGCAGGAACAGGGTCACCCCCATCTGGATGGCGACCGCCAGCACGATAATGCCCGCCGCCAGGAACATACTGAAGCGCACCAGCCCGAGCTTGGTCATCAGGTCGACATAGTATTGCGCCCAGGATTTAATCTGTTTCATCTTGTTGTTTTCCCCCGATATTCGCGGTACAGAATACCAGTACAACTGGGTGAACTGTGGTTTATCTCATGGGGTTGCATCGCAATTCTGTGAGCTGGCTGACGAATATCGGCAGCATAGGCTTGTTCATTTCCCCCCGAATCACTGGACCAGGAGCACTCTTCGATGCGTCATTTATCACTGTTTAGTCTTGCGCTGCTCGTCGCCAACAGCGCTCATGCCGATTTGGGTAGTATCCCCAAAGAGTCTGGCTGGTCCGGTTTTCTGCTGGGCGGCATCAATGTCGTCAACTACAAGTCCAACTTCTACAGTGGTGATGATGACAACAACACCCTCGCCACGCTGGGTAGCCCGCCCAGCAGCTCAGCCCTTGCCCCGCTGATCAACGCCGACATCCGCTATACCTTTGCCGATACCCGCACCCAGCTCTTTCTCGGTAACCTGATCCAGGATGCCATACGCTTCGACTTTACCCAGCAGTTGGGGGTTCGCCAGGAGCTTGGGGACAAGGGGATTGTGGGCGGCTCTTTTGTATTCAGTGCCATGCCGACCAAACAGTGGAGCGATCCGTTTGCTGTGGGAGTAGCCCGAAGCTCGACCGACATCAAGTCTGCCGGCGCCAGGGTCAGCTGGGACAAGGTCTGGGGCAGCAATTTCAACGCCAGCTTGACCAGCCGCAATATCGATGTGGATGAAGAGCGCAGCGGCCAGCAATACGATGCAGCCCATAGCACCAGCTATGCCCCGCTCCTCGATCGCAACGGCAAGATCAACGCGCTCGAACTCTCCTATCAGTGGCGCTTTGCCCCCGGCCAGGTTCTGGAGCCGGCACTGGTTTATCGTGATGCGGATCTCGACGGGCGCGCCCAGCGCTACAAACAGAGCGGTATGCAGCTGACTTATGGCAAACGGGGTGCCCAGTGGTCATTAGTCAGCAACCTCTACCTGGGACAGAGCAGCTATGACGAGGCCAACCCCCTGTTTGGCCAGTACGCCGATGCCAACGAGTTTGCGGTGAACGCCATCTTCTTCTGGCACAAGCTGTTCGGGGTACGCGCCCTTTCCGCAACTGCCAGCGCAGCCTACGCCCAATCAAGCTCTGATATCAGTTTTTACGACTCACAAGCCACCCGCTTCAGCACGGGTCTGCTCTACAACTTCTAACCCGCGATCCACAGAAAAAATAAAGGCCACCGGAGTGGCCTTGTTGCTGTCTTGCTTGCCGCCCGTTAGATCCCGAGAGAATCGAGCAGATCATCGTGCGCACCGCTGGCAGGAGCTGCGGCTACCGGGGCTGGCTTGGTCGCCTCCTGTTTGGCCTGGGCAATCAAGGCATCGGGATCCAGCTCCTCTTCATCAATACCTTCATTGTGGATACGGATGAACTCGGTCTTGTCCATCGCCAACTCCAGATAGAAGATGTTGTTGCGGGCGGTGAAGAAGGTGACGCGGCGGGACTCCGGGCTATCGAGATTGGTATCGACGCTCAGCATCACCTGCTTGTTGAGGGCCAGCATCTTCGGCTGATTCTGGGTGATGTGGGTCTGCAGATCCCGGCCCACCTTGACGGTAAAGCTGCCCACAATCTGATTCATCAGCTCGCCCATCACATTGCTCACCTCGTCAGAGGTGTGAGAGATAGCGAGATCCTCCTTGGAGAGCCCCATGCTGAGCATGTAGCTCTCGTACAGCTCCATGGCGGCGGCGGCGGAGAAGTTGATCACCACCAGACCGGAAAAACCGCCATCGAACAGCACGAAGCAGCCGATATCCGGCTTGAGGCAGGTCTTGCTGATCCGCTGCACCATGCCGGAAAACCGCACCTGACTCATGGTCGCGGCACTCAAAACGTCCGTCACCGAGTTGCACAGGCTAAGCAGCACATCCTCAGTGGTCAATACGGCTTCCTCATCAGCTCTCGTCACTATCATGGGACCTTCCTAAACATCGAAATGGACTTATCTATACCATAACTCTAACAGATAGCGCGGCATGGAGACTGAAATAGCGATGAGCCTCTCAGTTAACTCCATTATCAGCAGCCACAGGGGTGAAGCCGCTCAGCGTGGCGAGCCTGGCACGCCATGTATCGGCCTGCAGCGCCAAAACTTGCGGCTCGTAAGGCACGACCGGATGAGCTCCCCAGATGGGGCCAGGCCAGGCGCGATCCGTCGCAAAGCGGGCAACGTGATGAAGGTGGAGTTGCGGCACCAGATTGCCCAGCGCCCCTATGTTGATCTTGTCAGGGCCGAGGGCCTGCTCCATCAGGGCGGCGACGGCGCAGGACTCCTGCATCAGCTGTTGCTGCTGCTCCGGTGCCAGATGGTGAATTTCTCGCAGGTTAGCTACTCGCGGTACCAGGATCAGCCAGGGATACTGGCTGTCTTTGGCCAGCAAGACACGGCAGAGGGGCAGATCCCCGAGCCACCGGGTATCTGCCTGCAGGCGTGAATGCAATTCAAACATGAAAACCTCGTTGAGTACGATGAACAGAGCGCCTGAAAAAGGAGTGTCCACGTTACTGCAACGGGCTGAAAACTTAAAGCTGTGGCACGGCCCAACCGATAAAGCGCTTGCGCAGGGCCGGGTCGGCCTGCAGAAACAGCTGCTGCAACTGCCCTTCCAGCTCGCTGGTTGCCACAACGGGTTGAGCCCCACCAGCGGCCGTGGCCGCAGGCTGCGTAGCAACGGCGCCAGCCGTCAGCGCCGCCTTGCCGCCGCTGCGGTTGTATTCGGCCAGTTTGCCGTTCCAATCCACCCCAAGCAGCATACCGCTGGTCACCAGTGCATCCTGCTGGATGACAAGCGCGCGGCCATTCTCCTGCAACGCTACCACAGGAGCCTTGGCATAGGCCTGCATCCCCCGCTCGTCTCCCGGTACGCTCGCCGTTAGCTGCAAATGTTGATTGCTGCCCTGATAGCGCACCACCTGCGGCTCGGAGCGTACCTGCCGATCATTCTCGCTGCTGCTGCGACTGGGGATCACCCCCTCGAAGCGCACCAGCAGTTGCTGCTCGCCATCCGCCAGGGTGGCATGCTGCTCATCCTGCAAGGTACCATTGCTCACCGCGAGGATGCGGAAATTCTCCGGCACCTTCACTTCCACCATGGCCTGTACACTGCCGGCCCCCAACACTGCACAGAGCAGTACAAAACCGGTCAACCCTCTATTACTCTTCATTCCCGCTGATCTTCCTGATGCCGATGATGGGCGCAGGGTAGCAGCCGAAGATGACAGAAAAATAACGCCGCTCAGAGCAGGTAGTGGGGTCGCTCGGCAAACCACTGGGCCAGCAGCTGCTTGAACAGCCGGATCTTGCGCGGCACCCGCCGCTGCTGGGCGTGCAGCACATGGAGCTGATGCAGGCCGCTCTGCCACTCGTCGAGCACGGTCACCAGCTCTCCTGCCGTCAGCTGCGATTCCACCAGCATCAGCGGGCACTTGGCATAGCCCATACCGGCACGCGCCAGTTGCAGCACTGTGCTGTAGTGGTTGGCCCGCACCTTGCCCTGCACCAGAATGTGGGCCTCTTCCCCCTCACGGATAAAGTGCCACTGCTCCCAGGCTGGATTGTGCCCCTGCAACAGGCAGCTGCGCCCGCTCAGCTCATAGGGAGTGGCTGGACGCCCCTCTCTCGCTACAAGTGCGGGGCTCGCCACCACCACATCCTTGAGCCGCCCCAGCGGCAGGGCCACCAGATTGTCCGGCACCTCGTTCATGGCGCGCAGGGCGATGTCGTTCTCCCCCTGACTCATGTCGATCATCTGGTTGGTGAAGTTGAGCTCCACCTCCACTCCCGGGCAGAGCGCGGCAAAGCTGGCCAGCAACTCGCTTACCATGCGATCGCCGGTGCTGACCGGGCAGGTAAAGCGCAGCCGACCGCCATCCTCTTCGGTCAGCGCCTGAATATCCTGCTCCGCCTGCCGAGCCAGCGCGAAGATCTCCCCCGCCTGCTGGTAGAGGGTTTTGCCCGCCTCGGTCAGACTGAGGCGGCGGGTGGTGCGCTGCAACAGTTGCGCATTGAGGGAGGACTCCAGCGCGCTGACGTGGCGGCTCAACATCCCCTTGCTGACTCCCAGCGTATCGGCAGCGGCCGAGAAACTGCCGCGCAGCACCACCTCGTAAAAGCTGGCCAGATGGGCGATATCCATAATTAGCTCCAATATGGAAACAATGAGTTTATTTTACGCGCTTTTTCGCATTTTCTGTTGCGCTAGAATCGACACATCCCAACCAGGAGTGATGCAGATGAAAATTGTGATTGTGGGTGCCTCCGGCACCGTCGGCTCCGCAGTCAGTGAACTGCTTGCCAAAGATCATCAGGTGATCCGGGTCGGCCACAGTCGTGGCGATGCCACGGTCGACATGGGCGATCCCGCCTCCATCAAGGGGCTGCTTGCCAAGCTGGGTCAGTTTGATGCGCTGGTTGTCGCCAGCGGCAGCGTGACCTTCAACGGCCTGACCGAGATGACCGATGAGCAGTGGCAGGTGGGACTTCAGAGCAAGCTGATGGGCCAGATCAACCTGACCCGCGCCGCCATCCCCTATCTGACTGACAAGGGCTCCATCACCCTGATCAGCGGCATCCTGAGCGAAGAGCCGATCAGCGGGGGCGTGAGTGCCAGCACCGTCAATGGCGCTATCGAGCACTTTGTGAAAGCGGCCGCCTGCGAGCTGCCCCGGGGCCTTCGCATCAACGTGGTGAGCCCCACCGTGCTGGCGGAGTCGATGGACAAATACGCCGACTTCTTCCCGGGCTTCGTGCCGGTGCCCGCCGCCAAGGTAGCGCAGGCTTACAAGAAGTCGGTGTTGGGCATCCAGACCGGTCAGGTGTTCAGGGTCAACGGCTAATCGCCGCTCGCTTGCCGCCAGACCAGCAATAAAAACGGGCCCCGCTGAGGGGCCCATCTGTTTATTTGCCTCTATCTTTCGCCAGCGGCAAACGTTTGTTTCCAGGCGACAAAAAAAGAGCGCAACTCTTAGTCAATCAGACCGTACTGATCGCGCAGCACCTCGATGATCTCCTGCTTGGGATTGGCAGAGCGCACCAGCTTGTGGCCGATGATCTTCTCGGCGATCCCGACATAGGTGTTGGAGATATCCATCATCACTTCGGTCGGCAGCTTGTTGTCGCGGGCCAGGGCAAAACGTTCCGGCATGCGGTTCTTGTTGAGCAGGATGTCCGGATCCGGGAAGTGGTTGAGCAGCCACTGACGGAAACCCTCTTTGGACTTCTCGACAATCTGGCCATCGCGCAGGGCGGCGCCATCCCAGATCCGGGAGCTGTCGGGGGTTCCCACTTCGTCCATGTAGATCAGCTTCTCGTTGCCTGCCGCATCGTGGACATAACCAAACTCGAACTTGGTATCGACGAAGATCTGATCCAGCTCGGCCAGCGCGTCGCTGATAACGTTGAAGCCTTCCTTGAGCAGCACTTCGTAACCGTCGATGTCAGCGGGGTTGCGAAAGCCAAAGGCCTGATGGTGGCGCGCGATATCGGCACGGGAGACGTTGACGTCATCGGCTTCCGGCACGCCATCCAGCCCTTTCAGTACGCCCTTGGTGGACGGGGTGATGAGGATTTCCGGCAGCTTCTGATCCTTCTTGAGCCCTTCCGGCAGGGTGATGCCGCAGAACTCGCGCTCGCCATCCTGGTAGGCACGCCACATGGAGCCGGTGATGTACTGGCGGGCAATCGCCTCGATCATCACCGGGCGGGCTTTTTGCACGATCCAGACGAAGGGGTGCGGAATATCCAGAATGTGGCTGTCAGCCAGCCCCTTCTCCTTGAACAGCCTGAACCAGTGGCTGGAGATGGCATTGAGCGCAGCCCCTTTGCCCGGCACACCGTTGAGCCCGCCCACCCCCTGCCAGATACAATCGAAGGCGGAGATGCGATCGCTGATCACCATGAGGGCGAGGGGCGTATCTGCGGGCACATCGTACCCTTTCTCTTTTATGAGCCGGGCACTGTCTTCGGGGGTCAACCAGTAGACGCTGCGCACTTTGCCGGAATGGACAGGTTTATCGGTACGGATCGGCAAATCGTCATTCACCGCCAATACTTGATCTGCAAGACTCATGGCTAATAACACTTCCTGTTTGTGGGGGTAAACATCGCGAGTCCCTCACCTGCACGCCCTGTTTGCAACGGGCTGGCAAGGGGGCTCGCATCATCGAAAAACACTCGGAATCCCCGCGTTTTCAGGGGGATTCTGATAACAAAACAGGGGCACAAGGCCCCTGTATTTATTCTGCTTTTGCTGCTGCCTGATCGGCCAGCCCCTTGGCGAACGCCTCGGACAGGCTGATATACATCTGGGAGATAACCCCGGACGATACCGGCTTCTTGTCCTTGTCGAACAGGGTGATGGAGGTCTTGCCTCCCGCCATTTCGCCAAGCTGGAAGCGGTATTTTTCTTCTTCCAGCTTGAACGGCTCACTCCCTTTCGCCTTCCAGAACTCGGCACCCGGCTCGTCATACTCGACATCGATCCAGCCCAGTGACTGCTGGGTATTCTTGATGATGAAACCATAAGCGGGCAGTACCTGATTGAGGCGACGCCACACCTGATCAAAGGAGCCTTCGGCAATCCAGGCGCTCAGCTCGTTGTTGTCCAGACCCAGTTGCAGACCCATACCATCGTTGGACTTGTGCTGCTCACGGGCTTTCAGCTGGCTGTCGTAATAGAGAGAGAACTGGTTCAGCACCCGGGCGGCATAACGCTGGGCATCGGCCGGGGTCAGCTTGTTGCTGGTCTCGCCGTCGATGGTCTCTTCGTGATCCAGCACCCGGACCGACATATTGACGGCGTGGCGCTGGACATCGTTACGCACGGTAAATTGGTAACGCTGACGGATCTTGAAATCGTCATCATCTGCCCCCCAGCCATCGAGGGCAACCGTGTTGTCAAACCAGCCGGTCTGCAATACGCCATCCTGCTGATCCAGCTTCTCGGTGGTGACCTTGTATTTGGCCAGGAAGTTCATCAGGAACGACCAGGTATCGCGCTCCACGCTCTGGCTGGTGCTCAGGGCATAGAAGGCAACGGTCGGTTCGGTTGCGGCCTGCACGACCTGACTGCCCGGTACCACGGTCAACAACTGGGCGGGCGGGCGCACGTCAACCTGGGCACCGAGGGCTCCTTCTCGGCTGCTCTCGGGTAGCGGCGGGATATCGTACTGGCTGTTAAAGGTGGGGGCGCTCAATCCTGCGGGGATCAAGAACGCACGGCCCTCGAGGCGGGCATCTTCATAACCGAAGTCGCGGTTGGCCATTTTGCGATCCTGGGGGGAGCTGCAACCAGCCAGTACGGCTACAGTCGCAACGCTCAGCACCAGACGGGCTCTATTTCCCTTTCCATTAGATTTAAACACTCGCCATCAACTCCGCTGTGGTCAGTGCTCGCGCCATCAGCTGTTCGCCCTCAGGGGTGAGGTCAACCAGTGGCAGGCGCAAGGTGGCTGTTGCAATCAGCCCCAGTTGGGCACAAGCCCATTTCACCGGGGTGGGACTCGGTTCGCAGAACAGAGTCTGGTGCAACGGCATCAAGAGATTGTTGATGTCATGGGCCTGTCCGGCATCACCGGCCAGCGCAGCACGACACATGTCGGCCATCTGGGCCGCTGCAATATTGGTGGTGACCGAAATCACGCCGTCGCCACCTTGCAGCATAAAATCACAACCAGTGGCATCGTCGCCACTGTAGAGAGCAAACTCCGGCCCGCACAACTCGCGCAGCAGCGGGGTGCGGCTCAAATCGCCGGTTGCCTCTTTCAAACCGATAATGCCGGGAACCTTGGCCAGACGAGCCACGGTCTCCGGTTTGAGATCGCAACAGGTGCGACCGGGCACATTATAAAGAATTTGGGGCAGACCACTAGCCTCGGCGATCGCACAATAGTGACGATAGAGACCTTCCTGAGTAGGTTTGTTGTAGTAAGGGGTCACCGAGAGACCCGCCACCACGCCTGTTTTGGCCAAGCGTCTGGCCAATTCAATGGCGTGGGCGGTATTGTTGGAGCCGCAACCGGCGATGACGGGAATGCGTCCGGCGGCATACTCAACTGTCTTTTCAACGACTGCGATATGCTCCTGCTCGCTCAGGGTCACCGATTCCCCTGTGGTCCCCACCGCAACAATGGCGCTGGTCCCGGCGCTGACATGATAGTCGACCAGTTTGGCCAGACTGGCCCAATCGACTTCACCTGAAGCCAGCATGGGGGTAACAAGCGCAACAATACTACCGCGTAACATGGACTTTTCTCCCGATTTTCAGGGGCGTAATGGTAAAGCTGACCCCTTTGAAAAACAAGGGAGAGAGGGGGCAAGCCGTGATACCATCCGGAACAAAAAGTAATGGACGAAAGTCGGCAGCGCCCCTCAGGGAGTGGTCATCGGAGCCGCAGGGTTGGCTTGCCAGCGCAGCTTTCGCAACGAAATAAAGGACGAGAGAAGATTTATGACTCACTACCTGGTCGTAACGGCCATCGGCACGGACAGGCCTGGCATCGTCAATGAAGTGACCCGTCACGTCAGTGGCTGTGGTTGCAACATTGTGGACAGCCGCCTTGGCATCTTCGGTAATGAATTTACCTTTATCATGCTGCTCTCGGGTGACTGGAACAGCATGATGCAACTCGAAATCAGCCTGCCCCTGCGTAGCCAGGAGTGGGATCTCATCACCATGATGAAACGCACCGAACGCCACCACTCCCTGCAGTATGACATCCGCGCCAGTGCCGACCTGTTGATCCGCGACGAGCCCGGTATCGTAAGCCAGTGCACCCAGTTCTTCAGCGAACATGGCTGGAACATTCAGGCGATGCAATCCATGACCCTGGAGCAGCAGCCGTTCAACCTGCTGAAGATCAGTTTTCAGCTCAATCTGGCCAGAGAGGGTGAAGTGGAAGGTTCGCAAACCGCCTTCGCCGAATTCTGTCGTCAACTGGGTGCCGAATCGTTCGAGTTTATCGTCAATCGCAAACACGCCTGAAGGCGTTTTACCCGAGGAGACCCCATGCAACCACTACAAGCTGGCAGCCCCGCCCCCGCTTTCTCCCTGCCCGACCAGAATGGCAATCAGGTCAGCCTCGCTGGCCTGCGCGGCAAGAAGGTGCTGGTCTATTTCTACCCCAAGGCAATGACCCCCGGCTGCACCACCCAGGCCTGCAGCCTGCGCGATGTGAACGCCGAGTTGGCCGCCCTCAATGTGGTGGTGCTTGGCATCAGCCCGGATCCGGCCAAACGGCTGAAAAAGTTCGAAGAGCGGGACCAGCTCAACTTCACCCTGCTGGCCGATGAAGACCACGCCGTCGCCGATGCCTTTGGAGTCTGGGGCCCGAAGAAGTTCATGGGCAAGGAGTATGACGGCATTCACCGCCAGAGCTTCCTGATCGACGAAGAGGGCAAGATTGCCCACCACTTCGACAAGTTCAAAACCAGCGATCACCATCAGGTAGTACTGGATTTCCTCAAGGGATAACCTCCCCGCGGTAATGGTCAGGCCAGCCACGCAAGTAATGCCTGTCGGCGAAGACGCCATGAAACAGCCTGCCCCATGTATAAAAATCCGAAACCTGTCGATTTGGTTTCGGATTTTTGTGCCTGTCGACTTGGATCTCGGCCCTCTTCACGCCCGCCATTCCCCCGCATTGAGCCACTAGCCGACCTCATTACCCCAGGCCCATCACTACCCAGCCCACCGCTGGCAAGGTCGCGCGCCTGCGCCATCGGCCCATAACCATGATTCGACTGGTCAAGGCCATCAGCGCCCCTACCAAAGAGCACCGAGCAGCAGTGTCAGGACACCGCCGGAAAATATCCCGCAGCAGGTGGCTGTGCAGGGTTGTTTGTACTGCCGACATCGAGCAAGAAATGCCCCTCACGGCGTGAAAGTAAGGCCATAGAAGTTCAGGCTCAGTGTAAAAATCCCAATAAAAAACAATGCCAGTCAGGCTGAGCTGACTGGCATTAAGGGCTGTTGACCTCCCTTTGTACCTATGACCTATTGTATTTAATCAGAGATTTTCCTCGGCGAACGAAGCCAGTCGGCTGCGTACCACGCCGTTGAGGAAGATGTTGGCACTGCCGTCAAAATCCTTAAAACGCTCGACGATGTAGGTCAGACCCGAGGTTACCGGACTCAGGTAGTTGGAGTCGATCTGTGCCAGGTTACCGGAGCAGACGATCTTGGTCCCCTCGCCGCAGCGGGTAATGATGGTCTTGATCTGGGAGGCGGTCAGGTTCTGGCACTCATCCAGCAGCACGAAGGTGTTCTGGATACTGCGCCCGCGCATAAAGTTGACCGATTTAAACTGGATGTTGGCCTTCTCCATGATGTAGCTGAGCGAGCCGCTCATGTTCTCGTCCTGCTTGTGCAGCACCTCCAGAGTGTCGGTCACCGCCGCCAGCCAGGGCATCATCTTCTCCTCTTCGGTGCCGGGCAGGAAGCCGATGCTTTCGGCAATTTCCGGGGTATTGCGGGTCACGATCACCTTCTCGTAAACCCCCTTTTCAATCACCAGCTCCAGCGCCGCCGCCATCGCCAGCAAAGTCTTGCCGCAACCGGCCGGGCCGGTCAGGATCACCAGATCGATGTGCGGATCGAGCAGGGCATCGAGGGCCATCCCCTGATAGACGTTCTTGGGATGCACCCCCCACGCCTTGCGGGACATCAGCCTGTCACGGCCCAGATCCTTGATGCGGATCTTGTTACCATCCTGGCTGAGCACCCGAGCGGCGAAGAAGTTCTCCTCATCGATCAGGTACTGGTTGACGTGAACTCCCTCCAGCAGGTTGGCATCGATCAGATGGATGGTGTCGCGACCATGGGTCTCACTCTCGCACTCGCCAACCCGCTCCCAGAAACTGCCGGGCACTACCTGAAAGCCTTTGGCCAGCAGGCGGATATCGTCGATCAGCTGGTCACTGCGGTAATCTTCAACGTGAGCAAGCCCGGCTCCTTTGGCCTTGAGGCGCATGTTGATGTCTTTGGTGACCAGCACCACCTGACGCTTCAACTCATGCTTTTGCAGATAGAGGGCCGCATTGATGATGCGGTTGTCAGCCTCCTTGTCGGTAAAGATCTCGGCATCCTGCGGTAGATGGTGATCGCTGAAGATGCAGATATTGCCGCTCGCTTCGCCAGCCAGCGGTACCCCTTGAGTGATCTGATCCGGGGTTGCATCGCGGAACACATCTTCCAGAGCACGAATGGCCACCCGCGCATCGCGGCTGACATCCTTGTTGCGATCCTTGATGTTATCGAGCTCTTCCAGCACCGTCATGGGGATGAGCACATCGTGCTCTTTGAAGGAGTAGATAGCGAGGGGTTCGTGAAGCAGAACGTTGGTATCCAGGATAAACAGCTTTCGGTCCGTATTGTCCATAAGCATCCTCCTTGGCACTGAAGGGCCACGTGTGTGAATCTCAGATGTCATTGAAACCACACGGCCGTGACAGTTTTATTACTCTCAACGCTACGCCCGATTTTACTATTGCGCAACAAATCACTGGGCCGATTGATTTGATTGCACATAAAAACAGCAATCAAAATACCCGCGCTGCGACCGATTTTTCTGCTGTCGTTCAACGACTTGAGCCAGCCTGTCAGCCGCACTTGGAGTCGCCACAGTTGAGGCAGGTCATGCAGCCATCCTTCTGCACCAGCGCCTTGGTGTGGCACTTGTAGCAGAGCGCGGCATTGGCCGGGAAGCCACTGCCCGCATGTTGCTCTTCAGCTTCTTGCGCCGCCTGCAACTCGGCCCGCTTCTCGGTCAGAAATGCCTGCTGATGCTCGTCCAGCCCGGTTACCTTGAGCATGCCAATCTCGGTGAAGTGGCTCTCGATCACGTTGCCAATTTCGGCGATAAGCGACGGCACATACTTGCCCTTGTTCCAGTAGCCACCCTTGGGATCAAACACCGAGCGCAGCTCATCCACCAGGAAGGTGACATCACCACCCTTGCGAAAAACGGCGGAGATGATGCGGGTCAGCGCCACGATCCACTGGTAGTGTTCCAGACTCTTGGAGTTGATGAAGATCTCGAACGGACGGCGGGTTTCGTGCACCGTGCCCTCGTTGAGAATGATGTCGTTGATGGTGATGAACAGCGAGTGCTCGGAAACATGTTCCGGCGTCTTCAGCTTGTAGGTGGTGCCCATCAGCCGCTCCGGGCGCAACACGGTTTCGTGCATGTGCACCACGTCATCCTGCGCAGAGAGATCTTCTTGCGGCCCATCCTTGGTACGCACCTTGTAGGCGACGATTTTCTTGTCGATCTTCTTGACCATAATGTCGTTCTCAGAATTTACCGTAATAGCCTTCTTTCAAGGCGTCGTAGAGGTTGGCGGCAGTGTGCAGCTCGCCATCGTATTCGATCTCTTCGTTCCCCTTGACGGAGATGACGGAGCCATCCTCCAGGGTGAACTCATAGAGGGTGTTCTCCAGATCCTTCTCCTTCACCAGCACGCCCTGGAAGGCCTCCGGATTGAAGCGGAAGGTGGTGCACCCCTTGAGGCCGGAGTCCGAGGCATACATGTAGATGTCCTTGAACTGCTCGAACGGGAAATCGGTCGGCACATTGGCGGTTTTGGAGATGGAGGAGTCGATCCAGCGCTGGGCCGCCGCCTGAATGTCCACATGCTGGGCCGGGGTGATGTCATCAGCAGTAATGAAATAGTCCGGCAGACGACTCTCCTCATCATCGGCATAGGGCATGGCGGCCGGATTCACCAGCTCGCGATAGGCCAGCAGTTCGAAGGAGTAGACGTCGACGCTCTCCTTGCTCTTCTTGCCGGGTTTGATGACATTGCGGCTGTAGTGATGGGCAAAGCTTGGCTCGATGCCGTTGCTGGCGTTATTGGCCAGTGACAGGGAGATAGTGCCGGTGGGGGCGATACTGCTGTGGTGAGTGAAACGCCCACCCACTTCCGCCAGCTCGGCGACCAGCGCAGGATCCACCTCGGCAACCTGCTGCATATAGCGGCTATAGCGTGCGTGCAGCACCTTGCCCTTCACCTTGTCGCCCACCTTGATGCCATCAGCCGCCATCTCGGGGCGCAGACGCAGCATCTTGCCAGTCACTTCAAACTCCTGCTCCATGATGGGGGCCGGGCCCTTCTCCTTGGCCAGACGCAAGGACTCTTGCCAGCCGATCATCGCCAGCTCCAGAGATACCTGCTTGGTAAAGGCCACGGATGCCGCAGAGCCGTACTTGATCTGCAGCATGGTGAGGGTCGAACCAAGCCCCAGGAAACCCATGCCATGCCGGCGCTTGGCTATGATCTCCTCGCGCTGTTTGGCCAGCGGCAGCTGGTTGATCTCCACCACGTTATCGAGCATGCGGGTGAAGATGGCCACTACCTTGCGAAACGCCTGCCAATCGAACGCCGCGTTTTCAGTAAAAGGGTCGCGCACAAACTTGGTCAGATTGACCGAGCCCAGCAGACAGGCACCGTAGGGTGGCAACGGCTGCTCGCCACAGGGGTTGGTCGCGCGGATCTCTTCACAGAACCAGTTGTTGTTCATCTGGTTGACCTTGTCGATCAGGATGAAGCCGGGCTCTGCATAGTCATAGGTGGAGGTCATGATGACATTCCACAGCTTGCGGGCGGGCATGGTCTTGTAGACCTTGCAGGCGACCTGCCCCAACTCGTTGAACACGACCCCTTCCTTGTTGGGCCAGTCTGCCCAAAGCACCTGAGCAGGATCGTCCAGTGCAATGGCATCCTGCTCCACCTCTTTGGCGGTGTAGGGGAAGAGCAGCGACCAGGGCGCACCCTCTTTCACCGCCTTGACGAAATCTTCCGTGATGAGCAGGGAGAGGTTGAACTGACGCAGGCGGCCATCTTCACGCTTGGCCTGAATAAACTCGATCACATCGGGATGGCGGATATCCATAGTGCCCATCTGGGCGCCGCGACGGCCACCGGCTGACGAGACGGTGAAACACATCTTGTCATAGATATCCATGAAGGAGAGTGGGCCTGAGGTGTAGGCACCGGCACCGGAGACAAAGGCACCGCGCGGGCGCAGGGTCGAAAAGTCATAGCCGATACCGCACCCAGCTTTCAGGGTCAGGCCGGCCTCGTGCACCTTACCGAGGATATGGTCCATCGAATCTTCGATGGTGCCGGAAACAGTGCAATTGATGGTTGAAGTGGCCGGCTTGTGCTCAAAAGCCCCCGCATTGGAGGTGATGCGGCCCGCCGGAATGGCCCCATTGCGCAGCGCCCACAGGAACGGCTCATACCAGGCCTCCGGCTCCAGCTCCTGCTCTGCTAACGCACGGGCAACCCGCTGGTAGGTCTCATCGATAGAGCTGTCGATGGGAGTGCCATCCTTGTTCTTGAGGCGATACTTGCTATCCCAGATCTCGAGGGACGTTTCTTGCAGGGGAATAAGGCGGGGGCCACGATTACTCTCCATCACTGGGTTCGATTTAGCCATCTCCAATCAACCTTATGTGAATGCATCAACATCATGATAACAGCACAAAACACAACATATGGCACCACTATTGAGCAAATGGCACAACATACAGCACCCCGATACCATGAAGGCCAATTGAAACCCAAAAAAAAGCCCCGGCCAGCAGGTTTCTGGGCCAGGGCACTTAACTGATTAATTTGCCGAGATATTTAACACTCAGAGATAGATCAGGGTTTCTTGATGTAAACGCTCGGCGTTTCACCCGCCATATTCAGATAAAACTCGTATACGCCATCAACTTCCGGTGAGAACTTCATGTCTTCATACTTGGAGCAGGGGTTAGCAGGAACAGCCTCACCACCCAATACAACAATACCATCACTGGGGCTCTTGTAGCCAAAGTTGGTACCGCAGCTCCAGCCTGAATCAGCAAACTTGAACTTGTACGGGGCCCACTCTTTCTTGAGGGTGCCTTTAGCCATATAGAGCTTGTCAGCCACCTTGACCACCTTGCTTTCATCAGTCGCCATCCAGTCATTCATCTCCCCGCGCAGGTAGATGGACTTGCCACCGAAGTCGCTGTTGTCTGCTGCAGACTGCTCTGCACCACCATTGGATGCACAACCACCTAATACCAGGGTTCCCGCCGCCAGCATCATCGTTACTGTTCTTTTGAACATGGGTCTATTCCTTAAATTATTGTGATTCCTTGGTCCATCAATATGGACTGAAGAATTAAACCAGAGGAGGCATCACAAGAAAGGTAGAGGCATCACATTCTGTGTTTTTTATATCCAACCCATTGAACCAATGAGCAAATATCAAACAGAAAAGAGCGGTTATTATGGTGCTTTATGGGAGAATTCATTGAACTACGGGAAGAGGGGAGGCCAATTTTCAGGCGATTTGCTGATTTTCAGGCAATAAAAAACCCCGC
>NZ_CDDH01000049.1 GCF_000819725.1 Aeromonas australiensis | reverse complement strand
AAAGTGGCCATGACCCGGCTCACCTCAACGAGCTGCACTTCTTCAAGAACTGCTCCTCTGTGGTGTCGATCATCTCCCTGCCCAAGGAGTACAAGCTCTCCTATATGGATCTCAACCGGCTCAAGTCTCACCTCAACGGGCTCTTTCCCAATACCACTCTCAAGCGCTATGCGCTGGTCATTGGGGCGTCGGCTAACATCTCCCTCACCACCCTGATCGTCAAGAGCCCCTGCCTGAGCGATGACTTCCTGACCCTGATCGTGGCCTTTATCAAACGCTGTTTTGCCAAGGATCACTATCGCTTCGATGAACATCTGGACAAAGCAGTGATCGAGATGATCTGTAATGACGAGTGGAACGATGCGCTGCTCGACAGCATGCTCAACGAGTTCGAAAACCCGGCAAAGATCCTCGATACCAACTGGTACGCCATCAAGCCCATGTATGAGAAGAAATATCGGGAGCTTATCCGCGAGAAAGAGAAGTTCGTCTCCATCAACGATATTCGTCTCAGTCGCGAATCGGTGAAAAAGGCGCTGCTCTATCTGCGGGAGATCTATCGCCACCGGGTCAGCAAGACCCGGATCCTCTCCCTCAACCCCAGGCTGGGAGAAGCGAACACTCGCTAGCACCCTGCCCATAAAGCAAAGCGCCCGCCCCAGATGGGGCGGGCGCTTTTTTTACTGGCGCAACCTGGCTTTATCTCCTCAGAGGGAGACAAAGATCCCGGCCAGAGTAGCGCTCATCAGGTTGGCCAGGGTCGCCGCCAACACCGCCTTGAAGCCCATATTGGCTACATCGTGACGGCGCTCCGGCGCCATGGTGCCGATGGAGCCGAGCTGCACCGCAATGGAGCCCAGATTGGCAAAACCGCACAGCGCGAAGGTGATGATGATCTGGGTGTGGGCGCTCAGGTCTGCCTTGATATTGGCAAAGTCCAGATAGGCGACGAACTCGTTCATGATCACCTTCTGACCAATCAGGGAGCCTGCCGCCATCATCTCGCTGGCGGGCA
>NZ_CDDH01000048.1 GCF_000819725.1 Aeromonas australiensis | reverse complement strand
GGTTTGTCAGCAGTCTGAGAGCCGGACAGTGTCCGGCTCTTTTGCATCTGGCGGTTGGGCGGCGGTTAGCGCTGGAGCCCCTTCTGGGCGAACTTGGGTCTGGCGTTCATGATCTGCTCCACCTGCTCATCGCTCATTTTGCCGCGCGACAGCCCCAGCACCTTGTAGGTGAGTAGCGGTCGGGCGGGCAGGGCGATCATCAGGGCGCGGATCTGGTTCTCGTCATCCTTCTCCCGGGTCGGTTTGCCGTAGGCATAGGTGAGAACGCCGGCATCCATCAGGTTTTTGACGGCGGGCTCGGTGATCGGCAAGTTTATGACGCTTTTACGTTGCAACACGAACTCACGCAGCACCGCCTTCTCGTTGAAGTCGAGGAAGCCGATCATCTGGGCCAGTTGGTCCTGTTGACGGCGCGCCTGCCACTCGTCACAAGCCCACTCCCAGGCGATCAGAAACATCTGGCTACAGAAGTAGGAGATGGCGATCAGCATACCAACCCCCAGCCAGGCTGCGTTGTCATTGGCCCACTGGCTGACTGCGCCCTTCATCAATCCGGTCGGAAACAGCAAAATAATGCTGCAGCAGAGTAGCAACCAGACCATCAACCAATTGAGGCGGTTCAGTTGATAGAAATGTTGGATCCACCGTTTCATCGTTCATCCTTCCCAGACTGTTGTGGATAGTGGCTGATCCACAGCAAGCGTTGTGCCAACAGCGCAATCGGGTTGAGAGATGAAACAGATATGGCAGATATGAAAAAGCCCCCTTGGCAGGGGGCTTTGTTGTATCGGTTGGGGCGGAGCTTACAGCGCGGCGATTTCGGCCTGCTGGGCTTCCAGCTTGGTCAGCTGGAGACGGTAATCTTCCAGCTTCTCGCGCTCTTTGGCGATGACCGCTTCCGGCGCCTTGGCGACGAAGGCTTCGTTGCCGAGTTTGCCTTCGATGCGGCCACACTCGCCCACCAGACGGGCAACCTCTTTGGCCAGACGGGCCAGTTCGGCATCCTTGTCGATGAGACCGGCCATCGGGATCATCAGCTCGGTGGCGCCGATCAGCTTCTTCACTGACAGCGGGGCGGTTTCACCATCCGCCAGTACGCGGATGGACTCCAGACGGGCCAGCGACTTGAGGAAGGCCTCGTTGTCAGCGGCGCGCTGGGCATCCTTGGCATCGCACTGGAGCAGCACGTTGAGAGGTACGCTCGGTGCCACGTTCATCTCGGCGCGGATGTTGCGGATGCTGACGATGAACTCCTTCACCCACTCCTGATCCGCCATCGCGGCTTCGTCTACCTTGGCGGCGTCGAACTCCGGGAAGGCCTGGATCATGATGGTGTCGGCGTGTACGCCAGCCAGCGGCGCGACCGATTTCCAGATGGTCTCGGTGATGAACGGGATGATCGGGTGTGCCAGACGCAGCAGGGTCTCGAGGACGCTGACAAGGGTGTGACGGGCAGCGCGCTGCTCGGCCTCGGAACCCTTGGTCAGCACCGGCTTGGTCAGCTCCAGATACCAGTCACAGAACTGGTTCCAGATAAATTCGTACAAGACGCCAGCCGCGATATCGAAACGATAGGTATCGAGGGCGGTGCGGAAGTCACGGATAGCCACTTGCAGCTGGGACTGGATCCAGCGATCTGCCAGGCTGAACTGCATCTCGCCGCCATTCCCTTGCGAAGAGAAGCCACAATCCTGATCTTCGGTGTTCATCAGCACATAGCGGGAGGCGTTCCACAGCTTGTTGCAGAAGTTGTTGTAGCCATCCAGCCGCTTCATGTCCCAGTTGATGTCACGACCGGTAGAGGCCAGCGCCGCCAGCGTGAAGCGCAGGGCGTCGGTACCGTGGGCATCGATCCCTTCCGGGAACTGCTTGGCGGTACGCTTGGCGATCTTCTCGGCCATTTGCGGCTGCATCATGTTGCCGGTGCGCTTCTCCAGCAGATCTTCCAGCGAGATACCGTCGATCATGTCGAGGGGGTCCAGCACGTTGCCCTTGGACTTGGACATCTTCTGGCCCTCTTCGTCACGGATAAGACCGGTGATGTAGACGGTCTTGAACGGGACTTGCGGCTGGCCGTTTTCGTCCTTGATAAAGTGCATGGTCATCATGATCATCCTGGCAATCCAGAAGAAGATGATGTCGAAGCCGCTCATCAGCACGTCGGTCGGGTGGAAGGTCTTGAGTGCCTCGGTGTTGTTCGGCCAGCCCAGAGTGGAGAAGGTCCACAGGGCGGAGCTGAACCAGGTGTCGAGCACGTCTTCGTCCTGACGCAGTACGGTTACGGCCGGGATGCTGTGCTTGGCGCGCACTTCGTCTTCGCTGCGGCCAACGTAGACGTTGCCGGCATCGTCATACCATGCCGGGATGCGGTGACCCCACCACAGCTGACGGGAGACGCACCAGTCCTGAATGTCGCGCATCCAGGAGAAGTACATGTTTTCGTACTGCTTCGGCACGAACTGGATGCGGCCATCTTCCACCGCCTCGATAGCGGTCTTGGCCATCGGTGCCACGCGCACGTACCACTGGTCGGTCAGCATCGGCTCGATGGGCACGCCACCGCGATCGCCGTACGGCTGTTGCAGCACGTGATCCTTGATCTCGTCCAGCAGACCCAGCTCTTCCAGCTTGGCCAGAATCGCCTTGCGGGCGGCGAAGCGCTCCAGACCGGCGAACTCGGCCGGCAGGGCCGCGTCGTAGGCGGTGCTCGGGTTGCCGTTGGTGTCGACGACTTCGGCCTCGGCACGCACGTGGGCATCCAGAGTGAAGATGTTGATCATCGGCAGGCTGTGGCGCTTGCCCACTTCGTTATCGTTGAAGTCGTGGGCCGGGGTGATCTTCACGCAACCGGTGCCCTTCTCCATGTCGGCGTGTTCGTCGGCAACGATGGGGATCAGACGGTTCACCAGCGGCAGCAGGATGTGCTGGCCGATCAGCGCCTTGTAGCGCGGGTCTTCCGGGTTCACGGCCACGGCGGTATCGCCCAGCATGGTCTCCGGACGGGTGGTGGCGACGATCAGGTAATCTTTGCCTTCGGCGGTCTTGGCACCGTTGGCCAGCGGATAGCGAAGGTGCCACATGTGGCCCTTGATCTCGCGGTTCTCCACTTCCAGATCGGAGATGGCGGTGTTGAGTTTCGGATCCCAGTTCACCAGACGCTTGCCGCGGTACATCAGGCCATCTTCGTAGAGACGAACAAACACTTCCTGCACGGCGGCGGAGAGACCCTCATCCATGGTGAAGCGCTCGCGCTCCCAATCCACGGAGTCGCCCAGACGGCGCATCTGGCGGGTGATGGTACCGCCGGACTCTTCCTTCCACTGCCAAATCTTGTCGATAAAGGCATCACGGCCGTAATCGTGGCGAGTCTTGCCCTCTTCTGCAGCGATCTTGCGCTCAACCACCATCTGGGTGGCGATACCGGCGTGGTCGGTACCTGCCTGCCACAGGGTGTTTTTGCCCTGCATACGGTTGTAGCGGATCAGGGTATCCATCAGGGTTTGCTGGAAGGCGTGACCCATGTGCAGGCTGCCGGTGACGTTCGGCGGCGGGATCATGATGCAGAAGGAGTCTTTGCTGGTGTCGCCGTGGGGCTTGAAGTAACCCTGGGCTTCCCAGTGCTGATAGAGCGCCTGTTCGATGGCGTTGTGATTAAAAGTCTTTTCCATGGTCTCGCCGTAATCTGGATGGATGGAGTCTGGTGTTGATTCTTTATGGATCAATTGGTTGCAGTCAGGGCTGCGCCGGATCCGGTGCGGCAAGGACGGGCTGATCCCTCATTTCGAGGGCATGGCCTGCCTGGCGATAGTGCTTGTAGCGCTCGCGGGCTTGCTGCTTTTGTGTTTCGTCAGTGGGGACAAAATCTACCACTTGAGCGAAGTGTCCTGCAAACAAAGGTG
Organism: Aeromonas australiensis; assembly: GCF_000819725.1. GTDB lineage: Bacteria > Pseudomonadota > Gammaproteobacteria > Enterobacterales > Aeromonadaceae > Aeromonas > Aeromonas australiensis. The sequence continues at coordinate 8,517 of NZ_CDDH01000048.1, read as the reverse complement.
TCGCAGTGGCCAGATTGATGAGGCGGGCGTAGCGCCGTTTCGGTGGCTGATAGCCGATCTCCACCGGGGCCATGCCGCTTTCCCCTTGCAGCTGGTGCGGCACGAAGCGCTCCGGCGGCAGCTGCCACAGCAGCTCGTCCAGGCGCAGAGCCTGGGCCTCGTCGTCGCAGAACAGGTAGATATGGCCCGCGCCCCACGACTCGGCCGCCAGAGTGCAGGCCAGTCGTTCGACCGCAGAGGCCTGCGCGTCATCCTGTTCGCTCATCAGGTAAAAGGTCACTTGGCTCATCAGGTTGATCCCGTTTTGCGGTGACGGACTGTTGACCGCCTCATGAGGCTGACGGGGCGTTTCCCGTCCGCAACTCACTGATTCAAGAATGAAACAAGGAAGAGGCGGGCCTCTTCCTTGTGGTTCAGGGTAACGCCAACCCTTCCGATGTAGCCATCGGCAGGGGCCGGAGAGTTACTCTTTCTCTTCGATATCCACGTGATTGACGCGGTTCAGCAGAACCGTGTCAATCAGCCAAGATAAAGTAACTTCGCGCTTATCGATACATTCATCGAAAGGGGCAGGGAAGTTACTCCTTCTCTTCAATGTCCACGCCAGCCCGGTTCAGCAGGAACTGGGTCAGCAGGGGGACCGGACGACCGGTGGAGCCTTTATCCTTGCCACTCTTCCAGGCGGTCCCGGCGATATCCAGGTGGGCCCAGTTGTACTTCTTGGTGAAGCGTGACAGAAAGGCGGCCGCGGTGATGGTGCCGGCCGGACGACCGCCGATGTTGGCCATGTCGGCGAACGGGCTGTCGATCTGCTCCTGATACTCGTCAAACAGCGGCAGACGCCAGGCGCGATCACCGGCCTGTTCTGAGGCGTTGAGCAGCTCGTGGGCCAGCGGGTTGTGGTTGGCCAGCAGACCCGAGGTGTGGTGGCCCAGGGCGATGACACAGGCACCGGTCAGGGTCGCCACGTCGATCACGGTTTCTGGATCGAAGCGGTCCACATAGGTCAGCGCATCACACAGCACCAGACGACCTTCCGCATCGGTGTTGAGCACTTCGATGGTCTGGCCGGACATGGAGGTGAGGATGTCCCCCGGGCGATAGGCGTTGCCACCCGGCATGTTCTCACAGCCAGCCAGTACGCCGATGACGTTGATGGGAAGCTGCAGCTCGGCCAGGGCGTGCATGGTGCCAAGCACGGAGGCGGCGCCACCCATGTCATACTTCATCTCGTCCATGCCGTCGGCAGGCTTGATGGAGATGCCGCCGGAGTCAAAGGTCAGACCCTTGCCGACCAGCACGATAGGCTTGGCGTCCGGATGACCCTTGTATTCGATGATGGCCATCATGGCTTCGTTGTCGGAGCCGCGCGCCACCGCCAGATAGGAGTTCATGCCGAGCTCTGCCATCTCCTGCTCGCCCACCACCTTGGTGGTGATGTTGTCGTAGGCATCGGCCAGACGACGGGCCTGGGAGGCGAGATAGGCCGGGTTGCAGACGTTGGGCGGCATGTTCGCCACGTCGCGGCAGACCCGCACCCCTTTGGCCACGGCCAGACCGTGAGCGATGGCTTTTTCACCAATGGTCAGTTCCCGACGCGTCGGTACGTTGAATACCAGCTTGCGCAGCGGGCGACGTGGCTCGGCCTTGTTGGTCTTGAACTGATCAAAGCTGTAGAGGCCCGCCTTGGTGGTTTCTACCGCCTGGCGCACCTTCCAATAGGTATCCCGCCCCTTGACGTGCAGCTCGGTCAGGAAGCAGACCGCTTCCATGGAGCCGGTTTCGTTCAGGGTGGTGATGGTTTTGTTGATGATCTGCTTGTACTGGCGTTCGTCGAGTTCCCGCTCCTTGCCGCATCCGACCAGTAGTACGCGCTCGCTGAGCACGCCCGGTACTTGATGCAGCAGCAGCATCTGACCCGGTTTCCCTTCCAGGTCGCCACGGCGCAGCAGCGAACTGATATAGCCATCGCTGATCTTGTCCAGTTGTTCGGCAACCGGTGAGAGGCGACGCGGCTCAAATACGCCGACTACGACGCAGGCGCTCCGTTGCTTCTCTGGACTGCCACTCTTTACACTGAACTCCATGGAATCTCCTACATCCTAAAGACAAAAGGCACCTTTTATTGAATAATGCGGTGCTTGTTGGGGTATCAGAGGCGGAGCGAACAGCCACAGGCTCCGCAGTTCAAACTGGTAAAAATCCAATATACGGCCCTATTTTTCAGGCATTCGACTAAAAACACAAGTTTACTTGGGAATGACTGTGATCGTTTTCCGATATTTGTTCAGGGAAACCCTGAAAACCCAGCTGGCAGTGTTATTCGTATTGCTGCTTATCTTTGTCAGCCAACAATTTATCAAGATCATCGGCGATGCCGCCGATGGTGAGGTGCCGACACGTCTGGTCTCCACCCTGCTGCTGCTCAACCTGCCTAACATGGCCCTGTTGATGCTGCCAATCAGTCTCTTTTTGGCCATTTTGTTTGCCCATGGTCGCCTCTACGCCGAAAGCGAGATGACGGTGATGCATGCGGTCGGCTTCAGCCACCGTTTTGTGATGCGCAGTGCCATGTTACTGGCCTTGCTGACAGCAGTGGTCGCGGCGTTCAATACCGGTTGGATCGCCCCGCAGGCCAAAGAGCGCGAGTATCAGGTGATCGACGAGTTCAAGGCCGATCCGGGTATCTCCTTTCTGCAGGCGGGCCGCTTTATGGAGCTCGACAAGGGGCGGTTGGTTGCCTATATCCAGGATTTGAACGACAACGGCTCAAAACTGCAAAAGATCTTCGTGCTGCAGCGGGCGGAGGGGAACAATCCTCCCTCTGTGGTGGTGGCGACCGAAGGGGTGGTGACGGTCGATGAGAGCGGCCTGCAGTGGCTGACCCTGATGGATGGCTCCCGCTACGAGGGGAACTTCTCCGGCAAGCAGTTCCAGATCTCCGATTTTCGCGAGTATGGTCTGGTGATCCGCCAGCAGGAGCTGGAGCGTTCCAACCGCAAGGCGGCGGCCAAGCCAACCATGGAACTGTTCGGTACCCAGGACAAAGCCATGATGGCGGAATTGCAGTGGCGCATCTCGCTGCCCCTATCCATCCCGGTGCTCACCCTGCTGGTGGTGCCGCTGGCGCGGGTCAATCCCCGTCAGGGGCGTTACGCCAAGCTGTTGCCGGCCATCATGCTCTATCTCTCTTACTTCCTGCTGCTCAGTGCCGCCCGCTCTGCCATCGACAGTGGTCGGCTGCCCTTCTGGCCGGGGATGTTCCTGGTGCCGCTCGGTTACCTGCTGTTTATCGGTCTGCCCCTCAATCTGCAGGGCACCAGCTGGTGGAACGGGGTGAAAGGGCGCTATTTCAACAGAAAATCAGCATGATGCTGCAACATAGGAACGTCTGCTGATGTTTGGCATTCTCGATAGATATGACGACCGGGTCATTTTGATGCCGACCCGGTATATCGCACTTCAGGAGCAAATCAGCATGAAGCTACAAGATAGGAGTCTCGGCTGATGTTTGGCATTCTCGACAGGTATATCGGCCGGGTCATTTTCATGTCGATCCTGCTGTGTGAAATCACGCTGGTTGGTCTGGCGGCGCTCATCAAGTATGTGGAGCAGCTCAAGGCGGTCGGTGACGGCAACTACGACATGATTAACGCCCTCTACTATGTGCTGCTCTCCATGCCCAAGGAGGCGGTGCTCTTCTTCCCGCTGGCGGCGCTGCTGGGTGGCCTGATCGGTCTGGGTCAGCTGGCGACCAGCTCCGAGCTGGTGGTGATGCAGGCGGCGGGCCGCTCCAAGATCAGTATCGTGATGGCGGCGCTCAAGACGGCGATCCCGCTGATGATCATGGTGGGACTGATGGGGGAGTATGTGGCCCCCATTGCCAAGCGGATGGCAGATGACATCAAGGCGGGCGCGCTGTCTGAAGGTCGTCTGACGGTCTCCGCCTACGGGGTGTGGGCTCGCGATGGCAACAACTTCGTCAATATCAACGGGGTGCGCAATGATGGCGCCCTCACCGGCATTACCCTCTACCGCTTCACCCCCGAGCGCAAGCTGATCGACGTGGTACAGGCGCAGGAGGGGGTGTTTGACCAGCACCACTGGCTGCTCAAGCAGACCCGGATTACCCGCTTCGATGACCCGGCGCAGATCCGTAGCGAACAGCACGCCACGATGGAGTGGAGCTCGGAGTTGACCCCCAAGCAGCTGGGAGTGGTGAGTATCGACCCCGAGAACCTCTCGGTTTCCGGCTTGCTCGACTATATCGGCTATCTTGATGCCAACAAACAGGATGCCGGTCGCTATAAGCTGGAGATGTGGCGAAAATTGCTGTCGCCGCTCTCGGTGGTAGCCATGATCCTGCTGGCCTCCTCCTTTATCTTCGGCCCGCTGCGCTCGGTAAGCATGGGGGCGCGGATGCTGATGGGGATTATGACCGGCTTCGTTGTCTATGTGAGTGACCGGGTGTTTGGCCCCATCAGTCTGGTCTATGCTGTACCGCCCATCTTGGCCGCCATCGCTCCCAGCCTGCTGTTTGGCGGCATTTCCTTCTACATCCTCAGCCGCAAGCAGTAACCCACACGAGGTTATGAGGCTATGCAAAGAGGGCACCACTTGGTGCCCTCTTTCGTTGCTGCACTGACCCGATACTACTTATTCAGCAACTCCAGATTTTCCTGCTTGCTCAGCACGATCACTTCGCACTCGGCCCAGATATCCTGGAACGCCCGCGGGCGCTGGCGGTTGAACAGGCACATCAGATTGCCCAGACCAAAGGCCGCGGTGGCTAGGCGGATCAGCGCCTGGGTAATACGGATATGGCTGCCATCCTCGTTCTGGATGCGCAGCCGCCAGGCACGCATACCTATGGTCTGACCGGCACGGGTCCAGAACCAGGTGTAGAAACCGCAGATGACAAAGGCGAGCCACAGGGTATAGATCAGGCTCAGATGGTGGCGCGTCAGCAACCACACGGTATCTTCACCTGCAGGTACGCTGGCCATGCCGGTGACCAGTAACAGCTTGGCGACACCCATGCCGATAAAGCCGGCGATAACGAGTAGCGAGGTCACCACCAACGCATCATAAATCAGGGCGCCGAGGCGGCGCAGCAGACCCGCTGATGGGGATGGCTGAGTGGCAGGAGAGGGGGATTTTTGTTGGACTTTTTTAGGCTTGGCCATCGTTTTTATTCCATTAAGATGATGGCGGCATTCTATGTAACTGGCCCCGCATCGGCAAGGCGTTGAATAAATGAACAAACGGGAGTGTTCAATCGAAAAACACCTTGCATGGCATCGCGCCATTCGTATAATCCCTCGCAGTTGCCCGGGTGGCGAAATCGGTAGACGCAGCGGATTCAAAATCCGCCGGTGAATAACCGTGTCGGTTCGAGTCCGACCCCGGGCACCATTATTGAATTTCATGTCGTATCATGACATGGCTGAAACCCGCATAGCTTAAGGCTGTGCGGGTTTTTTGTTATGTACTGTCGTATCATATAGCCTCATAACATACCCCCATTATTGGGGGTACATCTGGGGGTATCAGTCCAGATGGGGGTAAAAAGTACCCCCACAGGTCACCATTCCGCGCCGTTCTTGGCCCGCCGAATGTCCATCTTTTGTCCCCAGCATGTGATAAGTACCCCCAAGCAGAGACGGGAGATACCCCCATGCCGCTATCCGATATCACCGCCCGGCAGGCCAAATTCACTGGCAAGCCTCAGAAGCTCTCTGATGAGAAGGGGCTATTCCTGCTGGTCAACCAGTCTGGTAAATATTGGCGGCTCAAGTATCGCCACGGCGGCAAAGAGAAGACGCTTGCTTTAGGGGTTTATCCCGAGGTGTCACTGAAAGAGGCGCGAACCAAACGGGATGAGGCTCGTCGACAGATTGCTGAAGGTGTGGATCCAGGCCTAGTCAAAAAGCAGAGCAAGATCGCCAACAAGCTGGCTAGCGAGAATAACTTCGAAGCGCTGGCGCGGGAATGGCACCAGAGCCAGCTTGCCCTGTGGAGTCCTGGCCACGCCACTCGGGTAATCGAGTCTCTGGAAGTTGATGCCTTCCCTGACTTGGGGCTTGTCCCTGTTACCGAACTGACTGCCCCCATGATTCTGGAGGCCCTCCGGAAAGTTGAGAGGCGGGGGGCAACCGAAACCGCTGGGCGGATACTACAACGGGTCAGCGCGATCATGCGCTACGCCATTCAGACTGGACGAGCCAGCTACAACCCGGCCCAAGACCTGAAAGGGGCACTCAAGGCCACCAAGCAGGAGCACAGACCCGCTTTGCCCCGTTCTGAGCTGCCAGAGTTCTTCCGCCGTCTGGAAGCCGAGCCACTTAACCCGGCGACTCGTCTTGCCCTCCATCTGCTGATGTTGACAATGACCCGCCCTGGTGAAGTGCGCTTTGCACGTTGGGATGAGTTCGATATGGAACGCGCAGAATGGCGGATCCCTGCTGCGCGGATGAAGATGCGAACCGAGCACCTTGTCCCCCTTTCTCGCCAGGCGTTGGCCGTGCTCGATGAACTGCGCCAGCTGACAGGCCATTGTGAGTTGCTGTTCCCGAGCGAGCGTAAACTGACCAATCCCATGAGTGAGAACACCTTGAGCTATGCAATGGGGCGGATGGGTTATAAAGGGATCGCTACACCGCACGGATTCAGGGCATTAGCCTCTACCACCTTGAACGAGGAAGGCTTTGACCCGGACGTGATAGAGCGCCAGCTTGCCCACGCCGAACGCAACAAGGTGCGGGCAGCCTATCACCGGGCTGAGTATCTGGACGACCGGCGCAAGCTGTTGCAGTGGCTGGCCGATTTCTATGACTCGCAACGGGGTAGCAATGTGCTACCAGTGAATTTCAACCGAGTGGGTTAACGACTTTGCTGAGCCTATCTCGACAGAGAGAAAAGTTGGGAACCTTGCCCACTTGGCTCGGCAATTTATTCAAGGCAAGTGTATAGAGGCAACACGATGGCCAACGAAAAAAGGATTCCACTGGAATACTGTACCCCTGCACGAGCAGCAAGATTGCTAGGGTGCGAGCTTGAAGATATTTACCATTGGTATGAAATCGGCGCCATAAATATATATATAAAACTTGATGAAGATGGTGAAAAGCCTTGCGGCGGAAGTGGATTTGAGTGTAAGCAAATATATTTTGAAGGGGGAGTGCCTGGCACTATCTGTTATCAAGGCGACTTTGGCACCACAGATACTGAAGATACCAACATTTGGTATGATACTTTATATAAACACGGTACAAATGTTATCTTCCTTATTAGTGAGAAAGATGAATATCAAGATGATAGCGATACTAATATTGATTATGTTCAGGCTGACTATACTAAGATATGGATTAAACTAGATAAATTTGCTCCACCAATAAATAGATCTGATGATACCTTAGAAGGAAAACTCGCTACGTGTGAAAGTTCAATAATTTTTGATTATATCACCTATAGAGTTTGGCTTTCTGGTTTACATGAGGTTTCCATTCCTTTTTCTTATCTAAGGGAGGGGTTTAGAGTCGGGTTTGAAAATATAGAAAAAATAGAATCAATTGATATGCAAGTAAATATAGGGTCTGATTGCATTAGTATAATGGGCGCCGATATTGAACATGCAGTGTCCCTTTTTAGAGTTCGCTATGATGACTTATCAAGGTTGAGGGATGGGATTGCCTCAGGGAATTCACTGAGCAAACAACCTCGCAAACTGTTAACCCATCCTATAGACCCATCAGACACATCACCACGTGTTACTGCGAACCAGAGTAAAGCTATTGTTGATTTGCTGAAGGCTCTTGGCTATACCTCAGCCGATCTTCAGGGCAGTACAGAAGCGTTACAGCAAAAAATAGCCCGTAACGGCCATAGCAAACAGCTGAGCAGCGTAACCCCTAAAACGTTGAGAGCTTGGCTAGACAGAGCAGAAGCCCGTTAAGATAGTTATTCAATAACTTCCGGTACTTTTCAATAACTCCCCCTCCGATAGGAACCAACATGGTTTGATTACTCCCGCAACGACAAGACACGTAAAGGAGCAACAAACCATGTCATTGAAATCAGAAATTGCATTGCCGAAAGAGGGGTTTGTCCGGGTGGACACCCTTGCCAAGGTATTAGGAATTGCTGTGGTTACAGTCTGGCGCTGGTCAGCAAAAGGTACATTCCCAAAACCAGTAAAATTGTCAGAAAGAGTAACCGCTTGGCGGGCCGAAGAGGTTCGGAGTTGGATGAATGCTCAGGGTAAGGCTGCTTAATATCTGGGTGTTAGCCAAAAGAAAGGGCCGCCCGTAGCAGGAGCAGCCCAAACCAATCATTCACCAATTACCGCTGATCAATAATATCAGTATTCTGATTACTAAGCCAGTCAGCGGAACCGCGTAAGGTTTTTATTACCATGAATAACAAACAACAGGGGCATATAGCTCAGGGCGAAGCTTTGCCAAAAAACAACTCAGCTCATACTCTCCATTCTCATGATCCGACATTCCGCACCTGATT
>NZ_CDDH01000047.1 GCF_000819725.1 Aeromonas australiensis | reverse complement strand
AGGCCGCCCGCCTGATCGCCGACCGGATAGTCGAGCCCCTTCTCCATGGCAAATTCCCACGCCTGTGCCCGTTTCAGGGCATCTTCCAGCTCGGCATCGCTGGCCGTTGGCTTGGCCAGCAGCAGGTTGTCGCGCAAGGAGGCGTGGAACAGCTGCGGGTTTTGCGAGAGCCAGCCCAGTTGCAGGCGCCACAGGCTCATGTCGAGGGTGGCGAGCTCCTGCCCGTTGACCTTGAGCTCACCGCGATAGGGGGCAAAGCCGAGCAGGGCGTTGACCAGCGAGCTCTTGCCTGCGCCGCTGACACCGATGAGGGCGGTACGCGAACCGGCTTCCAAAGTGAAGTCGATGGGGCCGACCAGCACCTTCCCTTCGGCGCTCAGTACTTCAAGACCTCTGGCCTCTACCTTGATCGGGCTGTCGGCATGGAACGGTGCTGTACCCGCGGCCGGTTCGCTCACCTCGGCTTCGAGGAATTCAAGCAGCTGTTCGGCAGCGCCGATGGCCTGCGCCTTGGCGTGGTAGTGGGCACCCAGTTCTCGCAGCGGAGCGTAGAATTCGGGAGCGAGAAACAGCACGAACAGACCGGTAAAGAGGGTGACCTTGACCCCGTAGCTACCAAAGTTCAGATGGTCGATATAAGAGAAGCCGAAGTAGACGGCGACCAGCGCCACTGCGATGGCGGCGAAAAACTCCAGCACGGCGGTACTGAGGAAGGCCAGGCGCAGCACCTCCATGGTGCGTTCACGAAAATCTTCCGAGGCATCGCGAATGGCATCGCCTTCTGCTTGGGTACGCATAAAAAGCTGCAGCGTGCGCAGCCCCTTCAGGCGGTCGAGGAAGTGGCCGGAGAGCCGCTCGAGTGACTGGAAATTGCGGCGGTTTGCATCCGCCGCCCCCACCCCCACCAGGATCATGAACAGCGGGATCAGCGGTGCCGTGCCCAGCAGAATAACACCAGCGGCCCAGTTGACCGGGAATACGGCTACCAGAATGACCACCGGAATAAAGACGGCGATGGCCATCTGCGGCAGATAGCGGGAGAAGAAATCCTGCATATTTTCAATCTGCTCCAGCAACAGGCTGGCCCAGCTACCGGCCGGGCGGCGCTGGATATAGGCAGGGCCGAGACGACTCAAGCGAGTGAGCACCAGCTGGCGGATGGTCTGGCGCACCGCGCTACCCGCCTTGAAACTGGCCACTTCGCGGCCGTAGGCCAGCGCTGCTTTGCCAAGGGTCACCAGCAGCAGGGTAATAAAGAGCGTGATGGATTGCTCAGGTATTGAGCCTTCGATGATAAAGCCGTGCAACAGGGTCGCC
>NZ_CDDH01000046.1 GCF_000819725.1 Aeromonas australiensis | reverse complement strand
GGGTGGGCTTCGCCCCCCAGCAGTACTTCGGCACCGGCGGCGACCGATTGTTGCACCAGCTCGGCCACCTTGCTGGCGGCGGCGGGGTTGATGAGCGGGCCGATTTGGGTGCCCTCCGCCATGCCATCTCCCACCTTGAAGGCGCTGACGGCGGCAGTCAGCTTCTCGGCGAAGGCGTCATAGACGCTGGCCTGCACCAGTATCCGGTTGGCGCAGACGCAGGTTTGCCCGGCGTTGCGGTATTTGGAGGCGAGTGCCCCGGCCACCGCGGCGTCGAGGTCGGCGTCGTCAAAGACGATAAAGGGGGCGTTGCCACCCAGCTCCAGCGACAGCTTCTTCATGGTGTCGGCGCACTGGCGCATAAGCAGCTTGCCGATGCGGGTCGAACCGGTGAAGGAGAGCTTGCGCACCACCGGATTGCTGCACAGCTCGTTGCCTACCGCGCTCGCCTGATGACTGGTGACGATATTGATGACCCCGGCGGGGATGCCCGCCTGCTCGGCAAGCAGCGCCAGCGCCAGCGCGCAGAGCGGGGTCTCGGCGGCGGGCTTGATGACGATGGTGCAACCGGCGGCCAGCGCCGGGCCCGCCTTGCGGGTGATCATGGCTATCGGGAAATTCCACGGCGTGATGGCGGCGACCACCCCGACCGGCTGCTTGATGGTGGCCAACCGGCGATCGCCGCTAAAGCCCGGGATGGTGCGGCCATAGGCGCGCTTGCCCTCCTCGGCGAACCACTGGATAAAGCTGGCGCCGTAAGCCACCTCGCCTTTTGCTTCTGCCAGCGGCTTGCCCTGCTCGCAGGTCATGATGCGGGCCAGCTCGTCGCTGTGGGCAGTGATGGCGGCAAACCAGGCGTAGAGCTTGTTGCTGCGCTCCTTGGCGGTCAGCGCCGCCCAGGCGGGTTGCGCCGCGTGGGCGGCCGCGATGGCGCGGCGGGTATCCTCGGCATCCATGTTGGGCACCTGGGTAATGACGGCCCCGCTGGCGGGGTTGGTCACCTCGAAGGATCGGCCGCTGGCGGCCTCGCACCACTGTCCATCTATATAGGCGCGGGATGTGATCAAGCTGGAGTGGGATGTTGTTCCTGACATGAGAAGCCTCGAATGTGGGTCAGAGCAGCTGGTTGCCGGAGTGAGCCGACCCTTCCTGCGCCGCTGCCGTATAAAATAATAAGCACAGGAAGACCATAATTTGAGCTGAAATGTTTTTCAAGTGTTAAATATATTTGAATTGCTGGGGGGCGCCATGCTAGAAAATGGGCTGTATAGCGCGCTTTCTCCGGTTCGCTTGCAGGCTGCAAGTGGGCAGACGGCCGGTGAATGGTAAATCAGGTGTGCAAAATAATGAACGGTTGTGCTGTGTAACATAGTGAACGGCAAGGGAAAGCTGGTTGGCTATTTTAACCAGCAGGGTAAACAGGCAGCGCCTGATCCGATGCGATCACGGGCAAGCAGGAGAGGCTGATGATGCAAGGATGCAGACATGGCGCAGCAGGGGGCCTTTCATGAGCGGGCCACAGAGCCGGGAGGGCGTGGCTCGACCGTTGAGTGGGGCTGACACCGGGGCGCGCACCATGGGGGAACGGCTGGCGGCGGTACGCCATCAGCTGGGGCTCTCCCAGCGGCGAGCGGCCGAGTTGAGTGGCCTGACTCATGGCGCCATCTGCATGATCGAGCAGGACAAGGTGAGCCCCTCTGTGGCCTCCCTGCAAAAGCTGCTCACCATCTATGGCCTGCCGCTGTCGCGCTTTTTCGCCGAGGAGGAGAGCCGCACTCCGGAGGTGGTGATCAAGGCGGATCAGCTTATCGAGCTGGGCAGTCAGGGGGTCTCTCTCAAGCTGGTGCACAACGGCAACAACCGCCGCCAGCTCGGCTTTATGCTGGAGACCTATCCCCCCGGCACCGATACCGGCGGTCAGGTGACCCATCTGGGGGAGGAGGTCGGCACCGTGCTGGAGGGGTCGGTGATCCTGACGGTGGCGGGCCAGAGTTATCAGCTGGAGGCGGGCGACAGCTATGTGATCGACACCGGCGAGCCCCACAGTTTCAGCAATCCGTCGGGGCAGACCTGTCGCATCGTCAGCGCCCACACCCCGGCGAGCTTTTAATCTAGGCAGTAGTTTGGCAACCGAACCGGTAAGGAAACAGGGATCATGACCGAACATGTAAACAGTTACTACGCAGCCAGCGCGAATAAACACGCGCCCTATCCGACATTGACCGAGCAGCTGGAGTGCGATGTCTGCGTCATCGGGGCGGGCTATACCGGCCTCTCCAGCGCCCTGCATCTGGTGGAGAAGGGCTACAAGGTGGTGGTGCTGGAAGCTGCCCGGGTCGGCTTTGGCGCCAGCGGCCGCAACGGCGGCCAGATCGTCAACTCCTACAGCCGCGACATTGACACCATAGAAGCGAACTGCCCGCCGGATCAGGCCAGGCTGCTCGGCTCCATGTTGTTTGAGGGGGGCCAGATCATCCGCGAGCGGATCAAGCGCTACAACATCCAGTGCGATCTGCAGGAGGGGGGGGTCTTTGCCGCCGAGACCGAAAAACAGTTCCACGAGCTCAAATCTCAATACGCCCGCTGGCAGAAGTGGGGCAACGACCAGCTGGAGCTGCTCGATGCCAAGGGGGTGCGCGAGGTGGTCGCGAGCGATCGCTACGTCGGCGCCCTGCTCGACAAGAGCGGCGGCCATATTCACCCCCTCAATCTGGCGCTGGGGGAGGCGGAAGCCATCCGCATCCAGGGGGGGCAGATCTTCGAGCAGTCCGCCGTCACCAGCATCACCCCGGGGCAGCCGGCACTGGTCAAGACCGCCAAGGGGGCGGTGAAGGCGCGCTTTGTGGTGGTGGCGGGCAACGCCTACCTCGGTAATCTGGTGCCGGAACTGGCCAGCAAGAGCATGCCCTGTGGCACCCAGGTGATCGCCACCGAAGTGCTGGGGGAGGAGCGGGCCCGTTCACTGCTGCCGCAGAACTACTGTCTGGAGGATTGCAACTACCTGCTCGACTACTACCGTACCTCCGGCGATCACCGGCTGCTCTATGGCGGCGGCGTGGTCTATGGGGCGCGGGATCCGGCGGATATCGAGCGGCTGATCATCCCCAAGATGCTCAAGACCTTCCCGCAGCTGGCCGACGTCAAGGTGGAGTACACCTGGACCGGCAACTTCCTGCTCACCCTGTCGCGGCTGCCGCAGTTTGGTCGCATCGGCCCCAACATCTACTACATGCAGGGCTACAGCGGCCACGGCGTCACCTGTACCCATCTGGCGGGCAAGCTGCTCTCCGAGGTGCTGAGCGGTCAGGCGGAGCGCTTCGATGCCTTTGCCAAACTGCCGCACTACCCCTTCCCGGGTGGTCGGTTGTTCCGCATCCCCTTCACCGCCGCGGGCGCCGCCTGGTACACCCTGCGCGACCGCTTGGGGGTATAAGAGCTGCCCAGCGAGAAATGTGGGCTGGTGGTTGCCGCTTAGATAACGCTGACGCCAGCACCAATACCGGAAACAATAAGGCCACCGCGAGGGTGGCCTTATTGTTAGCTACAGGTTGAGAGATTCAAGTCTGAGTTATGTCACAGCCTTGTTGTTTGCGAAAGGCACTGGGAGTCATCCCGGTAATGCGAGAAAACTCGCGATTAAAATTGGATTTGGTCTGAAAACCTGAGCTCATCATAATCTGGGTAATACTCTCGTCACTGCTCAGCAAGGCGCGCTTGGCATGTTCAATACGATAGTCGTTGATGACTCGGGAGATATTTCTATGGTGTACCTGATTGATGGCGATCGAAATTTGCTTGGCTGGAATGCAGAGCTTTCTGGAAAGGGTGGCTAGCGTTAACTCTGGGTCAAGATAAGATGATTTTTCCTGCATCAATCTATCCAGCGAGGTGGCAATTTCATTGGCTCGTATTTCCGTCATCAGAGGTTCATTTTTCGCCTCGTCATCTAACTCTGATTGCATTTCGCTTGTATGAGTATCCATTACCGGAGTATTAACACCCACAGTGGCAACTGCCAACGCTAGTACTGGTAATAGGAACAGGTGACCCAGCGTGAGAATATATCGTGAGTTCTGCCCTTGCGTTATCGCAAAGTCGATAGAAATGGCGCCATCTATGAGTGCTGAAAAAAGCAACATCCAGCCCGCAATATTTTCTGCTCGTTTAACCCCTTCCCAGTGACTGAAAGAGACATAAAGCAACAGCGGTGCTTGCGCGGCGTAACGTACCAGTGCAACGCCATAAAAGAGATAAGTAGCAGTCAGGATAATATCCAGTGGCAACATCAGCATGGAGTGGGTCGCCACACCGATAATGACGGTGATCGGGGCTATTGCATGTATATAAGAAGATTTTCCGGGTTCGCCACTCGCTCGGGTAAAGGCATACCAGGCGGCAACCGGTATGAGCGAGGCAAGTATTGGTTGGAGCAGAGCAAAGAGCGCAATATTGAATGTCCAGCGCAATCCGACCAGCCCCACTGTCACGGCACAAAGCATCAGGAAAAGAGATGCCATTCTGGCTTGTTCTGCCAGCCGAACATGAAGGGTTACCGCCAGTAATCCCAGCAAGAATGAGACAAAAAACGGTACTGGAATGGCGAGCATCATTGCTCCTGAGTTGGTCGCAGTCATCTACTGAAGATATCGAGCCAGCATAGCGTTTTTGCTGCCCGGCAAGAAGAGCCCCATGGACAAAGACAGGTTGCAGTCCGTCCTTGAACCGGTTTTAGGACGTATTGATTGTGGTTAGTCAGCAACATGAGTTACCCCAATCACATGGAAGGTAATCACATGTTTTTTTTCTATCTACTTGCGTGGCGACGTGCATTTGACTGTAGCGGTTGCTCTACGAGGCAGGAGTTCTGGCTATTTATGCTGCTGCATGTGCTGATAACGCTAAGTCTTATCTGGTTTGATATCGCCCTGAACGGTGTTGGCTGGTTTGATGCGCTATATGAGGTGGCGAGCATCATCCCCATGATCGCGATCATCATTCGGCGCTTGCATGATATCGGTCGCTCTGGCTGGTGGGGCTGGGTATTTTTTATCCCTTTGGCGGGCCCATTTATACTTGTTTATTTGCTATCCAGATCAGGGAAGTTATCAGATTATTCAGAGGAGATGACATCATGAAATATTCCCTTTTTCTGCTGATATTTTTTGGATCAATGCTCTCTGCAGAGACCATGAATCCTCACGCTTTGCCAACCGGTGCGATGGGTATATTACAGGTGGATCGTCTGACTCAAGGTGAGCTGCTGTGGTTGCAGGGGCGGGTAGGGGAAGGCGTTTATACAACGACTAATCAGGCAGGCCAGCACTGCTCAATCAAAGTGCCTGTTGCTGTGGGGCAGATAGAGAAGAGTGGTTTGGGGATCGATACTGTCACCGGGTTAACTATTATTGTGATGAGTCCAACGTTAAGCACGGCACTGATCAACGGCGAGCGAGTCAGAAGTGATGAATGGCGATTTTCTGCACAGAGAGATAATCGTTCAGTTGATGGGTATATTACCGAGGGGATTAAAGAGAGTGAGGGGTTTGTACTCAATTCTAAACGGCGCTGGATCTCATGGTTTCTGGAAGATAAAGCAGAATTGCAATGCCAATGAGAAGGTTCTTATCCAGCGTCTGCTTATTGGGGGAAATCGGCGCTGAATCAGCGATTTCTTGCCTCTCTACATGTTGGTTTAACGATGCAAACAACAAGGCCACCGCGAGGGTGGCCTTGTTATTTATCAAGCAGCAGCGCGCTGATTAGCTATAGAAGGCTTCAACGGTGCCTTTGAGCTTGATCAGGATGGGCTGACCACGGCGATCCAGCGCTTTGGGGGAGGGGATCTTCACCCAACCTTCGCTGATGCAGTACTCCTCGACATCGGTGCGCTCTTTGCCGTTCAGGCGAATACCGATCGGGTGCTCGAAGCAGGCGGCCACATAGTGAGGGCTGCGGGGATTGCAGGAGAGGTGATCCGGCAGAGCCGGTTTGGTGCTGGTATCGCTCATCGATATAACCCGAAATGAATAAAAAGTGGGTCATTGTAGAGAATGCTGTCATGGCATTCAAGGCGGCCACAAAACAGGCAAAGCGTGCTCGCCATCGCTATGGGAAACCCGCTTAATCCCGTTGCCAATGCATCACCAGCTCGGGGCGACCGCTATGCTCGCACAACTGCTGCTCACCCTCTTTGAAACCGTTGCGGGAATAGAAGCGCCGCGCCTGCTCATTTTCGGCATAGACCGTCAACTCGAGCCGGTCATATTGGGCTTTGAGGTGTTTGAGCAGTTGGCGACCCAGCCCGTGTGATTGGTGGTCCGGGGAGATAAAGAGCGCGGCAACAGACCCCTGATACCAGGAGATAAAGCCCAGTAGCTGTCCATCCTCCTCATAACCCCAGCTCTTGCTGGCGGGCAGATAGATGTCCCGCATCGCTGCCTGTTGCTCATGCCAAAAGGCGGCGGGAATAAAGTCGTGGGCTTGTACCGATGCCTGATACCAGAGCTCGACGGCGGCGTCCAGATCGGTGGCAGATAATGGGCGGATCATAGTGGCCTCGACTGTGAAGAGTGGTCGCACGATATGCCCGATCCATGTCGTGTTATCGGGCATATCGTCTATCGCAGGCTGGCTACTATTTGCGGGTCAGCTTGTCGAGGTAGCCCATGGCGAATGCCGAGAGGACAAAGGTGATGTGGATCAGCAGGTACCACTTGATCTTGTCGTTGGGGAGATTTTCGGCATTCATAAACACCTTGAGCAGGTGAATAGATGAGATGGCGACAATGGAGGCGGCGACCTTGTTTTTCAGGGAGCCGGCATCGAGCTTGCCGAGCCACACCAGTTTGTCGCTCTCATCCCCGACATCGAGGCGCGAGACGAAGTTCTCATAGCCGGAAAACATCACCATCACGATAAGTCCCCCCACCAGGGTGATATCGATCAGCGACAGTGTGACCAGCACCAGATCCACCTCTTTCATCTCCAGTATGTTGGGCAGGATATGGAGGATCTCCTGAAAGAATTTCACTCCCAGTGCCAGCAGTATGAGGCTGAGTCCAAGATAAATGGGGGCCATGATCCAGCGGGATGCGTACATCAATCTTTCAAACATGTTTTCCATAGTGCGATTACAGGTCCATCAAATGGTTAACAAACGAGTCGGCCATAGCTTAACCGAGATGCCTCACATCTCAAGCATCTCGATAGCATATTGCTGAATTGGGTGGTGTCAGGCAGGAGTATTTAACCCTGGGTAGGGCAGTGCAGCGGGTGGCAGAGGGCCCGTGGTCGGGCCTATCTGGTGTCAGGGAAGATCCAGGGTAAAGCGGGCGCCGCCGAGGGGGGATTCATCGACCCGGATCTGGCCGCCATAGCTGTGGACGATTTCGGTCACCACCGCCAGACCGATGCCCTGACCGGGTGAACTGTCTGCCCGCACGCCGCGCTGGAAGATCTGTTCCGATTTGGCCGGATCGATACCCGGGCCATCATCTTCCACTTCGATGCGCAGCCGCTCGAGATGACGGCGCACCGTCACCTTCACTTCGCTGATGGCAAACTTGCAGGCGTTGTCGAGCAGGTTACCCATCAGCTCCATCAGGTCCCCCTGTTCGCCGTGAAAGAGCGCATCATCATCGAACTTGAAGTGGGTTTGCAGCTTCTTGTGGCGATAAACCTTGGTCAGGCTGGCCAGCAGTTTTTCAATCAGCGGCACCGGTTCGGTACCCTTGCTGGCAAGGCGCTGGCGGCCAGTCACCGCCCGTCTGAGCTGATACTGGATCATCTGATCCATGGTGAGGATCTGCTCGTTGATGTTGGCGTGGATCTCCCGCCCCAGCTTCACTTCCCGGGTGGTGATCTGGATCAGCGCCAGCCGGGTTTTCAGGCTGTGGGCGAGATCGTTGAGGGCGTGCTGGTAGCGCTGGGTCTGCTGGCGTTCGTTCTCCAGCAACTGGTTGATGGAGTCGGTCAGCGGGGCCAGCTCCCGCTCAAAATCGCTCGAGAGGTCATCACGCTTGCCGGACCGGATATCGTCGATCTGACGGGCGATGGTGCGCAGGGAGCTGAGGCTCCAGAAGGTGGTGAGCAGCAGCAGCCCGGCCAGCAGCATATAGGCGAGCAGCGCCTGTTTGGCAGTCTGGTAGAGGTAGGTGCGGGACTCTTCGTGATAGCGTTTGGCCGAGTCGATCATCACCACGTAGTAGGCGGTGGTGCCGCTGCCGGGATTGCGGATAAACCGCAGGCTGTAGACGAAGTAGCTCTCGCCGTTCTTGATGGTGTGCTTCTTGAAGAAGTAGTCGAGATCCATCCCCCCCAGATACTTCATCAGATCGCCGCAGATGGTCGGTTTGGCCTTGATCACCTCCGGCATATGGAGGCTCGACCAGACCAGATCGCCATCGGCGCGGCAGATCAGGGTATCAAGGTTGCGATCCCCTGCATCGCGGGATATCCGCCCCAGCTCATCGTTCGACCCCTTGTCATCCGGCTCGGTGGAGGAAAACAGTTTGGCCAGGTTCTCCTGCATCCGGGCGCTGGCTTTCTGGGTCTGCTCCTCGACGTGGCCAAGATAGAGGGCGTAGACGGCAAACCCCATGCTCAGGGCGATGACCAGCAGCGAGCTGAGCAGCAGTTTGATGTGCAGTGAGCTGCGGATCAGCTTGATAGGGCGCGGCAGATGAAACTGCATCAGTTACAGGAGAGGTTGAAGATGTAACCCTGACGCCGGATGGTGGAGATGGGTTGAATCGTCCCCTCCGGATCCAGCTTCTTGCGCAGGCGGCTCACCATCACCTCGATGGTGTTGGGATCCCCTTCGCCATCGCCGTAGAGCTGGTCGAGCAGTTGCTGCTTGGAGACCACCTGACGGGCATTGCGCATCAGGTACTCCAGAATGAGGTATTCAAAGCTGGTGAGCACCGCCACTTCTCCGGCGATGGTCAGCTCTTTGCGGGAGAGATCCAGCTCGTAATCACCGGCCTTCACTTTGGGGGAGATAAAGCCGGCGCTGCGGCGCAGCAGCGCATTGAGGCGGGCCAGCAGCTCATCTTTCTGGAACGGTTTGACCAGATAGTCATCAGCACCTGCTTCCAGTCCTTCGACCTTGTCCTGCCAGTTGCCACGGGCGGTCAGCACAATGATGGGGAAGGGGATCTGCCGTTCGCGCAGTTGCCGGATCAGTTGCAGGCCGTCCATATCGGGTAGACCGAGGTCGATGATGGCCACATCAATGGGATAGTCGGCGGCGTAGTGCAGTGCAATCCCCGCTTGGTCGGTGCTGTAGACCTGGTTGTCGGCTTCGGTCAGCAGAGAGGAGAGGTGGTGATTGAGCAGCTTGTCGTCTTCGACCAACAGAATTTTCATGATGTGAGCGGTCATAGGGATCCAGGCTGTCAATTAGAAATTGTATGTCGCTTCGAGTCAATTCGAATCCTAATGCATCCCGGCTGTATCGGGACTGAATCAGCGGCAGGGTGAGAGCACAAGCTATTGATAGTTTTCACCAAAAAAAACTGAGCCCGGTTATCGTCATGCCTGCCGGCTCTTTTAGCTTGTCCTGATGTCGAGTATCACAACTGTACTGTTTTACGATATGCAATATGTACCGCCGGAATAGCGCCATATGCTCCATCGCTTCCCTGAAGCCACCTCGTGGGGCATTACAGCAAACTCCAGCAAGTAGCTCATCTGGCCGCCAGTACGGTCATATGCCGTGCCCGAGCCGTTTGTGCTTGGGTATCACTAGCTCACACCGTTAAGGGGGGCGCTACCGCGTCTTCTCCATTGGCGCTGCGGTGATCCGCTACGGCCACGATGCCGCGGGATGTCGGTCGTTTTTTCCACCAGCTCTGGTAGTAATGTTGTTTTTAATTGCCATGCATAGATTTTGTGCTGACCCAATATGCGCAGGCCAATCACGCTGGGGTACTGATGAATCGAAACCGAGGGGATGACCTTCCAGTGCGAGCCGGTGTACGAGGGCTTGCTTGCCCAGCGAGATGGCCCGCTCTCTACTGCTGGCCTTTCCAAGGCAGCGCGGGGCATGCTTAGCTGCAACGTGCTGGTGCCGGGTCTCCCGCTAGTTTCTAAGCAACTTGCACCAGGGGCCGGTGACCTCGCAGTGGCCTGTCTCATCACCGTTTTGCCAGCCCAGCCGATGGTAGAAGGCTACCGCCGCCGTGTTGCGGGTCGCAACCTTGAGTGAGCCGTGCGGCGAATCAGCGAGGCCCCGCTCCAGCAGGGCGCGCCCGATCCCCTGGCCGTGCCAGTCGCTTGACACATAGAGGTGATGGACGAAGTGATCGGGCTGCCAGATGGCGATAAAGCCGCAGATATTGCCCCCCTGTTCGGCTACCCACACCAGTTCACCTTTGGTCTGCGCCTCGAAATCCTCAAGCTGGAAAAGGGAGGGATCGACCCAGTGAAAGGTGTGGCGGCGGCTTTTTAAAAACAGCCGGGCCAGTTGGGGAATGTCGTGTTCTTCCATGCGCCGGATCATGATCTCCTCCCGGTTCAAGCCACTGTTCGCTGAGGCAGCCGCACAGCGGCAAGTTAATCTGCAGCAAATGACATGGGGGTGATTAAGCCCTGTCCATTGTATTTGCCATGGGGCTATACTGCCGGAGTCCCCTGTATGGATGGCTTGAGGATCGCTGATTTATGGACAATAAACAGATTGAAGGCAACATATTTGTTCCGGCGCACATAGACGATGTCTGGCACGCCTGGACCACCGAAAGCGGTCTGCGCAGTTTTCTGGCTCCCGAATGTTTGATGGTGGCCGAGCCGAATGGCCCTTTCGAGATCTACTTCAGGCCTGATGCCCCTTTGGGCGAGCGTGGCAGTGAAGGGTGCCGGGTCATGGCTGTCATGCCCTATGACCTGCTCAGTTTTAGCTGGAATTTTCCGCCCTGCCTGCCTCATATCCGCCAGCAAAAAACCCAGGTTTGTCTGCGTTTTGTGCCGGAAGGGCAAGGCACTCGCCTCTACTTCTTGCAGACCGGTTGGGCCAATGATCCGGATTGGGATCAGGGTTATGCCTATTTTCGGGAAGAGTGGCTGGAGACCAGCCTGCCACGGTTGCAGTACCGCTTTACCCACGGCCCCATTGACTGGAACAATCCGCCCGACAAGACGCAGTTGAAGGCGCTGGCCCAGTAAGCCCGGATGTCAGAGATAAAAAAAACCGGCCAAAAGGCCGGTTGAAATAGTTCAGGCTTGTCAGGTGACAAACGTATCCAGCGGATGAGAGTCGCTTTCCACTCCTTGTGGAGCACAACCCTCTTGGTTACGTGCAGCTACTTTATGTCATTCACACTGAATCGGGGCTGAACCATGGATGATCCCGCCTCGCCCCCTCTTCAATCAGATAGTGATCCCCATCGACTGACGCAAGTAAGCGCCCGCACCGAGCAGTCCCGGCCCTTCGTGGGTGATCAGGAACACCGGGATCTCCTTGAGGTAGGACTTGAAACGGCCTTTGTCTTCAAAGGCGACCCGGAAACCGGAGCCGGTAAAGAATTCTTGAAAGCGTGGCACTATGCCCCCTGCGATATAGACCCCGCCAAAGGTACCCATATTGAGGGCCAGGTTGCCAGCAAAGCGACCCATCAGCACGCAGAACAGGCTCAAGGTGCGGCGGCAATCGAGGCACTCCCCGGCCAGTGCGCGTTCGGTAATGTCTTTGGGAGCAAACGGCTCTGGCTCACGGCCATCAGATTTCACCAGCCCGCGATAGAGATTGACCAGACCCGGGCCGGAGAGGAAACGCTCGGCCGAGACATGGCCCAATTCCCCTCGCATCACCTGCAACACCGCATCTTCTTCTTCACTGTTGGCGGCAAAATCCACATGGCCACCTTCACCCGGCAGGCTCAGCCACTGCTCACCCGCCTTGACCAGATGGGCGACCCCAAGGCCGGTGCCCGCCCCATAGATGGCGATGGGCTTGCCTGCCACCGGTGCCCCCCCCCCCAGCTGGATGCGATCCGATTCAGCCAATACCGGCACCGCCATCGAGACCGCAGTAAAGTCGTTGATCACCTGCAGGC
This sequence comes from Aeromonas australiensis, assembly GCF_000819725.1. Classification (GTDB taxonomy): domain Bacteria; phylum Pseudomonadota; class Gammaproteobacteria; order Enterobacterales; family Aeromonadaceae; genus Aeromonas; species Aeromonas australiensis. The sequence goes on along the minus strand of NZ_CDDH01000046.1, from coordinate 83,574 downwards.
GTGCCAGCCCGAGATTGCTCTGCATTTCGCTGATGGAGAATTCCCAGCTGTGGTTGGTCATGGCAACCCAGTCACCCTTGATGGGGCAGGCGATGGCGATGCAGGCTTCAGCCACCTGAACCTTGTGTTCCTCCAGATAGAGGCGTACCACGGCTTCAAGGCTGGGATGGGCCAGACCTGAGTAGGTCTTTGCCTGAGAGATAGCACCGGTGGCCAGCTCACACAGGGCCAGACGCGCATTGGTGCCGCCGACATCGCCGACCAGCGCATGGGTATGCTGCATAACAACTCCTTCGTTACAGGATGGGGACGACTCTGGTGTCCCGAGATTATTGTTGGATTATGACGGCCCATTCTATCCGAGCTCAGGCTTGCCCACCCGCTGGATCGATACAAACGTGCGCCTGCTCACAATGTTGTTGCTTTGCAACATTTGTAAGCGATTTCACGGTAAAGTGGCGTTTTGTAACGAAAAGTACGAAATAATTAGAGATGAGTCATACTTTGTATGGTAGGCGTTAGTTGCGATAACCGCTTGTCTTGTATAGTCCTTGGCTTGAATGGAAACTTGCTTAGCCGTAGATTGAGTGCAAAGACACTGAAGCTAAATTACAAAAACGCCTGGTGGTGATGATGAATACCCTTGATAAAATTACGAATAACTTGGAAAGTTTCAGTAAATCAGAACGCAAGGTTGCCGAAGTGATCCTGGCGTCGCCCCAGACCGCCATCCACTCCAGCATCGCCGCCCTGGCCAAGATGGCCGACGTCAGTGAACCCACCGTCAACCGCTTTTGCCGTCGTCTCGATACCAAGGGCTTTCCTGATTTCAAACTCCATCTTGCCCAGAGCCTGGCCAATGGCACACCTTATGTAAATCGTCATGTGGAAGCGGAAGATGGGCCGGACACTTACACCGCCAAGATCTTCGAATCCACCATGGCCTGTCTGGATGCCGCCAAAAACAGCCTGGATATCTCTGCCATTAACCGCTGTGTGGATATTCTGACCCAGTCCAAGAAGATCAGCTTCTTTGGTCTTGGCGCCTCCTCCGCCGTTGCCCGCGATGCCCAGAACAAATTCTTCCGTTTCAACATCCCGGTAGTGAGCTTTGACGATATCGTCATGATGCGCATGAGCTGCATCAACAGCAGCGAAGGGGATGTGGTGGTGCTCATCTCCCACACCGGCCGCACCAAGGCGCTGGTAGAGATCGCCGCGCTGGCCCGCGAGAACGACGCCACCGTGATCGGCATGACTGCCAAGGACTCTCCGCTGGCCCGCGAGTGTAATCTGGTGCTCTCCATGGATGTGCCGGAAGATACCGATGTCTATATGCCGATGGCATCCCGCATTGCCCAGCTGGCGCTGGTGGATGTGCTGGCGACCGGTTTTACTCTGCGCCGGGGGATGAAATTTCGCGAAAATCTCAAGAAAGTGAAAGAGGGATTGCGTGAATCCCGCTTCGACACCCCGCACTCTTCCTGAACCGTCGGGGGCTCCGCCCCCCGACTGTCTATGCCACCCGCCTTGGTGTAGTATTGTAATTTAATAACAAAAACCACCCAGATGGTTGGCAAACCGGTGCATCGAGCCTTGAGCTTGATGGGGCAGAATTTCAAGTCATATCAACTTCATATTGGAGTCTTTCATGCCTAGACGTACAAAGATTGTAACCACACTCGGTCCGGCAACCGACCGCGAAGGGATCCTCGAAGGGATTATCCGCGCCGGGGCCGACATGGTGCGGATGAACTTCTCTCACGGCACTGCTGAAGACCATATCCTGCGCGCCAATCAGGTGCGTGACATTGCTGCCAAGCTCGGTCGTCACGTCGCCATCATGGGAGATCTGCAAGGCCCGAAAATCCGTGTTTCCACTTTCAAGGATGGCAAAATCTATCTGGCCATCGGTGACAAGTTCATTCTCGATGCGGCCCTCGGCAAGGGGGAGGGTTGTCAGGAGCAGGTTGGCATCGACTACAAGAGCCTGCCAGACGATGTGGTACAGGGCGACATCCTGCTGCTGGACGATGGTCGTGTGCAGCTGAAAGTCGAGCAGGTTGAAGGTACCCGCATTCACACCACGGTGACCGTGGCCGGGCCGCTCTCCAACAACAAGGGGATCAACAAGAAAGGGGGCGGTCTCTCTGCTCCGGCTCTGACCGAGAAAGACAAGGAAGATATCAAGACAGCCGCGCTGATGAACGTGGATTATCTGGCCGTCTCCTTCCCGCGCTGCGGTGATGATCTGCGTTACGCCCGCGAACTGGCTCGCGAAGCTGGCTCCAATGCCAAGATCGTGGCCAAGGTGGAACGTGCCGAGACCGTCGCCACTGACGAAGCGATGGAAGATATCATCCTCGGTTCCGATGCGGTCATGGTGGCCCGTGGCGATCTGGGGGTCGAGATCGGTGACCCCGAACTGGTTGGCGTACAGAAGAAGCTGATCCGCCACTCCCGTCGTCTCAACCGCGTGGTGATTACCGCCACCCAGATGATGGAGTCGATGATCAACGCGCCGCTGCCGACCCGTGCCGAGGTGATGGACGTGGCCAACGCCGTACTGGACGGCACCGATGCGGTGATGCTCTCAGCCGAAACTGCGGCCGGCCAGTTCCCCATCGAAACCGTCACCTCCATGGCCAGCGTCTGTGTCGGTGCGGAAAAGCACCCGAGCCTGAACGTCTCCAACCACCGCATGAGCTACACCTTCACTTCCGTTGAAGAGGCTGTTGCCATGTCGACCATGTATGCGGCCAACCACCTGGAAGGGGTCAAGGCGATTGTGGCACTGACTGAATCTGGCACTACTCCGCTGCTGATGTCCCGCATCAGCTCCGGCCTGCCGATCTTCGCCATGTCGCCTCACAACAAGACCCTCGCCTGGACCAATCTCTACCGCGGTGTCACCCCTGTGCTGTTTGATGGCGACGAGACCAAGCCGGTCTACGAGATATGCCGCGATGCACTGGATGTGCTCAAGGCCAAAGGCTTGCTGCAAAGTGGCGACATGGTGTTGCTGACTCACGGTGACAAGATGGAAACCGTCGGCAGCACCAACACCTGCAAGGTGATGATGGTCGAATAAGTCCGTCCGGTTTTACTGTGCTTAACCAGGCTGCTCCTCTTTGATGAGCAGCCTTTTTGTTAGCTGCTGTCGGGCTGTGGCGGGATAAAAAGGACTCAATAATTGCTTGGCTGGATTTCCCTTCCGATAATGCGGGAGTGATTTTCACCGGGTAGCCTGTTGTAGGGGATCGCACCGGGGAACCCAGATATTCGACAATACGGGAGTGAAAAAATGAATAAGCGTAACTGGTTGCTCGCCCTGTTACTGACGCTGGCGGTGTCACCCAGCCATGCCGACTGGGAGAAACTGAAGGCCGCAGCCGCTGATCTCGGCACCGCAGTGAGCGAGACCAGCAAGGAGGTGTGGCAGGATGTCAGCGATTTCTCCAAAAAGAGTTGGGCCTCCATCTCTGCCTGGGGTAAAGAGGCGTTCAACACCGCCGGGGTCTGGACCGACAAGAGTATTGCCACTGGCAAGGAGTGGTTGGTGGTAGCCGACAAGAAGCTCGACGAGATGCTGGAGCCCAAAACCCCGCAAGAGGCACGGGTGGCGCTCAACACCATGGCCGATACTGCACTGGTGCGCCTCTTCAATGAACAACAGTCAGCCAAGTTGTTGTTTGACAAGGCGTATGGCTACGCAGTATTCGATTCACGCAAGTTCTCCCTGATGCTGCATACCAATCAGGGCGCCGGGGTGGCGGTCAATCGTAAAACCGGCAAGCACACCTATATGAAGATGTTTGGTGCAGGTCTGGCGGCCGGGCTCGGCGGCAAGTTCTATCAGCAGGTGATCCTGTTTGAAGACAAGGCCAGATTCGATGCCTTCGTGACCCAGGGGTGGGAGGCCACTTCCGAAGTGGGTGTGGTAGCTGGCAAGGAGAGCGCCGAGCTGACCGCCAAATACAACGGCGGCATGGCCATCTACCAGATTGGCGAGAAGGGCTTGCTGCTCGATGCCAATATCTCCGGCTCCAAATACTGGATGGACAAGGACCTGACGGAAACAAGCCGCTAATCCCGTCGTTATCGGTTGTTTACTGCATGCCATACCCTTGTCGTGATCTTGCCAACGGGCCCGCAGTACGGGCCTGTTTGTTCTCTCGGTGTCAGAGGGCTGAATAGACCTGCTTGCCCTTGAACATGGTCCAGAGCACCTTGGTCTCTTTGATTTCTTCGCTTGCCACCTGCTCCAGATTGCGATCCAGCAAGATCAGGTCAGCACTTTTGCCTGCTCTGATGGAGCCAATCTCCTTCTCCCGCCCAATGACCTTGGCGGCGTTGAGGGTATAGGCCTGCAAGATGGCCTGACGGCTGATCTGCTCGCTGGCGGGGGGCAGCAAGCCAAGCTCCCCTTGGCGGGTAATCGCGGTATACATGGCGAGGAAAGGGTTGGGGCTGGAGACCGGCCAGTCACTGGCACCGGCGATAATGGCGCCGCTTTGCAGCAAGCTGCCTGCCGGATAGAGGCGGGCCAGTAGTGCCGGGGGCACTTTTCCTTCAAGCAGCAGGGTGGTCGCCACGTTTTTACCGGCCCACAACAGCTGCATCGATGCGGCCACATTGAGCGGTTTGAAGCGGGCAATACTAACCGGGCTCACCACCTCCAGATGGGTGATGCTGTGCAGCAGGCGCTGATCCTGATTGTGAGCACGGGCATAGGCGATGGCATCGAGGGATTCACGGACGGCCCGATCGCCGATGGCATGAAAATGAGCGATCAGTTGGTGGGCATCCGCGGTGCGGATCAGCTCGTTGAAACGCTGTTTGTCCAGATCATTCTTGCCGCTGTAACCGGGGCGATTGAGGTAGGGCTCGCTCAACTTGGCGGTCTGGGATGGATACTCGATGACCCCATCTTGCAGGATCTTGATCCCCACCAGTTTCACGTCCGGTGCATCTTGAAACTGCTGTTGCAGCGCCAAGACGTCATCAATGATGGCGGGTGATGCATGTATCCCCACCAGTGCCAGTGCGGATACATGCCCGGTCAGCTTGCCTTCCCGGGAGAGCATGCTGTACGCCGGCAGCAGGCCGGTATCGCGGCGATCCGGCTCGGCGTTGAAGATAGGGGCGAGGGGACGAATGTTGCTGATAGGGTCCATCCAGGCGGTAATGCCCACTTCATTGAGCTGTTTGGCGGCGGTCATGATGGCACTGGCAATCGTCTCGTCGCTGACGGGGGGCAGCGCCTTGAGGATGGCATCCCAGCCGCCTTCCGAGGCAAAGCCATTGAGCTTGCCGGATGGGGTGAGGCCAAAATTGCCTTTCAGCGGAGCATAACGACCGCCAAGGGAGCCAGCATCAATGCCAGCCTTGCGCAGCATGGCCTGATTGGCCCAACCGGTGTGGGCATCCGAACCGGCCAGCACTACGGGTATTTGCTGGTATTGCGGGCCATTGAACACCTGATCGAGCAGGGGAAGCTGATGCCAGTAGTCGAGGGAGACATTGCTGTATAGCTCTACATCGCCCAGTGTCAGGCGGGGATCATCCTTGCTGCGGGTCAGAAATTGCTGCACCTGCTCAACCTCATTCATGGCATCGGGAAAGTTAACCGTCATCCCCTGAAAACCGGCAAATGCCGCATGAACATGGCTGTCGATGAGCCCCGGCATCAGGTACTTTCCTTTCAGATCAAGACGCTTGGCATGGCTGCCGAGGCGGGCACTGACCTCCTGATAGCTGCCGACTGCCACTATCTTTTTACCTTCAATGCCGACCGCTTCCGGGTGAGGGTTCGCCGGATCACCACTGTAGATGGTGCCGCCAAAGATCAGCGTCTGGCTCTGTGACTGGGCATTGGCGGCAGCGGGAAGCGTCACCATCAGGCTGGCGAGAAACAGCGTTTTGATATTCATGGGCATGACTCCGTCGCTTCGGTGCCCGAAGGCACCGAAGTAGATAAATGGAAATGGGGTATCGGCTTATCGGTTGATCAGCGGGATACAGATATCAAACACGTAATGCTCCCGGTCGGGGTCCGTGCCTGCGTGGTATTGCTCGTAACACGGGCGATCGTCGCAGTTCAGCCCTTGGCCCACTACCCAGCGAAACGCCGTCTCCCAGCAGGCAACCAGTTGATCGCCGCGAGCGATAAACTGACAAACTGCATAGGGGCCCGCTGCGATGGTCTGGGTGGTTAACTGGCGCCCTGCGGGGATCTCTGGCCCCAGCTCGATGCAGACGTCAGTACGACAACGGGTCTCATCAGTGATATCGGGGATATCCCAATAGAGACTCAGGGTACCCGCCGGTGTCATCGCCTTGTCTGAGGCGAACAGCGCGAGCAAATCCCGATGAGCTTGCTCGCAGGTCTCTTTGCCATAGGGGCCCAGGCGGCGCATATAGGCCACGCGCCGGGCGGGCATCAGCCTGACGCTAGCCCCCTGCAACAGACCCGGGTGTTCGGTGACCGGGTGCATGACCAGGCCATCATAGGTGTCAAAGGGAAGGGGGTCGTTTCCAATCTTGCTTTTCCAGTTTCCCCCCTGCTGCAGGCGGTATTCCGAGGGGCTCATGGCGAAGTGCAGGCGAAAGGCCTTGGCGAAATTCTGGGAGCTGGAGAACCCGGCGGCCAGTGCCAGGGTGGTGATGTCGCTCTGGGGGGAGGCGAGCAAGCGACGGGCAGCACGCTCCATACGCAGGCGCCGGGTAAATCCGGCAATGGTCTCGCCGACCATCGTCTTGAAAATGCGGTGGAAGTGAAAGGTGGAGATGGCCGCCGCCGCTGCGACCTCATCCAGTCCCGGATTGTCATCCAGATGGTGGCTGATGTAGTCCATCGCCTTGAACACGGGTTTGCGATAATCCAGAGCGGACTCCTTGCCAGCCAGCAAAAGTGGGCGTCAGAATCGGATTTAATCAGAGCCACTGGCCGTTGTCGAACCCGTCCAGTCTGGTCTGGCTACTTATATGCATCGCATTTTTAACGCATTGGCACTTTAATTGCTTGTTGCATGCCAGCGTCAATGATTTGTCTGGGGATGGAAAATGGAAATTAGTGCAAGCAGCCTGATGCAAGAGATGCAGGCGCTCAAGATAGAAGCGGGCACAACGTCACTGACACCGCCTGCGCGTTCGGTCACATCCGACTTTGGTCAGCTGCTGCAACAGGCGCTCGGCAACGTTAACGAGCTGCAAGGCGCTGCCAATGATCTGCGTACCCGTTTCGATATGGGCGACAAGTCGGTGGATCTGGCCGAGGTGATGATTGCCGGCCAGAAATCCTCTATCGCCTTCGAGGCAACGGTACAGGTGCGCAACAAGATGGTTGATGCCTACAAGACCATCATGAACATGCCGGTATAAGTGATTACTGAATATCATGGCGATGTCAGCAATAAGGACGTAAATCGTGGCTACTGAGCAAAACGGCGATCTGCTGATAAACGATGAGGGCACTGCCGCCCTCGATGAGAATGAGCAGAAGAGTTCGGCGTTGGGCTTTCTGTCCAACACTGATGTGCTGCGGCAAATCACCCTGATCCTGGGGCTTGCCATCTGTCTGGCCATTGCGGTGTTTATCCTGCTCTGGGGCAAGGAGCCGGATATGCGGCCGCTTGGTACCTATACCACTCAGGAGCTGGTCAAGACCCTTGATTTTCTCGACCAACAGAAGATCCCCTATCAGGTCGATGGCAAGAGTGTGCTGGTCAACGCCGAAAAGTACCCTGGCATCAAATTGGCTCTGACCCGTGCCGGTCTTGCCAGTGCTACCGATACCAACATCGGTGGTGAAGATATCCTGCTCAAAGACTCCAGTTTCGGGGTCAGCCAGCGGATGGAGAGCGAGCGCCTGAAGTTGAGCCGCGAGCGTCAGCTGGCGAGCGCCATTGAGCAGTTCCAGAATGTGACCAAGGCCCAGGTGCTGCTGGCTATTCCCAAAGACAACGTGTTCGCGCGTAACGAACGCAAACCCAGTGCCACCGTGGTGCTCAACCTGAGAGGGGGCGCGCTGGGCCAGGGTGAGGTGGACTCCATCGTCGATATGGTCGCCTCCGCCGTGCATGGCCTCGAACCGACCCGCGTCACCGTCACCGACCAGAATGGTCGCCTGCTCAACTCCGGTTCGCAAGACCCGGTCTCGGCCCAGACTCGCAAAGAGTTTGCCATGCAGCAGAAGCAAGAGCTGGAGTACAAACAAAAAATTGACGCCATTCTGATCCCGGTACTGGGGGCTGACAACTATACGGCGGAAGTGGATCTCTCCCTCGACTTCTCCCAGCAGGAGCAGACCCGTAAAACCTACAATCCGGATCTGCCTGCTGTTCGTTCTGAAATGACCATGGAAGAGAACAGTGCCAGTGGCAGCAATGGTGGGGTGCCCGGGGCGCTCTCCAACCAGCCTCCGGCTGCTTCCAATATTCCCGAGCAGGCCACCGGTGGCGATGGCAGCGGGGCGGCTTCGTCTGGCCGTTCGCGCAAAGAGGCGACCCGTAATTTCGAGCTGGATACTACCGTTAGTCATACTCGTCGCCAGATGGGTGGTATTCGCCGGATGACAGTCTCGGTTGCGGTAGACTACAAATCCGTGCCCGGTGCCGATGGGGCCGTGACCCGCGAGGCGCGCACCCAGGCCGAACTCGATACCCTGCGTCGTCTGCTGAGCGGCGGCCTTGGCTTTGATGTGACCCGTGGTGATACCCTAGAAGTGGTCGCCATCCCGTTCAATCGCCCTGAACTTGATGCCGTTGCGGAGCTGCCGCTCTATGAACAGCCCTGGTTCTGGCGTGCGGTGCGGATTGCCGCTTCGGTGCTGGTGATCATCGTGTTGATCGTCACTGTGGTTCGGCCCATGCTCAAACGACTGCTCTATCCGGATGACAAACCGGAAGAAGTGGATTTTGACAACCACACCGTGTTGGGTGGCGATGACGAGCTCAGTCTGCTGGCAGCTCAGGTCGAGGGAGACCAGGTATTCGGGGTGCGTGATGGGCAGTTGAAGCTGCCAGATCTCCACCGTGATGAGGATTTGCTCAAGGCGGTTCGTGCGCTGGTGGCGAATGAACCGGACCTGGCCGCTCAGGTCATTAAAGAGTGGGTAACTAAAGATGCCTGAAGAAAATAAGAGTCAAGTCACCGGCAATGACATTACCGACAGTCAGCGTCAGATCCTTGACCAGATGTCGGGGATGGAGATGGCAGCCGTGTTGATGCTGAGTCTCAACGAAGAGGATGCCGCCCAGATCTTCCGCCATCTCGAGCCCAAGCAGGTACAGCGGCTCGGTATGTCGATGGCCTCTATGTCCGACTTCAGTCACGATCGGGTGGCGGCGGTGCACCGTCAATTCATCGACGATATCCAGAAGTACACCAACATCGGTATCGGCAGTGAAGATTTCGTGCGCAAGGCGTTGGTGGCGGCTCTTGGCGAGGACAAGGCGAGCAATCTGGTGGACCAGATCATTCTCGGTTCCGGTGCTCGTGGCCTCGACTCCCTCAAGTGGATGGATGCCCGTCAGGTTGCCAGTATCATCCAGAATGAACACCCGCAGATCCAGACCATTGTGCTCTCCTATCTGGAGCCAGAGCAGTCTGCCGAGATCCTGAGCCAGTTTCCGGAGCAGGTTCGTCTGGATTTGGTTATGCGGATCGCCAACCTCGAAGAGGTGCAACCAGCGGCACTGCAAGAGCTGAACGATATCATGGAGAAACAGTTCGCCGGTGCGGCCGGAGCCCAGGCCGCCAAAATGGGTGGCCTCAAGGCTGCTGCCAACATCATGAACTACCTCGACACCAACATCGAAGGCCAGCTGATGGACTCCATCCGTGAGTCGGACGAAGAGATGAGCCAGCAAATCCAGGATTTGATGTTCGTGTTCGAAAACCTCATCGATGTGGACGATCGTGGTATCCAGACCATGTTGCGGGAAGTGCCGGGGGATCTGCTGCAACGTGCGCTCAAAGGTTCTGATGACCAATTACGAGAGAAAATCTTCAAAAATATGTCGAAGCGGGCGGCCGAAATGCTGGCAGATGATCTGGAGGCCATGGGGCCTATCCGGGTCTCCGAGGTGGAGGCAGCCCAGAAAGAGATCCTCTCCATCGCTCGTCGTCTGGCAGATGCAGGCGAGATAATGCTGGGTGCCGGTGGTGGCGATGATTTCCTCTAAGTCATGGTCCATAAACAGCACAGCGATGCCAAACCTGTATCAGGCAGTGGCGAGGAGTCGCCCAAAACATGAACAATAAACTGCGTGGTTATGTACGACCCGAGGGCGATGACGCCCGGGTCGAGACGTGGGGCTGGCCCGAGATGGCGGTCGAGGCGCAGGCGGGCTCTCCTACCAATGCCCTTGGCCTGGCCCCTGACTGGTATCAGCAGGAAGATGAGGTGGTAGAGCCGGAGCCTGAACAGGAGCCGACCCCCAGCATCACCGCCGAAGAGCTCGAAGCGATCCGTCAGGCTGCCTGGGAGGAGGGGATGGCTGAGGGACGCGAGTCCGGCTATGCCAAGGGAATGGAAGAGGGCAAGCTGGAAGGATTGCAACAGGGTCATTCTGCCGGTCTCGAACAGGGGCGCGAGGAGGGGCTGGCCATGGGGCGCGAACTGGTGGAGCAGGAGATCGCCCACTGGCAAGGACTCGCCGCCCGCCTCGCCAATCCCCTGAGTGAGCTGGATCAGGCGGTAGAGCAGCAACTGGTCTCTCTGGTGATGCAACTGGCCCGAGCGCTCATTCATCATGAAGCAGAGACCTCGCCCCGCATCCTGCTGGAGGCACTCAAGGAGGGGCTGGCCCTGCTGCCCGCTGCTGAACAGGGCGTCACCTTGATGCTGCATCCCGACGATATCGCGCGAATCGAGCAGGCATTTGGCGCCGAAGAGTGCGCCAAGCGCCACTGGCGACTGCAGAGCGATCCCACCCTCTCCCCCGGCGATCTGCAACTGGCCACCGAGCTCTCCAGTATCGATTTGGCCCTTTCCGGGCGCATCGATCAGTTGCTGCGCAACTTCTTGCGGGACAATGCGTCGCAGAAACCTGCGCCGCAGGAATCACGCCCATAACCGATGCCGGACCTTGCCGTCCGGCTGCACTTTTTAGCTCTCAGGAGGCCAGATGAGCGGCTCGCTACTGAACCGGTTGCAAGGGTACAAGGTACGCGACAGCGCCCCCAAACCGCCGGTTGCCGGCAAATTGACCCGGGTGGTGGGGCTGACCCTCGAAGCCATCGGCTGCCGTGCCGCCATCGGTGCCCTCTGCCGCATCGATACCCTTGATGGGACGCTGGAGGCTGAAGTGGTCGGTTTTTCTGGCGATCGCCTCTATCTGATGCCGAGTGAACAGCTCAAGGGGGTGATCCCTGGTGCCCGGGTGGTGCCCATCACCGAGGAGCATGGCATTCCGGTTGGCATGAACCTGCTTGGTCGGGTCATCGACGGCATCGGTCAGCCGCTCGATGGCCTCGGCCCCATTCTCTCCTCCCGGACGGTGCAGTTTGCCCAGCATCGCATCAATCCGCTCTCTCGCCGCCCAATCCATCAGCCGATGGATGTTGGGGTGCGCGCCATCAACGCCGTGCTGACGGTCGGTCAGGGCCAGCGGATGGGGCTGTTTGCCGGTTCCGGTGTCGGCAAGTCGGTGCTGCTGGGCATGATGACCCGCGGCTCGGTGGCGGATGTGGTGGTGGTCGGCCTCATCGGTGAGCGGGGCCGGGAGGTGAAAGAGTTTATCGAAGACATACTGGGAGAGGAGGGGCGTACCCGCTCTGTGGTGGTAGCGGCCCCCGCCGATGCCTCGCCGCTGATGCGGCTCAAGGGGTGTGAAACGGCGTTGGCCATCGCCGAGTATTTCCGCGATCAGGGGCTTAACGTGCTGCTCTTGATGGACTCCCTCACCCGTTATGCCCAAGCCCAGCGTGAGATCGCGCTGGCGGTGGGCGAGCCGCCAGCGACTAAGGGTTATCCACCGTCGGTATTTGCCAAATTACCGGCGCTGGTGGAGCGGGCGGGTAACGGCAGTGATGGCCAGGGCTCCATCACCGCCTTCTTCACCGTGCTGACGGAGGGGGATGATCTGCAAGATCCCATTGCCGATGCGGCGCGGGCCATCCTCGATGGTCACATAGTGCTGTCGCGCGAGCTGGCCGATGCGGGCCACTATCCGGCCATCGATATCGAGAAGTCCATCAGCCGGGTCATGCCCATGGTGACCTCGCCGGAACATATGGAGCTGGCGCGGACCCTCAAGCAGTTCTACTCCCTCTATCAGCAGAACCGGGATCTCATCACGATTGGCGCCTACAGTCAGGGCTCCGATCCGCGCATCGACCGCGCCATCATACAGAAACCCTATCTGGATCAGTTCTTGCAACAGGGGATGCGCGAGGTTGTTCACTACGATGATGGCCTGCAAGCCTTGCAGATGGTGGCGATGCCCCTGATGCGTTGACTAAGGGTGACGAGGGAGGGCATTCATGAGTACAGGGTTGGTAATGTTGTCCGAACGATTGCGGGAGGCCGAGCAGCAGTGTGCACTGGCGTTGGTGAAGGCACAGCAGGATCTCAAGCTGTTCATGGATCAGCAAAATGCCCTCAACCAGTACCGCCAGATCTATCATCAGCAGTGGACAGATCGCGGCTTGCAGGGGATCTCGCCTCAGCAAAATAGCCAGTATCATGCCTTTATCAACAAGCTCGAACAGGCTGCGACCCAGCAGTACGAAGGGGTGTTGCAGGTACGTCAGGCCCTTGAGCTGCGTCGTGAAGAGTGGCTGGCGGCCCAGCAGCGGCGTAAGGCGGTAGAACTGTTGCTGGAGAAACAGGCGAGCCGCGAACAGCAGAAAGCCCAACGTCAGGAGCAGAAAATGCTGGATGAGTACGCCATGTTGCGGCGCTTTCATCAATCTGGCCTGTAACTTGCTTTGATCTAGACATTGTCGGTGGCCATCTTGTTGGGGGTCACCAGAACGCAGGGATCCCATCATGATGCAGACAGTGTTGACACAAACGCCTTCGGCTCTGGCCAACGGGTTGGACAAATCGTCTCTGAGCGCTTCTGTTGAGAGCAAAAGCATTGATGGGGGAACAGACCGCGAGCCCCAAGGTGATTTCGCTATCCAGATTGCCAAGGCCCAGCACAGTGAGCAGGGTACCGCTGAGGCCAGTCTGCTCGATAACAGTGTCCGATCAGCCAAATCTTTGGCGCCCGAGGGCGCCTCTCCCAAAGACGAGAGCAGCAAGGAGCCGGATCCTGATACCGACAACAAGGTGGAGGAGGTGCCGGCCACCGACTTTCTGCTGCGTCTGCAGGACTCTCTTAAGCTCGATACCTCGCTGGTGACACCTCAGCTGGTGGTGGTGGCCCTGCAGAGCGCCACAACGGTAGACGGCAATCCGTTGCCGCAAGAGGGTGATCTGGAGGGGATTGCGCTTGATGAACGCGAGCAGACCCCAGCCGCAGCCAGGATTGCCCAACAGCTTGCTGGTCAGACCGGGGCGCAGTCGCCGCTGGCGACGACTGCAACCACAGTACCGTCGGCTGCGGCGCGAGTGGTGGTGCCGGGTGACGTATCTTCCGCCGTTTTCTCTTCTGAGGGAGAAGATGCCACCACTATTGCGGATGGGCAGTCTGGGGAGAAAGCTTCTGCCAAGGGCGAAACCCTCGGGGCAGATGGCAAGCATACCAAGCCTCTCCCGGGGGCCGAGCGGATGGCCCAGTTGGCCAAGGTGTTGCCGGTCGATGAGTCGGCCAGAGCGCCCCAATCCGCTGGGCCATTCGTAACGAAAGAGGGGGGCGACAGCAAATCTGAACTCGTCGCCAGCAACACTATCAAATCCGGCGAGTCACTTGCAGCGAAAGCTGCTGGCGATAACACCTCTTCCCCCGCAGTCAACAGGGCCGTGACCGGTCAGGGAGAGGCGGGGCAAGTCGCGACCCAGGGGGCTGGCCTCAAGGTATTCAGCGAGGGGCTCAAGCAGCCTGACGCTAGTGCTGCTACCGCGTCAGCCACCACAGAGAGCAGTGATGCCGCTGGCAAAGGGGCAGAAAAGCGTGCCGTTGAGGGCAGCTCGCCCACCAGTCAGGGTTCGGCACAGGTGACGACGGCACAAAGCGCCGCAGTCCAGAGCAGCGTGACGGCAAATGCGATGACCCAGAGCGATAACGCTGCTCCCGTGATGGTTGTGCCTCAGCAGATGCAGGCGCAGGCTGAATCTCAGGGGCCACAAGCACCGCTATCGACCATTTCTGCCGGCATTAAGCAGATCGAAGTGACGGGCAGCGACGAGGTCCGCAAAGCTGTACAGCTGGCGGTCAAACCGAAAGTGGGTGAGTCGTATAAGAGTCCTCCTGCTACGGCGTCGGGCAGCGAAAACAGCCAGAGCCAGACCGTGCAGCAGGGTCAGCATAGCCAGCCCCAGCCACAGGTAGCCGATAGTCGGTCGCCTGCCGCTGAGGCGACGCTGCGCCGTGAACCACAGAATCTACCTCATTTGAGGTTGCCTAGTCAGGAAGCGCCTGCCCAATTGCACCAGAAGGTCAACGTCATGCTGACCGAAAAACTGCAACAGGCAGAAATTCAGCTCGATCCCCTCGGCCTTGGTAAGATGAAGATCCAGATCCAGCTTGGAGCCGATAGCCAGGCCAACGTCCATTTCGTGGTACAACATGGACAGACCCGCGAGATGTTGGAACAGGCGATGCCCCGGTTGCGTGAGATGCTGGCAGGGCAAGGGATCCAGCTTGGCCAGACCCAAGTGCAGCAGCAGTCACAGCAGCAACAACAGGGCCAGCCCACCTTTGGCGGGCAGGGTCAGCAGGGTCAAGGGGGGGCGCAGTCAGGTACCGGTAACGGGCTGGCTGAAGGTGAAATCACCACTGCCAACCTCAGTGTGCTGACGGAATCGACAAACGGTTCCGGAATTGATTTCTATGCTTGATGCAATCCCGAGTAAGTTTATGATATCGAACAAGTTTGAGACGAGGGTGGATAAGGGATGGCTGACGATAACGAGTTGACGTTAACAGACCCGGCTGCGGGCAAGAAAAAAAAGCTGATCATTATCATTGCTTTGGCGGTGATTGTGCTGGGCGGTGCTGGTGCTGGTGCCTTCCTGATGCTTTCCGGCTCGGATAAATCACCCGCTGACAGCGCCGAAGAAGGGGCTGGCAAGCCCAAGGTGGAAGCGATCAAACCCTCTCTCTATGTCGGGATGCCGCGTCCCTTTGTCTTCAACGTTGCGGGAGCTCAGCGGGATCGCCTGGTGCAGATCAAGATCCAGTTGATGGTGCGCGGTACTGCGGACGAGGCGCTGGCCAAGCAAAACATTCCCTTGATTGAAGGGACTCTCCTGCGGGTATTCAGCGCGGCCAGTGCTGAACAGCTGATGACCTTTGAAGGTAAGGAGAAGCTGCGCAAGGATTCACTGGAAGAGTGTCGACGGGTGCTCAATGACCTGGTCTCTTCCCCCGTTATCGAACAAGTGCTGTTTACCGGCTTTGTAATGCAGTAGGTGAAGCGTGAGCGATCTGTTAAGTCAGGACGAAATTGATGCCCTCTTGCACGGTGTCGATGATGTCGAAGAGGAAGAGATAGGCGCGGCGGGGGCTCCCGGCGTTGCCCAGTTTGACTTCTCCTCCCAGGACCGCATCGTCCGAGGTCGCATGCCGACGCTGGAGCTGGTGAACGAACGTTTCGCCCGCCATATGCGGATCAGCCTGTTCAACATGATGCGTCGTACCGCCGAGGTATCCATCAACGGCGTGCAGATGCTCAAGTTTGGCGAGTATGTCCATACCCTGTTTGTGCCAACCAGTCTCAACATGGTGCGCTTCCGCCCGCTCAAGGGGACGGCACTCATCACCATGGAAGCCCGACTGGTCTTCATCCTGGTAGAGAACTTCTTCGGTGGCGATGGCCGTTTCCACGCCAAGATTGAAGGGCGTGAATTTACCCCGACCGAGCGGCGGATCATCCAGATGCTGCTCAAACTGGTGTTTGAGGATTACAAGGATGCCTGGGCGCCGGTGATGGACGTGGGGTTCGAGTATCTTGACTCGGAAGTGAACCCGGCGATGGCGAACATTGTCAGCCCTACCGAAGTCATTGTGGTGAACTCGTTTCATATCGAACTCGATGGCGGTGGCGGTGATTTCCACGTGGCGATGCCTTACTCCATGCTTGAGCCCATCCGTGAACTACTCGATGCCGGTGTGCAGAGTGACAAGGGGGATACCGATGTACGCTGGAGCAAGGCGCTGCGTGACGAGATCATGGACGTCAAGGTGGGTCTGCGAGCCAAGCTGCTGGAAACCGAACTCACCTTGCGCGAACTGATGGAGTTGCAACCCGGCGATATCATCCCGGTCGAAATGCCGGAGAATCTGCTGGTCTTCGTGGAAGACCTGCCCACTTTTCATGCCAAGATGGGCCGTACCAAGGATAATGTGGCGCTCAAGATCACCGGCAAGCTCAAGCGGCCAGAAGGGGTCAAGACGGAGATGCATCTGGTGACCCGGGGTGGAGTACGAATTGATGGCGAGGCCGAGCTGGAAGAGCTCGAGCGCAGTATCGAAGATCAACAGCGATAAGCGATGGTTTATCACGGTAAACGGTCACGAAGTAGCATAAGGAAACAAGATGAGTGGAACAGAAGAAGAGGACTTGATGGCTGATGCCTGGGCTGCGGCGCTGGAAGAGCAGGTCATTGCTGAAGCAAAGCCTGCTCCGCTGGAGGAGCTAACAGATGAGGCTCCCATTAGTGTCGAAGAGCGGCGCAAGCTCGACACGATTCTCGATATTCCGGTCACCATCGCCATGGAAGTGGGGCGTAGCCAGATCAGCATCCGTAATCTGCTTCAGCTGAACCAGGGCTCGGTAGTGGAACTGGACCGGGTTGCAGGCGAACCGCTGGATGTATTGGTTAACGGTACCCTGATCGCTCACGGTGAGGTGGTGGTGGTAAATGACAAGTTCGGTATTCGGCTGACCGACGTCATTAGCCAGATTGAACGGATCAAGAAGCTCAAATGATGCGCCTCATGTTGTTATTGTTGCCTGTACCGGCCTTGGCCGAGACTGCGGCATCTGCCAATGCGCCAAGTCTGAGCTCCTGGTTGCTCTCCAGTTTGATGGTCATTGGTCTCATTTTGGTACTGGGCTTTCTGCTCAAGAAGAGCAAGCTTGCTACTGCAATCGGTGGGGGCCAGATGCGTGTTATCGCCTCGTTGCCGTTGGGTTACAAAGAGAAACTACTGGTGGTCAAGGTGGGTGAACAGCAACTGTTGGTCGGCGTCACACCGCAGCAGGTCAACTTCCTCTACCGGCTGGAGGAGCCGCTCGATGAGAATCAGCCGCAGGCGTTTTCTCAGCAGCTTGGTAAATTGATGGGCAAGCATGAAAAGAGCTAACTGGATTAGGCTGCTGGCCCTGTTGTCAGTGTTGCTGTCTCCGCTGGTACTTGCGCAGGATGCCATGTCAGCCGTGACCGTCAAAACCATGGGGGATGGCAGTCAGGAGTACAGCCTGACCCTGCAAGTGCTGGCGCTGATGACGGCGCTCTCCTTCTTGCCAGCCATGGTGATCATGATGACCTCGTTTACCCGCATCATTGTGGTGCTGGGTATCTTGCGTCAGGCGATTGGTTTGCAACAGAGCCCCTCCAATCAGATATTGATCGGCATTGCCCTGTTCATGTCCTTTTTCATCATGTCGCCGGTGCTTGATCGCATCAATAACGAGGCGTTACAACCCTATTTGGCCGAGACTATTCAGGCAAAGGAGGCGCTGGAGCGGGCCGAGCTCCCCATCCACCAGTTCATGCTGGCCCAGACCCGGATCAAGGATCTCAATACCTTTATGGAGATCGCCAACGTGCAGGTGGAGAAACCTGCCGATGTCCCGCTGCGGGTGCTGATCCCGGCGTTTGTTACCAGCGAGCTGAAAACTGCCTTTCAAATCGGTTTTATGCTGTTCTTGCCTTTTCTGGTCATCGACTTGGTGGTCGCCAGTATCCTGATGGCGATGGGGATGATGATGCTCTCGCCGATGATCGTCTCGCTCCCCTTCAAACTGATGTTGTTTGTGATGGTGGATGGTTGGAACCTTATCCTGGGGTCGTTGGCGAACAGCTTCGGACTGGGTGCCGGTTAGCAGGTCGAGCGCAAGGAGCCCGAATATGAGTCCTGAAACCTTTGTCGACGTTTTTCGCGAGGCGCTCTGGCTGGTCAATCTCATGGTCAGCGCAGTGATCCTGCCCAGCCTCGCTATTGGGCTGGTGGTTGCTATCTTTCAGGCGGCCACTTCCATCAACGAACAGACCCTCAGCTTTCTGCCACGCCTTATAGTGACGCTGTTTGCGCTCGGTGCAGGAGCCCACTGGGGCTTGCAGAGTCTGATGGATTTCTTTCAGCTTATGGTGAGCCAAATCCCCGAGGTGGTAGGATGACCTATACAACCGCTCTGATCATGGAGTGGTTGTCTTCCATTCTCTGGCCGCTGGCCCGGATAAGCAGCCTGTTTATGGTGATGGCGGTGTTTGGTAGCCGTCTCTCGCCGGCTCGGGTGCGGATGGGATTGGCGCTCGCCATCACCTTTCTCATTGCTCCACTGCTTCCGCCTATGCCCCCCATCGAGCTCTTCTCGGCGGGCAGTTTTCTGGTATTGGGCCAGCAACTGTTGATCGGTATTGCCCTCGGCCTGATGACCCAGTTTCTGATGGAGAGCTTTGTGATGGCCGGCCAGGTTATCGCCATGCAGACCAGTCTGGGCTTTGCCACCCTGGTGGATCCGATGAATGGTCAATCGGCCCCCGTGGTGGGGCAGTTTTATCTGATGCTGGCGACCCTGGTATTTCTGGCACTGGATGGCCATCTGGTGATGCTGCGGCTGGTGATCCTCAGTTTTGAGACCTTGCCGGTATCGGATGCCGGGCTCACGTTACCTGCTATCCGCACCCTGATCGGTTTTCTCGGGGTGATGTATCAGGCTGCGCTGGTGATGGCCCTTTCTGCCATCGTCGCCTTGCTCTTGATCAACTTCGCCTTTGGTGTCATGACCCGGGCGGCGCCGCAGCTCAACATTTTCAGTATCGGTTTTGCGGTCAGCATGATGTCGGGTCTGCTGATCCTCTGGCTCACTATCGGCGGGTTCCTCGGTCACTTCGACATCATGTGGCAGCGGGTGCAGGAGGTTAGCTGCGAGCTGATCAACACCCAGTGCTTCGGGGGCGCTTATGGCTGATACCGACCAGGAACGTACCGAACAACCCACGGGCAAACGACTGCAACAGGCCCGTGAAAAAGGGCAGATTGCACGTTCAAAAGAGTTGGGGACCGCCAGCGTTCTGCTCTCGGCGGTCTTTGGTCTGTTAATGCTCAAGGGATCGCTGGCGACCGCCATGCTCAAGGTCGTCACCATGGGCTTTACCCTGGAGCGAGAGCAGGCTTTCGATCCCAACGCCATGGTTGCCCTGGTGCCCGCATTGCTGGGGGAATTACTGCTTCCGCTGGGGCTCTTGTTTGCGCTGGTGGCACTTGCTGCTTTTATCGGCAACACCCTGATGGGGGGGATGAACTTCTCCACCCAGGCGATGATGCCCAAGATGAGCAAGCTGAGTCCGCTCAGTGGTTTCAAGCGAATGTTCGGGGTACAGTCGCTGATCGAGCTGATCAAATCCATCGCCAAGGTGGTGTTTATCACCCTGTTTGCCTGGTGGATGTTATCAAGCCAGTTCAATCACCTGCTTAGCCTCTCTATGGAGGGATTTCCCGGCGGCATGATTGATGCACTGGATCTGTTTCTCTGGATGCTGATTATCCTCTGCTGCGCCCTGCTTCCTATCGTTGCCATCGATGTGCCATTCCAGCAGTGGAATCACATGCGTCAGCTCAAGATGACCAAGCAGGAGGTGAAGGACGAGTTCAAGGACACGGAAGGTAAACCCGAAGTGAAGGGACGGATCCGGCGTTTGCAGATGGAGATGGCGATGCGCCGGATGATGGGGGATGTACCCAAGGCCGATGTGGTGATCACCAACCCGACCCACTACTCGGTGGCGCTCCAGTATGATGCTGGCAAACCCGGTGCCGCACCCAAGGTCGTGGCCAAAGGTACTGATGAAGTTGCGATGAAAATCAGGGAGATCGCCAGAGAGTACGAGATCCCGATCATGCCGTCACCAGCCTTGACCCGTGCTATCTACCACTCAACCGAGCTGGGACGCGAGATCCCGGAAGGGCTGTTCGCGGCGGTTGCCCAGGTGCTCGCTTATGTCTTCCAGCTTAAGAAATTCCGCCGTGGTCAGGGGCGCCGTCCACAGCCATTGGCGAAAGACCTCCCCATCCCTGTCGAATACCGCAAATGACAAAGTTCTGACGCACTTAAATAAACTTATTTATTTTCAATGTATTGCGTTGTTGGCTTGATGTTTGCTTTCATTTGGCATCAACAGCATGAAATTGAGAAAAGCGATGGAATTCAAGGCAGTATTGGGTCACATCAAAGAGCATCGGGCACTATTTGGCAAAGGCCTCGGTACTCCTTTGCTGGTATTGGCCGCGCTTGGCATGGTGGTATTGCCCATCCCGCCGCTGATGCTGGATGTGCTCTTCTCCTTCAACATTGCTCTCTCCATCGTGGTGTTGCTGGTGGCAGTTTATACCCGGCGGCCCCTCGAATTTGCAGCTTTTCCAACGGTGTTGCTGCTTGCAACTCTATTGCGGTTGGCGTTGAACGTCGCCTCGACCCGGGTGGTATTGCTGGAAGGTCACAATGGCAGTGCAGCGGCTGGCCAGGTGATCGAGGCATTCGGTAACGTGGTGATCGGCGGTAACTATGCGGTCGGTATCATTGTTTTTACCATCCTGATGATCATCAACTTTGTAGTAGTCACCAAGGGTGCCGGCCGGATCGCGGAAGTAAGTGCCCGTTTCACTCTCGATGCGATGCCGGGCAAGCAGATGGCTATCGATGCCGATTTGAACGCGGGCCTCATCAATCAGGAAGAGGCGAAAAAACGTCGTCAAGAGGTGACTCAGGAGGCCGACTTCTACGGCTCCATGGATGGTGCTTCCAAGTTTGTTAAAGGGGATGTCATCGCGGGCATCATGATCCTCTTTATCAACATCATCGGGGGTTTCATCATCGGGATGATGCAACACCAGCTTACCTTCAGCGAATCGGCCGAAATCTACACTCTGCTGGCCATCGGTGACGGCCTGGTGGCGCAGATCCCCTCTCTGCTGCTTTCCATCGCTGCCGCCATCATAGTAACCCGGCAGAATACCGATCAGGACATGGGCACCGCAGTACTGGGTCAGCTGTTTGACAATCCCAAAGCATTGATTATCTCTGCCGGTATTCTGCTGATGATGGGGTTGGTGCCGGGGATGCCGCACTTCGCTTTCCTGACTCTGGGGGCATTCGCCTCTGCCGGAGCCTGGTGGCTGCTGCGCCGCGAAAAACTGGCTGCGGCCAAAGCGGCCAAGGGCGAGTTGTTGCCAGTCACTACTGAACAGCCTCATGAACAGAAGGAGCTGAGCTGGGACGATGTCATGCCGGTCGATATCATCGGGCTTGAGGTAGGCTATCAGCTGATCCCGCTGGTGGATCGCAATCAGGGGGGCGAACTGCTCAACCGGATCAAAGGGGTGCGTAAGAAACTCTCGCAAGAGTTGGGCTTTTTGGTCCCGGCCGTCCACATTCGCGACAACCTGGATCTAGCGCCAAACCAGTACCGCATTACCTTGATGGGGGTCAGTACCGGCGAGGCCAATGTCTACCATGATAAAGAGATGGCGATCAATCCGGGACAAGTTTTCGGCCAGATCCAGGGGATAGCCACCCGAGATCCTGCATTCGGGCTCGAAGCCGTGTGGGTTGCCAAGGAGCAGGTTTCCCAAGCGCAGACCCTGGGTTATACAGTGGTGGATACCGCAACTGTTGTAGCTACCCATATGAGCCAGATCCTCACCAACCATGCAGCTCTGCTGCTGGGCCATGACGAGGTGCAACAGCTGCTCGATATGATAGGCAAACATCAGAGCAAGCTGGTCGAAGGTCTGGTGCCGGAAGTGATCAGCATGGGTAACCTTGTGAAGGTATTACAGAATTTACTCAATGAAGGCGTGCCAATCCGTGATATGCGCACTATCCTGCAGACCCTGGTTGAATACGCGCCGCGCAGTCCGGATCCGGAAGTGCTTACTGCGGCTTGCCGGATTGCCCTGCGGCGCCTGATTGTGCAGGAGATTGCAGGTCCCGATCCCGAGCTGCCAGTCATTACCTTGGCGCCGGAATTGGAACGTATATTGCATCAATCCCTGCAAGCAGGTGGCGGTGATGGTGCTGGTATTGAACCGGGTCTGGCAGAGCGGATGCAGCGTTCGCTGGTAGAAGCCACTCAACGACAAGAATTGGAAGGCCAGCCGGCCGTGCTTCTGACATCGGGGATCTTGCGCAATACCCTGGCGAAATTTGTCAAGAATGCCATTCCTGGATTGCGCGTTCTGTCTTATCAGGAAGTGCCCGACGACAAGCAGATCCGCATCGTCAGTGCGGTGGGGCAGAACTAGTTAGCGGAGACGACGGGTGAAGATTAAGCGGTTTTTTGCCAAGGACATGCGAACGGCTCTGGCCGAGGTCAAGGAGACTCTCGGGCCTGACGCCGTCATCATGTCCAACAAAAAGGTCACCGGAGGGGTAGAGATAGTCGCTGCGGTCGATTATCAATCCCAGGTTCCGGGACCCAAAGATGCGCCGGTTCGCCGTCAGCTGAACGATGAGAGCGTCAATATTTCGTCTGCTGCACGGCAGATGAACCGTCCCGAGCCAACCTCGGCGAAGGAGCAGAACGAGCATTATGCCGATACCCTGGCTGCCTTGCTGGCCCGCCAGCAGAAACTCAAGCCGGGCAATGGGGCGCCAATGGGCAATACCCAATCGGCCGGGCTGGCCGCTGCCAATGCAGCGCCCAGAACATTGGCCGAGCAGGGGCAGTGGGGCGCAGCCCCGGAACCTGTCAAGCCCAAGGCTCGGGTTGCCTCCGGCCAGCGTGCTACCCAACCTGCCCAGCGGGATCAGGAGATGGAGGGGATGCGCAAGGAGATGGCCAGCATCCGCAAATTGCTGGAGCACCAGATCTCCGGGTTGATGTGGCAAGAGGTGGAGCGCCGCGAACCGATGCGGGCCCTGCTGATCAAGGAGCTTAAGAAACTGGGCTTTGACGATGCGTTTGCCGATCAACTGGCGGGGCTTATCCCCGAAGATATGTCCATCCATCAAGCGATGGCACAGTTGGCCGAGGTCCTCACCGCCCAGCTCAAGATCAGCGAGGACGAGATTTTGCGGCAGGGCGGCGCGGTGGCGCTGCTTGGTCCGACCGGGGTGGGCAAAACGACTACCATCGCCAAGCTGGCGGCCCGTTTTGCCATGAAGTACGGCGCCGAGCAGGTGGCGCTGATCACCACCGACAACTACCGGATTGGCGCCCACGAACAGCTGCAGACCTATGGCCGGATCATGGGCTGTCCGGTTCGGCAGGTACGTGATGCCGAAGAGCTAGCCAATGCGCTTTATCAGTTCCGCCATCGTCGATTGGTACTGATCGATACGGCTGGGGTTGGCCAGCGGGATATCCGGTTGACCGAGCAGCTCGACACCTTGGTCAAGAATGCCAAGGTGCGGATCCGCAGCTATCTGGTGATGTCGGCCACCTCCCAGCGTCGGGTGATGCAGGAGGCGGTGGACCATTTCAGGCGTATTCCATTAAGCGGCTGCATACTTACCAAATTGGATGAAAGTCTGAATCTGGGCGAAGTGATTAACGTGTGTATCCAGAATGCCTTGCCCATCAGTTATATCACTGACGGGCAGAGGGTTCCGGAAGATATCCAAGTTGCCAATGCAGCGCAGCTCGTTGGGGCGGCCATGGGCTCGCTGGAGCGAGAAACAGAGGAGCCCTATTTCTGGGGTGCAGGCTTTGGCGATGCCGAAGATTCGGAGTTTTATGAGTAACATGTATATGGATCAGGCGAGTGGTCTGCGCAAAATGCGTCAAAACAATCGAGTAAAAGTAATCGCCGTTTCCGGTGGCAAAGGTGGCGTAGGTAAAACCAACGTGACCTTGAACGTAGCCGGAGCCATGGCCGCCCAAGGCAAGCGGGTGATGGTGCTGGATGCCGACCTTGGCCTCGCCAACGTCGATGTCATGCTGGGGCTGCGGGTTCATCGTAACCTCTCTCATGTGCTGGCTGGTGAATGCACCATCGACGATATTATTGTCGAAGGCCCTTACGGCATGATGATCGTGCCGGCGACCTCGGGCACCCAGTCGATGGTTGAGCTTTCACCGGTACAACATGCCGAGCTTATACGTGCCTTCAGCGAGATGAAGACGCAGGTCGACATCCTGCTGGTGGATACGGCTGCTGGGATATCCGATATGGTGCTGAGCTTCACCCGTGCGGCTCAGGACATCATGGTAGTGGTCTGTGATGAGCCAACATCGATCACCGATGCCTACGCCCTCATCAAGATCCTCTCCAAGGATCACGGCGTGTTCCGCTTCAAGGTGGTGGCCAACATGGTGCGCAGCCTGCGCGAAGGTCAGGAGCTCTTTGCCAAACTGACCCGGGTCACGGATCGTTTCCTCGATACCTCGCTGGAACTGGTCGCCTGTGTGCCTTACGACACGAATTTGCGTGCTGCAGTACGCAAGCAGAAGCTGATTGTCGAGGCGTTTCCCAAGTCACCTGCCGCACTGGCGTTCCGGGCCCTTGCCAATAAGGCCGCGAGCTGGCCGGTACCTAATCAGCCGGGCGGCCATCTGGAGTTTTTCCTGGAAAATTTGTTGCAGAAACCGGCTACAACACAGGAAGGTTCCCGTGAATAAAGCCCAAGCGTACTTGCGTCATCAGGATTCCTACGTGCTGGTGGAGCGTCATGCTCCCCTGGTCAAGCGAATTGCCCAGCATCTGTTGGCTCGTCTGCCCAACAGTGTCTTGCTGGATGACCTGATCCAGGCAGGTATGATTGGGCTGCTTGAAGCCTCTCGTAACTTTGATGGCAGCAAGGGGGCCAGCTTCGAGACGTATGCCGGGATCCGAATCCGTGGCGCCATGCTGGATGAAATCCGCCGTGGTGACTGGGTGCCCCGTTCCGTGCATCGTAACAGCCGGGCTATCGCAGAAGCGATTGAGAATGTCGAACAGACCCACGGGCGTGATGCGCGGGATACCGAGGTCGCAGCCCAGATGGGTGTATCCATTGCGGATTACCATGCCATGCTGCAAGACGTATCCTGCGGAAAAATTATCGGCATCGAAGATTTGGGGGTCAGTGAGGATGTGATCGGTAACCCCGATGATGCCTCTTCAGGCTCGGGATTCGATGAATTGGCTGCTGAGCGATTTCAGATTCAACTATCGGAACAAATTGGTCGTTTACCTGAGAGAGAAGCTTTGGTTCTCTCTCTTTACTACGATGAAGAGCTGAATTTGCGCGAAATTGGCGAGGTTTTGAATGTCAGCGAGTCGCGTGTGAGTCAGATCCACAGTCAGGCGATGCACAGATTACGTGCTCGTTTGAGAGATTGGCACCTATAAGTGTTTGTACTGGCTACACTGAGATGAAACTCTAAGGCATAATTCGCACGACACAACCCGTTTTTAGCATCATGTAAGTGAGCCACTATGGTGGCTATTTAGGAGGGAATTTTGGACAAGAACATGAAAATCCTCATTGTTGACGATTTTTCAACGATGCGCCGGATTATCAAGAACTTGCTGCGCGACTTGGGATTCAACAACACCCACGAGGCGGATGATGGCAATACAGCGCTGCCGATGCTGAAAAATGGCGATTATCAGTTTGTGGTGACTGACTGGAACATGCCAGGTATGCAAGGTATCGACCTGCTCAAGGCCATCCGCGTTGATGAGAAGCTCAAGCATCTGCCGGTATTGATGGTAACGGCCGAAGCCAAGCGTGAGCAGATCATTGAAGCCGCTCAAGCTGGCGTCAATGGTTACATCGTCAAGCCTTTCACCGCCGCAACGCTCAAAGAAAAGCTCGATAAAATTTTCGAACGAATTGGCTAAGGAGCGGCTGGGATGATGGCCAAAACGAGAGCAATGATTTCACTCGATCAGGCAAGGTTGCTTGTTGCCCATCTGGAGCAAGGGGAATGTGAACTGGCCGATGAACTGCTTGCCGAAGTATGCGCTCCCAACGCAGCCGCTCTGTTTGAAAAAGTAGGCCAGCTGACCCGGCAACTTCACAATTCACTTCAAGAATTTCGCCTCGACCCGCGTATTCCTGATTTGGCTGCCCATGACATTCCCGATGCGCGGGAGCGCTTGAGCTACGTTATCGATATGACCGACAAAGCTGCCAATCGCACGATGGATGCGGTGGAAGCCAGTTTACCGATAGCGGATCGCCTAAATGACAATATCCAGCTGGTGATGCCGAACTGGAATGCGCTGATGGCGCGCGATATGAATGTTGGGCAGTTCAAATCGCTTTGTCACCAACTTGATGATTTTATTAAGGCTTCAGAGTCAGACGCCGATAAATTAAGACAACTGCTGACAGAGATCCTGATGGCGCAAGATTTTCAGGATTTGACAGGACAGATGATCCGCAAGGTCATCAAGCTTGTTCAGGAAGTTGAAACAAAATTAATAGAAATGCTGACTATGTTTGGTGAGGCTTCTTCTGAGCATTCAACTCGACCTCTTCCTGTTAATGGGATTGAAGCAGAAGGCCCCATCATGAACCCTGAAGCTCGCGCCGATGTGGTTAATGATCAGGATGATGTGGACGATCTGCTGTCTAGCTTGGGATTCTAATGGAGTGACGCATGGCCTTCGAAGTTGATGAAGACATACTGCAAGACTTTCTGGTCGAAGCATCCGAAATATTGGAACAGTTGTCTGAACAACTGGTCGACTTGGAAAAGCGACCCGATGACAAGAACCTGTTGAATGCTATTTTTCGCGGTTTCCATACCGTGAAAGGTGGTGCTGGTTTTCTGTCGCTCGGTGAATTGGTTGATGTATGCCACGGCGCGGAAAACGTGTTCGACATCTTGCGAAATGGCAAGCGAACAGTTACAGCCGAGCTGATGGATGTGATCCTGCAAGCGTTGGATGCCATCAATGTCATGTTCGCCCAGGTTCAAAATCGCGAAGCGCCAAGCCCGGCTTCAGATGATTTGCTTCATGATCTCCACGAGTTGTGTAAGCCGGAAGGGGAAGAGCAACTGCGCACTGCTACCAGTGCAGCCGTGGCTGTGGAACCTGAACCAGCAGCACCAGTCGTGGAGGTTGTCCCCGAGGTGGTCGAACCCACGGCCATCGGCAACGAGCCAGCTCCAGTCAATGGTGGTGGCTCTATCGATGAGATTTCTGCGGATGAATTCGAGCGCCTGCTAGATGAGCTTCATGGCGCGGCTGGTACCCCTACCCCTACCCAAGCGACAACAACATCTCCTGTTACTGGTGGCTCAGGCGATATTACCGATGATGAGTTTGAGGCTTTGCTGGATCAGCTTCATGGTCAAGGCCAGCATATGGGCGCGCCAGAGGTTAATCCGTTGAAGTCGGTACAAAAAGAGGTGGATGAACTAATCGATGACGATGAGTTTGAGCGCCTGCTTGATGAATTGCATGGTCATGGCCAGGGACCGAAGAGTACCATGGCACCTGCCGCACCTGCCGCACCTGCCGCACCTGCCGCACCTGCCGCACCTGCCGCACCTGCCGCACCTGCCTCAGTGACGCCACCCAAGCCGGCAACCCCTGTAGCTAAGCCCACACCGGCAGCTCCCGCAAAACCCACGGAAGCAGCCAAGGCTCCTGCACCTGCAGCTAAGGCGGCCCCTGCGCCTGCCGAAAATAGTGCGGTGCAGAGTGATACGACAGTTCGTGTCGATACCAAAACTCTCGATGTCATTATGAACATGGTGGGTGAGCTGGTATTGGTGCGTAATCGCCTGGTGAGCTTGGGTGTTGCCAGTAATGATGAGGAGATGTCAAAGGCAGTTGCCAATCTGGATGTAGTCACGGCTGATCTGCAAGGGGCGGTGATGAAAACCCGCATGCAGCCAATCAAGAAGGTATTTGGTCGGTTCCCGCGCGTGGTGCGAGATCTTGCTAGAACCCTCAAGAAAGAGATTGAGCTGGTGATGGTGGGGGAAGACACGGATCTGGATAAAAACCTGGTGGAAGCGCTCGCCGATCCACTGGTTCACTTGGTTCGAAACTCTTGCGATCACGGTGTGGAAATGCCGGATGTGCGTGAGAAAGCGGGCAAACCGCGGCAAGGAACCATCACCCTGAGTGCCTCCCAGCAGGGGGACCATATTCTGCTTTGCATCGAGGATGATGGCGCCGGGATGGACCCGGAAAAGCTCAAATCGATCGCCATCAGTCGTGGGGTACTGGATGCTGATAGCGCAGCCCGCATGAGCGATAACGATGCCTACAACCTGATCTTTGCACCGGGTTTTTCTACCAAGGCCGAGATCTCTGATATTTCCGGTCGTGGTGTCGGGATGGATGTGGTGAAAACCAGTATCGTGAGTTTGAACGGTTCTGTGTATATCGATTCCACCTGGGGTAAAGGTACCCGCCTCGAAATCAAGGTTCCGTTGACGCTGGCCATTCTGCCGACCCTGATGGTGGAAGTGGGTGAGCAGACCTTCGCATTGCCTCTTGGTTGTGTGAACGAGATTTTCCATCTGGATCTGAAAAAGGCCAACATGGTAGATGGTCAGCTTACCATCATAGTGCGCGAGAAGGCGATCCCGCTCTTCTACCTACATAAATGGTTGATTCGTGGCGCCAACAAACGTTCACGCCAGGATACTGGGCATGTAGTGATCGTGCAGATTGGTACTCAACAAATCGGATTTGTGGTAGACAGCCTGATTGGTCAGGAAGAGGTTGTGATCAAACCACTCGATAACCTGCTGCAAGGTACGCCAGGGATGGCTGGGGCAACGATTACCAGCGATGGCGGAATTGCTCTTATTTTGGATGTGCCGAGTCTGCTCAAAGCATATGCGCGTAGACATTAATCGCTCAGGCCCAAGGAGTTAGAAAAATAACAATGGCAGTTAAGGTATTAGTTGTCGACGATTCGAGCTTCTTTCGCCGTCGGGTGAGCGAGATCATCAATCAGGATCCCATGCTGACAGTGATCGATACGGCCCAGAATGGACGTGAAGCGGTAGACAAGGCGATATCGCTGCGCCCTGATGTAATCACCATGGACATCGAGATGCCCGTGATGGATGGCATCAGTGCTGTGCGTGAGATAATGGCCAAGTGCCCAACCCCCATTCTGATGTTCTCCTCCCTGACGCACGAGGGGGCCAAGGCGACGCTGGATGCACTTGACGCCGGCGCTCTCGACTTTTTGCCCAAAAAGTTTGAGGACATTGCCAGAGACAAGGACGAAGCGGTCAGATTGTTGCAACAGCGGGTGAAGGAAATCTCTCGCAAACGCTTCCTGATGACATCAGCTGCCCGTCCGAAAGCCCCAGAGCCGGTTGTTCGATCGCCTCTGGGCAGCACAGTGCCCAGAACGCCAGATCGCCAGTCGGATCTGCAGCGTTCTATTCCAAGTGCTTCCTTCAAGCGAAGTGGCAAGAGTTATCAGTTGGTGGCAATCGGCACATCTACCGGTGGGCCTGTGGCTCTGCAAAATGTGCTGACCAAGTTGCCGGGGGATTTTCCCCATCCCATCCTGCTTATTCAGCATATGCCCGCGACCTTTACTGCAGCATTTGCAGCCCGTCTCAACGGGTTATGCCAGATTGGCGTCAAGGAAGCAGAAGATGGCGATGTGCTCAAGCCGGGGCATGCCTATCTGGCACCAGGCGGTAAACAGATGCTGCTGGAAGGTCGTGGTGCAGGTGCCCGTATTCGGATCGTTGATGGCAACGACAAGGTAAATTACAAGCCTTGCGTGGACATCACGTTTGCCTCGGCGGCCAAGACCTATGCTGACAAGGTATTGGCGATTGTACTGACCGGTATGGGGGCAGATGGCCGTGATGGCGCCAGACTGCTGAAAGAGCAGGGCTCAACCATCTGGGCTCAGGATGAGGCTTCCTGCGTGGTATATGGTATGCCCCAAGCGGTAGCCAAAGCGGGAATTGCCAGCGAATCACTCCCTCTGGATAAGGTGGCCCAGCGTATTCTGGTTGAGTTGGGGCGCTAATCATGGGTCTGCTCGGTCTGCTCCTGGCATTGGGGGCGATTGCTATTGCCCAACTGTGGCATGGCGCCTCCCTGTTGACGCTGGTGGATGGACCCGCTTTTGTGATCGTGTTGGGCGGTACAGTCGGTGCCGTGATATTGCAAACCCCAGCCAAGTACATTCTGCTAGCGTTGCGTCAGTTGTTATGGTTTCTGACCCCTCCTCGGCAAGATCTCTTGACGCAAGCTGAACGGTTGCAATCATGGGCCGTTTTTGCGCGTCAGCAAGGGCTGCTGGCTCTTGAAAATCAGGCAGAGCAGGAGGAGGACAGCTTTACCCGCCAAGGGCTCGGGATGATTGTCGATGGGGTATCTATAGAGGATATCCGGATGCTGCTGGAAGCAGACATCGATATCGAGCAGGAGCGCAATGAACATGCAGCTCGGGTGTTCGAAGCGATGGGGGGATACAGTCCGACCATCGGGATCATCGGTGCAGTACTGGGCCTCATCCAAGCTATGTTTAATCTTGAAGATCCATCGGCGCTAGGGACAGGCATAGCCGTTGCATTTGTGGCGACTATCTATGGGGTGGGTTTTGCCAACCTCATCTACTTGCCGATCGCCAACCGACTGCGCGCATTTCACTATCACTATACACTCTTTCAGGCGATGACCCTGGAAGGGCTATTAGCTATCGCTCATGGTGAAAATGGAGTGCAGGTTGAGCGTCGACTCAGGGCCTATTTGAAAGGAGAGTAGCCATGCGCAAGCGCTATGGGTTGCACTTGCAGGGTCGCGAGCATCTTGACCGCTGGCTGGTCTCCTATGCTGATTATATGACACTGATCTTTGCCCTGTTTGTGGTGCTCTACTCAGTTGCTCTTGTAAACAAAGATAAGTACCAGGCAGTGATCGCTGGTATGAGTCAGGCGTTCAGTGTCATGCAGGCTGGCAGCAATGGCTTGCTGGAAGGGCAGGGTCATTTCCTGCTGGACAATGCGGTCTCTGCGTCACCATCCTTGCTGGAAAGTGCAGCATCCCCTTCCCCTTCACTTGCTCCCATATCTGGTGTGCCAGTGCTGCAAGATGGCACGACACTTGCTGAACTCGATACGCAGTTACAACAGAGCATGGGATCGCTGGTGGATACCGGCATCGTCAAATTGACGCAAGATGAGAACTGGCTGACGGTTGAACTCAGTTCTGGTTTGTTGTTTGGCAGCGGCAGCGCCTTTTTGGGGCCAAATGCAGCGCCGATTATTAATACTCTTTCAAGTATTCTCAAACCGGTCGATAACTACGTAAGGATTCGGGGGTATACCGATAACCAGCAGATAAATAATGAAATTTATCGTTCTAACTGGGCGCTCTCTGCCGCTCGTGCCGAGGCGGTACTCAATGGTTTGATTGCCGATGGTATCGCCCCCCAGCGTCTGGCGTTTGAAGCATATGGCGAGTTTTCCCCCTTTGCTGACAACAGCAGTGAACAGGGCAGATTGCAGAATCGCAAGGTCGTGGTAGCTATCTCCAAGTTTGCCTGGGTGCCACCGCCCCCTGTAGTTGCATCGCCCCCGGTGGTTGCCGAGTCGGCACCTGCTGTGCAGCAGGCGGCGGATGCAGGAGAAATAAAGGTGATCACCTTGCCAGGTGGTGGCATACGCATAACAACAAGGCAGGATTGAAACAGTGATTGTTTGGACGGTTGCCAACCAGAAAGGTGGTGTGGGTAAAACCACCACAGTGGTCTCGCTTGCGGGGATCCTGGCCCAGCGTGGTCAGCGGGTGCTGTTGATTGATACCGACCCCCATGCTTCGCTGACTGCATATCTTGATTTTGATTCAGATCGTCTGGATGGAACCCTTTATGAGCTGTTTCAAGCGGTCAAACCGACCGCTGAACTAGTCAATAAACTGACGCTAAAGACAAAGTTCGAGAATATCAATTTATTGCCAGCGTCTATTACCCTGGCGACCCTTGATCGAGTCATGGGCAATCGTGAAGGGATGGGCTTGGTACTGAAGCGGGCACTACTGCGGATTCAGGAGCAATATGATTATGTGCTGATCGATTGTCCGCCAGTGCTGGGGGTGATGATGGTCAATGCACTGGCAGCCTGTGATCGCATTCTGGTGCCTGTCCAGACCGAATTTCTGGCCCTCAAGGGGTTGGAGCGGATGATGAAAACATTCGAGATAATGCAGCGTTCCAAGCGTGACAAGTTCCGTTATACCGTGATCCCGACCATGTTCGACAAACGCACCCGTGCTTCTCTGATGACCTTGAAATCGATCAAGGATCAATATGGTGATTCGGTATGGAATGCGGTGATCCCTATTGATACCAAGTTCCGGGATGCCAGCTTGCTGCATATCCCCCCGTCTATTTATTCTCCCGGGAGTCGTGGAACCTATGCATACGAAACGCTGCTCAACCATCTTGATGCCCTTGAGCGGCAACGGGTTCATGAGGTGACGGCATGAGAGATACCATTCAAGTTCGGGCGATGGATGACTATTTCCACTCCCTGCTGCTCGATGAGCCGCTGGTGCTGGATGAGGTGGAGGAAGTCCAAGCTGCGCCAGTTTTAGAGTTGCAACGTCAACCCCAGAGTATCCCCGATGTGGTCGCGGCCCCTTACCTTGAACGCGATTCGCGGCTTGCCCAGCTGGGTGAGCTGCTGGCTCAGGTAGGGCAGGTCCAGTTTGAAAATGACGCCTTCACCCAGGAGGTGACCCTTACTGTTCCGTTGGAGATTGTGGCAGAAGAGTCACTGTTGCCGGTGGAGCCTGAATGGCCTGCGGAAGTTTTGCTGCCTGATGTTGCAGAGCCCCATACTACCATCCTGACCGAGACGGCGCTGGAGGTTGCTCCGCTAGAAGCCAGTGAACCTGCCGCTTGGGAAAATATCGATACCGACAAAGAGTTTCAGGCCCTCTTTTTTGAAGTTGCCGGCGTCACTTTCGCCGTGCCGTTGACCGAGCTTGGTGGCATTCATCAACTGGGCGAGATCACCTCCCTGTTTGGCCAGCCGGGCTGGTACAAGGGGATCATGACTTCCCGCGAGCAGAAGATGAATGTGGTTGATACTGCCCAATGGGTCATGCCGGGTCAACATCTAGAGATGGATGATTATAAGTATCTGATTATGCTTGGTGAATCACCCTGGGGATTAGCTTGCCATCATCTCAAAGGGACTGAATTGTTACACCGGGACCAAGTGAAATGGCGCCATCAAGAGGGCAAGCGTCCCTGGTTGGCGGGTATGGTTAAAGAAAAAATGTGTGCCCTGTTACATGTTCGCGAACTGCTCCTGTTGCTGGAGCGTGGGGTTAACATAGAAGGTCGCTGATAACTTCTGCAATCGAGCTGTTTTATTGCTAGTTTTAGCAGTAGACGTTTTTATAAAAGGAATAAAAGCATGACAGAAAAGCGCAATATCGCACAGAATCTGGCCGAAGATGAAGTGCTGCAATGGGTAACCTTCCAACTGGAAAACGAAACCTATGGCATCAATGTGATGCAGGTTCAGGAGGTGTTGCGCTACACCGAAATTGCGCCGGTGCCGGGGGCGCCAGAATACGTGTTGGGCATCATCAACCTGCGTGGCAATGTGGTGACTGTTATCGATACCCGTTCCCGTTTCGGTCTGCCTTCCGGTGAGGTGAGTGAAAACTCCCGCATCGTGATCATTGAGGCCGAAAAGCAGGTGATTGGCATCATGGTTGACAGTGTGGCAGAGGTGGTTTACCTGCGCTCTTCCGAGATTGATGCAGCACCTGCAGTCGGCACTGAAGAGAGTGCCAAGTTTATTCAGGGGGTGAGTAACCGCGATGGGCAACTGCTGATCCTGGTTGACTTGAACAAGTTGCTCTCTGATGAAGAGTGGGAAGATATCGGTTCCCTCTGATAAGTAAGGTGATGGTTTGATAATCGAGATGGTTGCCTTGGGGGTGTCCCTGGTTGCCTTGGCGTTTGCCTCTTATATCTGGTTCAAGAGCAAGCGCAATAAGCAGGAGTCCGAGGCTAGTGTGGTAACGCTGCAAAGTCAGCTTGAGAGCCTGCGCAAGCAGATGATGGAACTCCATACCGGTGCCATTGGCATGGGGCAGCGTCTGCAGTCGGTTGAAGGGGCGATGCAGCAGGTGAATGATCGCCAGCAAGAGCTGACCATGCAGGATCCCGAACGCAGGCTCTACAGCCGAGCGGCCAAGATGGTCGAACTGGGCGCCGATCTTGATGAGGTCATGAGTGAGTGCGAGTTGCCAAAGGCAGAAGCCGAGCTTTTGATATCATTGCGAAAAGGCCGCTCTTGATGATTCAGGAAGGCAATTGCCTTCCTGAATGTTATGGCGAAGCTGCTTTTCCCCCAATTGCGTTGAGCGGGGTATTTCCACCACATTTTTCTTTGTGATCCCGGTCGCCAGTCCGTTCAATTGTTGCCTCTTTGAAAAGACGTATTCCAATACTGTGTTAAGATGCAGACCGCTTCATTTTCTCTGAAAACATCCCCATGCTGCTTCAAGTTAACAATCTGAGCTGCGTGCGCGAAGATCGCACTCTGTTTGAATACCTCTCTTTCTCCGTAGAACCCGGCGAACTGGTGCAAATTGAAGGGCCCAACGGGGTCGGCAAGACCAGTTTGTTGCGGTTGTTGACCGGGTTGTCGCAGCCATTTGCCGGTGAGGTGTACTGGAATGGGGAGAATATTCGTCACTGCCGTGATGAGTATCATGCTCATCTGCTCTATCTCGGTCATCAGCCCGGCGTCAAAGCGGCACTGACCCCTTTGGAAAACCTGAAGTTCTACCAGCAGTTGCATCACCCGCAGCAGGCAGAGAGCGATTTGTGGCAGATATTGGCCAAGGTAGGGCTGGCCGGCTTTGAAGAGAACCCGGCCGGACAACTCTCCGCCGGTCAACAACGCCGCGTGGCTCTGGCCAGACTCTGGCTGTCACAAAAACCGGCGCTCTGGATCCTCGATGAGCCCTTTACGGCCATCGACAAGCAGGGGGTCAAGGTGCTCGAGCAGCTCTTTCTGGCCCACGCCGAGCGGGGGGGCATGGTGATCCTCACCACCCATCAGGATCTGACCCTGATGCAGGGAAAACTGAAGACCATTTCGTTGACCCCCGTTAGCTCGACATTGCAGGAGTAACTTCATGTTGCGCGCTGTTATGCATCTTATTCACCGTGAACTGCTGATAGCCCTGCGTCAGCGTTCCGATATTCTCAATCCGCTCTGGTTTTTCCTCATCGTCATCACTCTGTTTCCGTTAGGCATTGGCCCGGAGCCCAAACTGCTGGCCCGTATTGCTCCGGGGATTATCTGGGTGGCGGCGCTATTGGCGGCCATGCTGTCGCTGGAGCGACTATTTCGCGACGACTTTACCGATGGCGCGCTGGAGCAGATGATGCTGATGCCGTATCCGCTGGGATTGCTGGCGCTGGCGAAAGTGGTTGCTCACTGGCTGCTGACAGGATTACCGCTGCTGCTTATCTCTCCCTTGCTGGCGATTTTGCTATCGCTGGATATGAGCACCTATCTGGCCGTTGTCGCGACACTGGCCCTTGGCACACCGGTGCTGAGCTTGCTTGGCGCGGTCGGGGTTGCGTTGACGGTAGGGCTGCGTAAAGGGGGAGTGCTGCTCAGTCTGCTGATCCTGCCGCTCTATATTCCGGTACTGATTTTTGCCACATCCGCCATTGATGCGGCAGGGATGAGCTTGCCCTATGACGGCCAGCTTGCCATTCTGGCAGCCATGCTGGTGGGGGCCCTGACATTGACACCGCTGGCTGTAGCGGCGGCGTTGCGAGTCAGCCTCAACTGATGGCGGTGAGTTGAATTAGGTTTGGCTCCGAACGGAGTCTTTTTATAAAAAATAATGTTGCGATGGATCAAGGAGAGCGCCGCTTATTGCTTTCGGGGTATTTGATGCAGCCCCGTGGTCGGTATGGTAGGCCTCGCCAAACGATTAATAACAAAAAGGTTTTGTGAGCTATGTGGAAATGGTTGCACCCTTATGCCAAACCGGAGCGTGCCTATCAACTGGCCGGTAACTTGTTACCCTGGTTTGCGGTGATTAGTCTGCTGTCGTTTGTGATCGGTACTGTCTGGGGCCTCGCGTTTGCGCCGGCGGATTATCAACAGGGGGATTCGTTCCGGATAATCTATATCCATGTGCCTTCCGCCATTCTCTCCATGGGGGCTTACTCCACCATGGCGGTGGCTGCCTTTATCGGATTGGTGTGGCAGCTGCGGATGGCGGACATGACGGTTGCAGCCATTGCACCGGTGGGCGCCGTATTTACCTTTATCGCCCTCTTTACCGGTGCGGCCTGGGGTAAGCCGATGTGGGGTACCTGGTGGGTGTGGGATGCGCGGCTCACTTCGGAACTGATCCTGTTGTTTCTCTACCTTGGCGTGATTGCCCTTTACAACGCCTTTAGCGACAAGGTAGTGGCAGGCCGTGCTGCAGGTATTCTGGCACTGGTGGGGGTGATTAATCTGCCGATCATTCACTACTCGGTGGAGTGGTGGAACACCCTGCATCAAGGTGCCACCATCACCAAATTTGCTAAACCCTCCATTTCCCCCGAGATGCTCTGGCCACTGCTTATCATGCTCCTGGCGTTTGCCGCGTTTCTCGGGGCACTGACTCTGATGCGTTTTCGCAATGAACTTTTGCTGCGGGAGTGGCATCGTCCCTGGGTCATCGCTCTTGCCGAGCAGGAGAAGTAAGCATGCACTTTGCCTCTTTCAGTGATTTTATGGCGATGGGCGGTTACGCCTTCTATGTCTGGCTCTCTTTTGGCATGACACTGGTGTGTCTGGTCGGCATTGTCATTTCTACCCGTATGAAAACCCGTAGCTTGCTTGGCGAGTTGCGCAGAAAACAGGCTCGTGAGGCCCGTCGCAAGGCGGCCCGGCAGATGGAGAACACCCTATGAACCCGAGACGTAAAAAACGCCTCACCATCATTCTGGCCATCACCCTGGGTCTGGCCACCGTCAGCGGGCTAGTGCTCTACGCCCTCAGTCAGAATATTGACCTCTTCTATACCCCGAGTGAGTTAGTGGAGGGGAAAGGGCCGGACAAGATTAAGCCGGAAGAGGGTCAACGTCTGCGGATCGGTGGCCTGGTTGTGCCTGGTACGGTCCAGCGTGACCCGACCAGCCTCAAGGTCTCCTTCAATCTGATCGACAATGGTGGCCATCAGGTGGTCGTCCAATTCGATGGCATCCTGCCGGATCTGTTCCGTGAAGGGCAGGGAATTGTCGCTCAGGGCACCCTCAAGGATGCCACCACCGTCGAGGCGTTCGAAGTGCTGGCCAAGCATGATGAGAACTACATGCCACCGGAAGTGGCCGACGCGACCAAGGGGATGCATTTCAAGCCTGAGTATACCGAGGCACAGTTGAAGGGCGCCAAGCAGTGAGCCCTGTAGCGTTTGCCTTTTCTGCTTTGCTTGCCGTGTGTGATGCGGCTGTTGCCATCGTTCAATTGAAAGGAATTTCTTCATGATCCCGGAATTAGGCCAATTTGCGCTGATCCTGGCCTTTGCCACCGCCTTGCTGCTGGGTAGCTACCCGTTGCTGGGTGCCAGTTGGGGGCGCCTTGGCATGATGTCGACAGCCCGTCCACTCGCCTATGCCCAGTTTTTGTTGCTGCTGCTGTCGTTTCTTTGCCTGACCTGGGCCTTTATCGACAACGACTTCACCGTGCAGTATGTGGCCACCAACTCCAACAGCTTGTTGCCGCTCGCCTATCGCATCTCGGCGGTGTGGGGGGCTCACGAAGGTTCCCTGCTGCTGTGGGTCCTGACCCTGGGTGGCTGGACTGCGGCGGTAGCCCTGTTCAGTCGCAGTTTGCCACTTGATGCCGTCGCGCGGGTACTCGGCGTGTTGGGCTTGATCTCGGTTGGCTTTACCGCCTTCGTGCTGTTCACCTCTGATCCTTTTACCCGCACGCTGCCCTACTTTCCGGTCGATGGCCGTGACCTCAATCCACTGCTGCAGGACCCGGGTCTTATCTTCCATCCACCGATGCTCTACATGGGTTATGTGGGTTTCTCGGTGGCCTTTGCCTTTGCCATTGCCTCGCTGATGACCGGCCGTCTCGATGCGACCTGGGCCCGCTGGTCGCGCCCCTGGACCATGGCAGCCTGGGTATTCCTGACCCTTGGCATCGTGCTCGGCTCCTGGTGGGCCTACTACGAGCTCGGCTGGGGTGGCTGGTGGTTCTGGGACCCGGTAGAGAACGCCTCTTTCATGCCCTGGCTGGCGGGTACCGCTCTGCTGCACTCGTTGGCGGTGAGCGAGAAGCGCGCCACCTTCAAGGCGTGGACCGTGTTGCTGGCTCTCTCTGCCTTCTCGCTCAGCCTGCTGGGTACCTTCCTGGTGCGCTCCGGCGTATTGGTATCGGTCCATGCATTTGCCTCTGACCCGACCCGTGGCCTGTTTATTCTCGGTTTCCTGCTGGCGGTGATCGGCTCATCCTTGCTGCTGTTTGCCTTTAAAGGCTCGCAGGTGAAGAGCCACGGCAAACACGAGTTATGGAGCCGTGAGACCCTGTTGCTGGCCAATAACGTCATGCTGGTGGCGGGCCTGTTGACCGTTCTGCTCGGCACCTTGTTGCCCTTGGTGCACAAGGAGCTGGGGCTTGGCAGCATCTCTATCGGTACCCCTTTCTTCAACCAGATCTACAGCTGGCTGATCATCCCGTTTGCGCTGTTGTTGGGGGTTGGCCCGCTGTTTCGCTGGCGTCGCCAGGATCTTGGCGAACTCAAAAGCAAGGTGATAGTGGCACTGGTGCTGAGCCTGGCTGCAGCCCTGCTATTGCCGCTGCTTTTTGCCGAAACCTTCAAACCGTGGGCGGCGGTAGGGATTGGTCTGGGGGCCTGGATCATCGTTACCAGCGTTCAGGAAACCTGGGTGCGTGCCACCCACAAACACCCCTTTGTCATCGGTGTGCGCAAGCTTGGCAACAGCCACTGGGCCATGATCCTCGGTCATGTGGGCCTTGCCGTGAGTATTATCGGCATCGCTTGTACCCAGAACTACAGCATCGAGAAGGATCTGCGGATGCAGGCGGGTGATCGGGTGCACTTTGCCGATTACGAATTTGTCTTTGCCGGGATCAAAGAGCATAACGGCCCCAACTACGATGGCTTCAAGGGGGTGCTGGAAGTGCATCGGGATGGCAAGCAAGTCGCCCTGCTCAAGCCAGAGAAGCGGATGTACAAGGTGACCCGGATGCCGATGACCGAAGCGGCTATCGATGCCGGTATCACCCGCGACCTCTATGCGGCGCTCGGGGAACAGCTCGACAAT
This sequence comes from Aeromonas australiensis, assembly GCF_000819725.1. GTDB lineage: Bacteria > Pseudomonadota > Gammaproteobacteria > Enterobacterales > Aeromonadaceae > Aeromonas > Aeromonas australiensis. The sequence continues at coordinate 44,019 of NZ_CDDH01000046.1, read as the reverse complement.
GGGGCCTGGGCGGTGCGGATCTACTACAAGCCGTTCGTGCGCTGGATCTGGTTTGGGGGTGCCTTTATGGCTATCGGTGGCGTGCTGGCAATGCTGGACAAGCGTTACCGTTTCGGCCGTCGTGAGGAGGAGGCCAAGCCATGAACAGAAAGACCTGGTTGTTTTTAATCCCCTTTATGGTCTTCTTGCTGGGGGCGGTGTTCCTGTTCAAGGGGCTCTACTCCGACCCTACCAAGCTTGAGTCCGTGATGGTGGGCAAAGAGGTACCGGTGTTCACCCTGCAGGATATTTATGATTTGGGTAAACAGCATGACCGCACCATCCTGACCGGTCGTCCCATGTTGCTCAACGTCTGGGCCACCTGGTGCCCGACCTGCTATGGCGAGCACACCTACCTCAAACAACTGGCGGGGCAGGGCATTCCCATCATCGGCATGAATTACAAGGATGAGCGTGACAAGGCGATCAAATGGCTGGCGGAGCTGGGCAACCCCTATCAGGTCAACCTCTATGATCCGGACGGCATGCTGGGGCTGGATCTGGGGGTGTACGGCGCCCCGGAAACCTTCTTTATCGACAGCGAGGGGATCATCCGTTATCGCCACGTGGGGGATATCAACCCCGAGAACTGGGCATCGACCCTCAAACCTATCTTTGATGCCATGAAGTGAGGGGAAGCCTGATGAAACTGTTTATTGCATCCCTGTTGTTGTTGCTGGGATGGGGGGTACAAGCGCCAGCTATGGCCGCCATCGATGTCTACACCTTCGACAACGATAATCAGGAGCAGATCTTTCGCGAACTGACCAAGGAGCTGCGTTGCCCCAAATGTCAGAACCAGGATATCGCCGACTCCAATGCCGGGCTGGCCAAGGACTTGCGCGACAAGACCTACCAGATGGTGCGCGAGGGCAAGGATAAAGGGGAGATTGTGGATTACATGGTGGCCCGTTATGGCAACTTTATCCTCTATAACCCGCCCCTGATGGCTTCCACCCTGATCCTCTGGCTCGGCCCGCTGCTGGTGATCCTGATCGGTGGCACCGTGGTCGTGATGCGAAGCCGCCGGCCCCCTGCGGTAAAAGAACAACGGGATAACGCCCTGAGCGAGGAGGAGCGCCGCCGTTTGGCCGAGCTGCTCAAAGAGGAAGAGAAACAATGACCGCTTTTTGGATAGTGATTGCGGGCTTGCTGGTGCTGGTGAGTCTGGTGTTGGTTGTGCCGCTTTGGCGTGGTGAAGGCAAGCAGAGCATCAGTCGCTCGGATCTCAACAAGCAGCTCTATCGCCAGCGGCTGCTGGAGATTGGTGAAGAGCGCGAGCAGGGGGTATTGGCTGAGGAGTCCGATTCGCTGGTCGAGCTGCAGCGCAGCCTGTTGGATGATATTCCCGATGTGGAGCAGACCGCCCGCAGTGGCAAGAGTCTGGTCTGGATCCCGGGGGCCCTGCTGCTGGTGGTGGTGAGTCTGGGGCTCTACTACAAGCTGGGCTCCTGGCAAGAGGTGGCTCGCTGGCAAGATGCCAGCAGCCGTCTCGGTGAGCTGAGTAACCGCATTTTGGTAGAACGTGATGCCGAGGTGACCGAACAGGACCTGCTGGATTTCATGCTGGCACTGCGCACCCGCCTCAAGGATGAACCGAACGACTACCGTGGCTGGCTGTTGTTGGGACGCTTGGCGCTGGATGGCAATGATCCCGGGATGGCCAGTGAGGCGCTGGAGCGGGCTTACGCGCTTGCCCCCCAGAAATCGCTGGTGGCGGTGCCTTACGCCCAGGCACTGATGATGACGGGGGATGAAGCGCAAGCAGATGCCCTGTTGCAGGCCGCCATTGCACAAGCGCCGGACAATATCGAAGCGCGCTCAGTCTATGCCTTTATGGCGTTGCAGAAAGAGGATTTCCAGACCGCTCTGGATCGCTGGCAGGCGATGTTGCCCTTGATGGAGAAAGGCTCTCCCCGTTATGTGATGGTTGAGCGCTCCATGGAATATGCCCGTGCGCAGCTCAAGCAGCGTGGTATCGAGGTGACGAATTCAGGCATTGCCAAAGCAGGTGAAGTGGAGGGGAAACCGCTGGCGGTGAAGGAGGGAGAGTTCCCCATCCACGTCACCTTGGCGGCAGGCATCCAGATGCCGGAAGATGCCCACCTCTTCGTCTTTGCTGTGGTGCCCAACGGGCCGCCCATGCCCATCGCCGTGAAGCGTATCGCAGGGCCAACCTTGCCTGTTACCCTCTCACTCGGAGATGGCGATGCCATGATGGAAGGCAGCAAGCTGGCGGCCTATCCGGAGCTGCAGTTCAAGGCGCGTCTCGCGCGCGGTGGCAATGTGATGAACAAGGAAGGAGCCTTCGAAGGGGTATCCGTGCCGGTCAAGACGACCGAGATCCCTGCTGTCCCGATTGACATCCGCATCGATCACGCCCTCTAATATGGCTTTGGATAACCCGGCCCCTGGATAGGGGCCGGGTTATCTATACTTCTGATAAATCGAAATAAAACCTCAGGACAATCATATGTATCTTCGTTCAGGGGCCATACTGGCAGCCCTCTTGCTGGCTGGCTGTGCCGGTGGTCCACCCAAGCCTGGCCCAGAGAGTCTGGATCTCAATCCCGGCATAAATAATCCGGGTGCCACCAGTACGGCGGCCGATCCCCGTGACCCCTTCCAAGGGCCAAACCGGGCCATGTGGGCGGTCAACTATGATGTGCTGGAACCCTATGTGGCACGTCCGGTAGTACATGGCTATGCCCGTTATGTGCCAGTGAGTGTGAAGGATGGCATAGCCAACTTTGTCGCCAACTTTGATGAACCGAGCAGCATGGTGAATCACCTGATCACCGGTGATTTAAAAGGGGCTGGCACTAACCTGGGGCGCTTTACCCTCAACACCACAGTCGGTCTGTTGGGGATTTTCGATGTGGCCCAGCATGCAGGCCTTGAGCGCAACAAGCTGGAGATGGATACCGTGCTGGGCCGCGCCGATATCGGTGAAGGTGCCTATATCATGGTGCCCGTCTATGGCCCGACCACCACCCGAGAGCTGGTTGGCGATGCGATTGACAGCCTCTACTTCCCCTATGCCTTGTTGACCTTCCCGATGAAGTTCGCACACTGGGCGCTGGATGGACTGGGCACACGCGCCAAGCTGATCGATCAGGAGCGGATCATTGACAACGCCCTCGACCCGTATGCGTTGACCAAGGACTTCTATCTGCAGCACAACCAGAACAAGGTGACGGGCAAGCAGAGCGAGCAGAAAGCGTCGCAGCAAGAGCAGGCTGACGATGTCAATCTGGATGAATATATGGACGAATTGGACCAGTAAGCGAGTCATCCCGATATGTAAAAGAGGCGCCTGTGGGCGCCTTTTCACTTTCTTTGCTATCAGGAGCTAAAAAAACGCCCCGCAGTGCGGGGCGTTTTGGCAAGCGAGGCTGATTAGGCAGCCAGGTTCTTGGCCACGAATTCCCAGTTAACCAGAGCCCAGAAGGTTTCCATGTACTTCGGACGCAAGTTGCGGAAATCGATGTAGTAGGCGTGCTCCCACAGGTCAACAGTCAGCAGCGGGGTGGTACCGGCTTCAGTCAGCGGGCAGCCGGCGTTGGAGGTGTTGACGATAGCTAGAGAGCCGTCAGCTTTCTTCACCAGCCAGGTCCAGCTGGAGCCGAAGTTGCCGATGGCAGACTTGGTGAAGGCATCCTTGAACTCGGCGAAGGAGCCGAATGCTTGGTTGATGGCATCAGCCAGGGCGCCAGTCGGCTCGCCACCACCATTCGGGGAGAGGCAGTGCCAGTAGAAGGTGTGGTTCCAGATCTGGGCGGCGTTATTGAAGATGCCGCCGTTGGAGGTCTTGATGATCTCTTCCAGAGACTTGCCTTCAAACTCGGTACCCGGCACCAGATTGTTCAGGTTGACCACGTAGGTGTTGTGGTGCTTGCCGTGGTGATATTCCAGAGTTTCCTGGGAGATGTGCGGTTCCAGAGCGTTGATTGCATAGGGCAGAGCGGGAAGTTCGAATGCCATTTTCTACTCTCCATTGGCTGGACCGTGCGAAGGCGACGGTTGCAAGACATTGCGTACTCTTTTCTATATGTGAAAAGAGTTGTTTTTAAAATGATGGGGCTGGGTAGCCCAAAGCCAAGGGATTGTAGCAGTATCAAAGATGGCCTAACAACTCTTGATTGGCGCCATGATCGCGATCAATCCTGTGTGGGTTCTTTGCGCAATTCTAACCGTGTCACCCCTTTGTCAGTTTGTGCTCTGGCCAGATTGCAGTAGAATGGCCGCCGAAATCGCTCTAGTGAGGCACCTATGGAAACTATTGAAAAGATCAAGCAGCAGCTGGCTGACAACCCCATCATCCTCTACATGAAGGGCTCCCCCAAGCTACCCAGCTGTGGCTTCTCTGCCCAGGCCTCCCAGGCTCTGATGTCCTGCGGCGAGCCGTTTGCATACGTTGATATCCTGCAAAATCCGGATATCCGCGCCGAATTGCCAAAATTCGCCAACTGGCCGACCTTCCCCCAGCTGTGGGTTGAGGGTGAGCTGATCGGTGGCTGTGACATCATGATCGAGATGTTCCAGGCTGGCGAGTTGCAGTCTCTGATTAAAGAAACTGCCACCAAGTACAAGCAGGATGACGCGGCAGCTGAATAATAAAGGCCGTAGTCAAAATACAAAAAGGGGAGCCAGCGGCTCCCCTTTTCTATGCTGGACACGATGATCAGGCAATCCGTTCGATACGGGCCATGTAGAAACCGTCGAAGCCGGTCTCGGACGGGCTCACGGTGTGATCGTCACGCAGACGGAAGTGCTCGTTGGCCGCGAGGAACTTGTCCACCTGCTGACGGTTCTCCTCGGGCAGGATGGAGCAGGTTGCATAGACCAGCAGACCACCTACCTTCACCATCTGGCTGTAGCGCTGCAGGATCTCTTCTTGCAGCGCGACCAGTACCGGTAGGCGCTCGGCGGTGTCACGCCATTTGGCATCCGGATTGCGCTTGAGTACGCCCAGACCGGAGCAGGGCACGTCCAGCAGCAGGCGATCCGCGCTCTCTTTGAGGCGCTTGACGGTCTTGCTGCTGGTGATGACCCGGGTTTCCACGTTGTGGGCACCGGCGCGACGAGCGCGCTGCTTGAGGTTTTCCAGCTTCCACTCTTCTACATCCATTGCCAGCAGGCGGCCTTTGCCTTTCATCATGGCGGCCAGATGCAGGGTCTTGCCACCGGCACCGGCGCAGGCGTCGATCACCCGCATGCCGGGCGCGACGTCGAGCGCGGCAGCGATGTGCTGGGAACCTGCATCCTGCTGTTCGAAGCAGCCATCGGCGAAGGCCTTGGTGCGAAACAGGGCCGCATCGGAGGTGACCTGCAGGGCTGTTTCCACACCTTCCACTGCAATGGTGGTGACCTGCTCTTTGGCCAGCATGGCTTGCAGTTCATCACGGGTGCACTTGAGGGTGTTGACTCGCAGGTAACGCTTGGGCATCCAGGCCAGGGCGGCGCGTTCGGCAGGCCAGGCTTCGCCCAACTGCTCGCTGCCCAGTTTCTCCAGCCAGCTCGGGCAGCCATCCATCAATACCGGGTTCTTCTTCGCCTCGGTCAGGCGGCGGCGGAAGGCCTCTTCATTGAAGCGATCCAGGGTCGGGTTGTTGGGCTGGGCAACTTTGTGGAAGGCATGCCAGCTGTGCAACAGCGGCCAGACGTTCTTTTCGGCCTGACGCACCTGAATGCCGGTGAGGAAGCAATAGAGGCTGAGACGGCGCAGCAGGTCGCCGGTGACCAGGGCAATCCTTGCCTGTTCTTGCGGTTTGAGTTCGATGCCGGAGAAGTGACGGGCATAGGCGCGGTCGAGGGTAAGACCCTGACCGAGCACATCGTCAACAATGGCAACGACCAGATCCCCGAAACGGGGCAACAGTGGGGATTTGAGCATGAGATTAACCTTGGCCAGATAAAGATGAACCGCACCTTTGTGAAGAGGGGCAGTTCTAAAATTGACAAATCCGCGCAATGATAGGGGGTAGACGGGGTTGACGCAACACTCCCCACGCGGGAATGGTGGAAAGGGTTGCTTCAGTTTCGTATTGATGTGGCCGAATAAAAATAAAGTACAGGCCGCAATTCAGGCGATTGCATTAATACAGGGACTAAAAACAATGCATATGACGAAGTACTCTAAGTTGGCCTTGCTGGTGGCCGGTTTGTTGGGCTCAACCGGCCTGATGGCTAACGAGTGGGGCACTGTGGCCGCCCGTGCCACGGCAGCCGATGGCTATGAGGTACGGGCCCATCAGTTTCGGGTCGTTAAGGTGCCGCTCGACTATTTTGCTGGGCTGCAAGGGGGAGCAAGCAAGTTGACTCTGCCGTTGCCCGACGGCGGAGACGTGACCTTCACCCTGCAGCCCTATGATCTGCTGCCGGCCGATCAGGCGGCCAAATTTCCCGAGATCCTGACCTTCAAGGGCTATAATCCGGCAGCACCGGTAGAGACCGGGCGTTTTGATCTGGGGCCATTGGGCTTTCACGCCATGTTTACCCATCGTGGCAAGACGGTATTTGTCGACCCGTTGCGCGATGCCGATGGTTATGCCGTCTACTACCAGCAGGATGCCTATAGCCGGTTGGAGGAGGAAGCGGACAAGGTGATCGGTACCCGGCCTGATAAGCTGGCCCGCCAGGTGCTGGTTAACGGTAACGAGCGTAAGCGTTATGTCATCGCCATCTCGGCTGCGGGAGAGTACACCGAGTTCCACGGTGGATCCAAAGTACTGGCCACCGCAGCCATCGCCACTCTGCTTAACCGGGTGAACGAGGTTTATCGGCGCGACCTGGGGGTGGAGTTTCAGCTGGCCAGCGGCAACGACACCATCATTTTTACCGATAAAGGTACAGATCCTTTCCAGAATGATGACAGGGATATCGACATCAATATCGTCGTGCAGCAATCTGCCCAGACCCAAGACGGCCCCAAACTGGGTGCCTTTGACATCGGTCATGTGGTCAACACCGGGGGCGGTGGTCTGGCGGGATTGGGCGTGCTCTGTACCGCGGACAAATCAGCCGGGATGACGGGCTCCGATAAGCCGGTGGGGGATGCCTTCTTTATCGACTATGTGGCCCATGAGATTGGTCACCAGTTTGGTGCCGAACATACCTTCAACGGTACCACCGGCAGCTGCGGCGGCGGTAACCGCGAGGAACGCCAGGCGTGGGAACCGGGCAGCGGCAGCTCCATCATGGCCTATGCCGGGATCTGCGGTGAAGAGAATATCCAGCCAAACAGCGATCCCTATTTTCACAGCAAGTCCATCGAGCAGATGCGAGCGCATATGGCGACCGTATCGAGCTGCGGAACCACACTCCCGTTGAGCAATAATGCCCCGCAGGCCGCGGCCGGCAACGATTATGTGATCCCGGCCAATACGCCCTTTGTCCTCAAGGGCGCGGGCTCGGATCTGGACGGTAACCCTCTGCTCTATACCTGGGAACAGATCGATCTGGGCACAGCATCGAGTAGTGCAGCCACCATGATTGACGATGGCTCCCGGCCGCTGTTCCGTTTTGTCTCTCCCACGGCATCGCCGGAGCGGATCCTGCCAAGTTTGCCTTCCTTGCTCTCCGGCAATCTTGCCAAAGGGGAGGCCTGGCCGACCACCAATCGGGATCTCAATTTCAGATTGACGGTGCGAGATGGTCAGGGGGGGGTCGCCAGCGATGATATGAAGGTGCAAGTGGTCAATACCGGCGCGGCATTTCGCATTACCAGCCCCATTTCCGGGGTCTCTCTCACGCCGGGGGGCAGTCAGTCACTGACATGGGACGTGGCTGGCACCACAGTGGCCCCCATCAGTTGCAGCAAGGTGGATATCTCGGTGACCCAGAACGAGGGCTCAAGCTGGGCGACCCTGGCCACCAGCCAGCCTAACAGCGGCTCGGCCACTGTGACGCTGCCGGGCAATCTCACCAGCAGCGTCAGATTGAAAGTGGCTTGCAGCGACAATATCTTCTTTGCCATCAGCCCCCTCAAACTGCCTCTGGTACAAGGTGGCTCGACTTCAGGTGGCGGCGGCGGTGGTGGGGCGCTCGGGGTGTGGACTCTGGCGCTGGCGCTGCTCGGCTGGCAACGGAGGCGCAGATGAGGGGGATAGCTGTGTTGCTGCTTGCCATGCTCGGCGGCTGTCAGGTTGATGCCGGCACGCTGGAACAGGAGCTGAGTGCGAATCTCGCCAGGCAGGATTATCGTCTTATCGTGATTGCTGGGCGGGGAGAGTTTGCCCCCGGTATTGCAGCCGAGCAGCAAGCTGAGGCCAAAGCGCGCTGTGGGGTCCGCTATCTGGATGGCTTGGGTGATGTGATAAGACCCGAGCAGAAAGAGGCTCATGCCAAGCTGCGTGCCTATGCCAGCGAGTATAACCAGCTCATGGTGATTCATTGCCCGGTAGCATCGGGTGCAGACAAGCAGTAATACATTAATATACCCACCCAGATGAGGGGCACTTCTGCCCCTGGTTATCCGTGAAGGCGCCAATGGCGCCTTCATTTTTTCCGCTTTTGAATGGAGTCCGCTTGTTTCACCGGAGGTGTGTAGATCGGTAGTAGCAGGATTTTTAAGCGTGACAGAAGTTTTGTGCGAATTTTCTTTTCTGTCTGTCACGCAGATCATCAATTGACGCTGCACCATACTTGTTGTCACCAAGATAGGGCAAGGAGGCTCTATGAAGCATGGCATTGCGGTGATTATCACCAGTTTGTCTATTGAGGTTGCGGCAGAACCACAGTGGACCTTCATGGATGAGGAATTGGAAAGGGGAGGGACCTATGATGTGCGAGCTGAAAAGGTCAGAGTGGTGGTTCCGGACAAGCCTTTTGAACCCGGGAAGCTTGCCAGCGTGTTGACCTTGCCATTGCCGGATGGCACTACGGTGCAGTTTGATGTTCATCCCAATGCTTTGCTCCCGGAGCCGTTGGCCCAGCGTTATCCATCTATCAATACGTACAGTGGAAAGGCTATCAATCGGGCGGCGGATACAGGCCGATTTGATGTCACCATACATGGTTTTCACGGTATGTTTACCCATCAGGGGAGTACCTTTTATATCGATCCGCTGCAGGACGGTTTCTCCTATGCCGTTTATGAGCAGCAGGATGCCTGGCGGCGACAGGATGTGGATCAGGTTATTGATCCTCATGGTATCGAGCGTGAACGAGCTGTGCTGGTCGATGGCAATTTGCGCAAGCGCTACACCATCGCCATCTCGGCAACCGGGGAATATACCCAGTATCATGGTGGTACCAAGGTTGCTGCACTCTCGGCCATTGCAACACTGCTTAATCGGGTCAATGAAGTCTATAGCCGTGATGTGGGGGCCGAGTTTCAGCTTGCAGCCGATACAGACAAGGTGATTTTCACTGATCCTGCGACGGATCCTTTCACCAACTCGACTCAGGATATCGCCATCAATCAGACCCAACAGGGATTGTTGCTCAATCCTTCTTTTGATCTGGGCCATCTGCTGGCGACATCCGGCGGCGGGGTGGCGACCCTGAGATCACTGTGCAATTCTTTCAGCCGTTCACGGGGTATGACCGGAGTCTCACCGCCTGTCGGTGATGCATTCTTTATTGATTATGTGGCTCACGAATTGGGGCACCAGTTGGGGGCTGAGCACTCCTTCAATGGCATGGCCGACAATTGTGCGACGGGTCGTCAGGCTAGTTCTGCTTGGGAGCCGGGCAGCGGCTCGACCATCATGGCCTATGCCGGGATCTGTGGTGAGGAGAATCTGCAGGTTAACAGTACACCTTTCTTTCACAGCAAGTCGATCGAGCAGATGCGGGCCCTGATGGCCTCTCGGCCCTCCTGTGGCACCGACCTGGCGCTTACCAATAACGCGCCGGTTGTGGATGCGGGGGGGGATAGGGTGATCCCCGCCAATACGCCTTTCACTCTTGTCGGTAGTGCACAGGATCTGGATGGTAATCCCCTCAGTTACACCTGGGAGCAGGTTGATCTTGGCACTGCATCTTACAGTGTGGCAACCATGGTGGATGATGGAACCCGCCCGCTGTTTCGCTTTGTTTCTCCGACATCGGATCCCCGCAGAACATTGCCCGCCATGAGCTCTCTGATATCGGGTGTCTTGGCCAAAGGAGAGGCATGGCCTGCGACCAATCGCAATCTCCACTTCCGCCTTACCGTACGTGATGGTCAGGGCGCGGTCAGCAGTGATGAAATGGTGGTTCAGGTGATCAATACCGGTGCGGCATTTGCTATCACAGCTCCGCAGATCGGCGCCATGACAGCGGGAAGCACTCAGCTAGTGACATGGAATGTTGCTGGAACCGATCAGCCTCCTATCAATTGTCCCAGCGTGGATTTGGCACTGACACAGAATGGCGGTTCTAGCTGGACGACGCTGGCAAGCGGGCTTGCTAATAACGGGTCGGCCAGTGTGGTGTTGCCAGCACCGTTGACCAGCACGGCCAGGCTGAAGCTGGCTTGCAGCAATAATATTTTTTTCTCTATCAATGGGATAAGAGGTAATGCGTCTGCCACTACGGAAAGTGCAAATGTCATTACCGACAACAATGCGGGTGGCGGCGGTGGTGGTGGCGCGGTGAGTATCATTGTGATCATCCTGATGGGAGGTGCAGCTGGATGGCGCAGGTATTACGGTTAGTCGTCAGTTTGCTGTTTCTGCATATCTGCACAGCGCCTGTTGTGGCCGCATCACTGACCGAGGCAATAGATGAGAGTCTTGCCGCTCAGGATTATCGGCTCATCGTGCGCGGCGGGCGTGGCGGTATGGCTCCCGGGGTTGTGGAGTCATTGCAAGCAGAAGCGAGAACCCGGTGCGGAGTCCGTTATCTGAAAGGGTTCGGTGATGTGATTGAGATGGGCAAGGAGGCGGAGTTTGAGCAACGGATTGACTATGCCACCCGATATAACCGACAGATGCTGGAAAAGTGCATGCCGGAGGCGATTTCAAGGCCATAGTGGCGGTTGAACAACGGTGTGTAAACCGACATGATTGGAGTTTTAACTCTATTAAAAAGAACTGCTGAAAATGCTAGAAAAATGAGTTATTTATAAACTTTAATTCGCTAAGCTCATGATTTAAAAAAGATTAAATTCTTTTAATTTTTATTAAAAATGTTGAATTGTGACTTGTGTCACATTATCATCGCCGGCTGTTCAGTCAGGTGATTAATAATGATGAAGTTCACAATAAATGCAATCTCAGTTGTCATCGCAATGTCAGCCAATATCGCGCTGGCATCTCCATGGCATATGGTCGAAAAACGTAGCAAGCAGGCCGATGAACCTGTAAGGGCTCGCGCATACAATATCTTTGAGGTAGAACCGGATTTTTTAGAAAATCTGCGCTTGGGCCAAACCGTGATTACGCTACCATTGCCTGATGGCAAGATGGTGCAATATGAATTGGAAGCCTACTCCGTATTACCGCCTGCGCTGGCAGCAAAATACCCAGATATCATGACCTATAAAGGACATGAAGTGGGCACCCCCAGCAATACCGGTCGTTTTGATATTTCTCCGCGTGGTTTTAACGGCATGTTTATGCATGCCGGTGAGCAGATATTTGTCGATATTCAGCGTAATGGTGCCTACGCTGTCTATTACAAAAAAGATGCACATTCAATGAATGGCAAGAATATCAAGGAGATCATTGAAAAATCCGAGCTGAAAAAAAAGTTAGCATACAAAACTGAAGCGGCTCGCAACGAGGCTGGCTATGCTGCGTCTATGCTCAAGGAATATAGAATTGCATTCTCAACTACTGGGGAATATACCGAGTATTTTAAGGGGAAGGCTCAAGCGTTGGCTTCACTGACAACGTTGGTTAACCGACTTAATGACGTATATGAACGTGATCTTGGTGCTCGTTTTGTATTGGCAGATGGCAGTGATACTATCATCTATACAAAAAATGACAGCCCCTTCTACAATGGTGTAAATAAAAAATATGTAGCCGGTGTCAGTCCTTGGTATGAGGAGAATGACAGTAAAAAAAACGCATATGTACAGGGGGAGAAAGTCAAGAATAAGGAACTGGGTTATTTCGATATAGGTCATGTACTGACAACCGCAGATAAAACGGGGGCCGTTACCTCGGGATCTTTATGCGGCATGGTTGTACAAGATACGACTATTCCATCAAAACCGGTTATTTCCTTAAGATCGATGGGGCGAACAGGAAATACAATACCAGAAAGTGATTCATTCTTTATTGATTTTGTTGCTCATGAAATAGGTCATCAATTTGGGGCCAATCATACCTATAATGCAGGCGTAGGGCAAAGAGTTAAGGATATGGCTTTTGAGCCTGGCAGTGGTAGCACCATTATGGGTTATGCCGGCCTGATAGCGAACCAAGACTTGCAGCCCAATAGCGAAGCCTATTTTCACAGTAAGTCAATTGAACAGATGTTAGCGCATATTGCCACGCGTGAAAAAAAAGCGAGTGATGCTGCGAAAAAAATTGCTAACAATCCGAGTTTAGCTCCTTATATTGCACCGTATATGGAGCCTCGTTGTGGCATGCCTATTCCGAGAGAAAATGGCGATAATCATGCGCCAGAAATTACCGATGTGCCAGCAGAACATGTGATCCCCAAAGGGGTGGCATTTAGCCTGAGTGGCAAGGGTAATGATATTGACGGCGATACCCTTACCTATACCTGGGAGCAGGTCGATTTGGGGGATGGAACGAAGAGTGGCGATCAATTGAGCTCCGGTCGCCTTGCAACCGGCCCCCTGTATCGTTACGCCGCGCCGACATCCTCCCCGGTTCGCCACTTCCCTTCGCTGGCTACCCAGTTAAAAGGGGAAGCTGAGAAAGGGGATGTCTGGGTCAATGTAGCGCGCACCCTTAACTTCCGTCTGGTGGCCCGTGATGGCAAAGGCGGTGGTGCCTATGGTGAGACCTCGGTCGAGGTGGTCGATACAGGTTCACAAACCTTCAAGATATTGCCTGCCCCTGACCAGCGTATTCTGGTTGGCAGCCCGACCACAGTGAATTGGCAAGTAGCTGGCACGGACCGTCATCCTGTCAACTGTCAGCGGGTCGATATCAGTTATAGCAACGATGAAGGCAAGAGCTGGCAGCCGCTGGTCAATGGCGTGAACAACGATGGCGCCCATGAGGTGACCATTCCGGCCAATGCTGGCAGCGCTGTTCGCCTCAAGCTGGCCTGTAGCGACAATATTTTTTATGCCATTACGCCAAAGCTGGCGACCAAGAGCAGTAATACACCGGCTCCCCAGCCTGAAAGCAATGGCGGCGGCGGTGGCGGTGGTTCGACCGGTCTGTTCGCGCTGCTGGGCCTTGGTATCGCTGCACTGCTGCGTCGTCGTGAGACCATGAGCAACTAAACCAGATAACCCAAGGGTGAGATTACCCATCTTTGGTAAATTGATTAACCAAGCGAAGAGGCGTGAGCCTCTTCGCTTTTTTTGTATGGTTTACAAGGTTCCTTTATCGAGCGCACAATGCCTGCAATCACTCTCTTGATGGTCGTGGAACCATTATTTATTTGAAGGAAAATCAAGATGATGGATGTTGCTGATCTGCGCCGTGAATACTCCCGTGGCGGGCTGCACCGGGCCGATTTGCCAGCCGACCCCCTGGCGCTGTTCGAGAAGTGGTTGGCGCAGGCCTGTGAGGCCAAACTGACCGATCCCACCGCCATGGTGGTGGCGACGGTGGATGCCGATGGTCAGCCCTGGCAGCGCACCGTGCTGCTCAAGCACTACGATGCCCAGGGGATGGTCTTTTACACCAACATGGGCAGCCGCAAGGCGCAGCAGCTGGAAGGCAACCCCCGTATCAGCCTGCTCTTCCCCTGGCACACCCTCGACCGTCAGGTTCATGTGACCGGCCGGGTGGAGAAGATGAGCACCTTAGAGGTGATGAAGTATTTCCACAGCCGTCCCAAGGACAGCCAGATCGCCGCCTGGGTCTCCAAGCAGTCCACCCGCATCTCGGCCCGCGGCGTGCTGGAGGCCAAGTTCCTCGAGCTAAAGCAGAAGTTTGCCAATGGCGAGGTGCCGCTGCCAAGTTTCTGGGGCGGTTACCGGGTGGTGATCGAGACGGTGGAGTTCTGGCAGGGGGGCGAGCACCGGCTGCACGACCGCTTCTACTACACCCGCGACGGGGATGGCTGGCATATCGAGCGCCTGGCTCCCTGATCGCGCTGTTCAAATCTGTTTTCACAAGGAGTGTGTATGCGTCTGTATGGTGACCTGCGTTCCGGCAACTGTTACAAGGTGTGGCTGCTGGCCCGCTGGCTGGAGCTGCCCCTGGAGTGGGTAGAGGTGGATATTCAGGCGGGGGATACCCGTACCCCCGCATTTCTGGCCATGAACCCCAACGGCAAGATCCCGGTGCTGGAGCTTGGCCAGGGCGATGCGCTGGCGGAATCCAATGCCATCCTCTTCTATCTGGCGCAAGGGAGTGCCTTGTGGCCAACCGATCCGCGTCAGCAGGCCGAGGTGCTCAAATGGATGTTCTTCGAGCAGTACAGCCATGAGCCCTATATCGCAGTAGCCCGCTTTATTGTTCACTATCTCGGCCGCCCCGAGTCACAGGAGGCGCGGCTCGACGGGCTGAAAGTCGGTGGCGAGAAGGCGCTGGCGGTGATGGAGCAGCAACTGAAACAGAGCCCCTACCTGTGCGGTGATGCGCCGACCATCGCCGATATCGCCCTTTATGCCTACACCCATGTGGCAGAGGAGGGGATCTTCTCCCTGCAGGGGTGGCCAGCTATCCGCAGCTGGATCGCCCGTATCGAAGCCCATCCCCGTCACCTGACGCTGCCAGCAGCCTGTCAAACCCGCTGATGGAGCTGCTGATCGAGGCCAGTCTGTGGCAACCGCAGTGGGCTGCGCTGTTGCAGCACTGGCAGCTGCAGGGTCATCGCTGGCAGCTGCTGCTGGGCAAAGAGGCGGCGGCTGCTCTCGATCAAACCGATGCTCCCTGGGCGAGCAGCCCTCCTGACGGGGTGCTCTGCCCGGGAGCCTTGCTGGCTGCCTGGCTCGATGGGGATCTGCTGACGGATTTTCATGTTGATCCCAGCCGCCAGATCCTGATCAGTGCCTCCACTTCGCTGCTGACCCTCGCCAGGGAGCAGGGACTGCTCACCCTTGGCCCTGTGGGGGCCGATCTGCCGCTCACCCCCGAGGCCGATTTGGGCGCCGTGCTCAATCGCCTGCTGGCGCGCCGCGTGACGGTGCCGACCCTGGCTGAGGGGCATTCGCTAGCAGGCGTCGTGCTGCGACCACTGCAGGCCGCCGATGAGTGCGAGGATGAGCGCGAGATAGTGCGCTACTGCAGCGACGAGGCGCTGGCCCGCTACACCCTCAATATTCCTCACCCCTATCCGCCGGAGGGGGCCCGCGACTGGCTGGCCCTTTGCTGGCGCAGAGCGGCACTTGGGCTTGGCTGGAGCTGGGCCATCACCTTGCCAGAGGAGCAAGGTGCGGCGCTGGTCGGGGTGATCTCCCTGCACTGGAATGGCGAGCTCGCCTGGTGGGTGGGCGTACCCTGGCAAAATCGCGGTCTGGCGACCCGGGCAGCCAGCTTGGTCAAGGGGTTCGCCTTTGACCAACTGCTACTGCCTGCGCTGACGGCTCGCCATATGCCAGACAATCTCGCCTCCGGCCGGGTGATGGCAAAACTGGGCATGCACTATCGCGGGCGGCGCCATATCAGTGGTCGCCAGCCGTGCGAGGTGAGTTACTGGCGGCTGGATCGTGCTCCCTCCTTACCCAACCCCTTGCCCGAGGAAATTGCCCGCTGGCTTGCTAATGAGCGGATTGCCGTGGTGATCCTGTGGGATCCCGCAACGACCAATCGGCAGAGTACCAACGGCAAGCTGGCTATCTCGCTCTTTGTGGATGAGAGGGGCGCGGGGGAGAAGCCCTGTTTTCTGCGCTGCCCGCCGCATCTTGAGAGGTTGCTGGCGCTGCACTGTTATCCTGTTGAGCTGCTGGAGCAGGCAGATCCGGATCAGCTTCATCATCTGGGGGGCGTGCTGCTCAAGGATCGGGATGAGCAGGGGCTGGCATGGCTGCTGCAACTGGCCGCCCTGCAGCGTCAGGGGCCAGAGCTGCTCAGCCGCGAGGAGCGTGTATCACGGCTCCACTGGTTCAACCAATTGATGGCGCAGGCGCTGGGAGGCAACGGTGACTCGTCGCAGATACGCTATCAACAGTTACGGCTGCTGGTGGAGCTGCCGGAGCTGGTCGATGAGCTGGATGGCTGCTGGCATCAAACGCCCGAGCTGACCTTTGCGCGGCTGGCGCAGGAGGCTCCCACCCTCTGGCTGGCCTACCGCGAGGCGATGAACAGGGTCACCCCTGCGACGCTAACCGCCTTGCAGCAGCAGTTTGCAGCTCGTTTTCCTGAGTGCACCCTCCCATTTTTGGACAAAGGTACTCAGAATGACCAGCCGTTGTGTGGAATAATGCCCGCTCTGCTGTACTAGGAGTAATACCTGATGTTGAGAACCGAGCGCCCCGGTGACATGCTGCCGGTCTATGAGCTGGTGAGTGCCGCCTTCGGTCGTTCCGATGAGGCCGAACTGGTCAACCGCCTGCGCGAATGTGGTGCTGCCGTGGTGACCATGGTCGAAGAGGAAGAGTACGAGTTCATGGGGCACCTGATGCTAAGCCCGATCACCATTAACGGTGTCGAGGGGCCCTGGCTTGGTCTGGCGCCGGTCGCGGTTCACCCCGACTGGCAAGGTCAGGGGATTGGCTCTGATCTCATCCGTGAAGGGCTTGATACGGCGCTCGAGATGGACTGGAAAGGAGTGGTGGTACTCGGGGATCCGCTCTATTACAGCCGTTTCGGCTTCCGCCCGGCCAGCGAGTTTGGCCTGCACTGCATCTATGAGGTGCCTGCCGACTGCTTTATGGCGATGGAGCTGCAGGAGCATGGTTTTGCGAGTGTGCAGGGTGAGGTGCTCTACCACCCCCTGTTTGACGAGCAGTTTGATGCACAGCCAGATGAGTTGACGGAAGAGCCTCACTCATAGCAAAAAGCCCTCATCGAGGGCTTTTTCATTTATCTGCGAACCCACCAGAGGTCGTTCAGGCAAGGTGACCTTTGTGATAATTATCCCCTGGCATCTGCGGGCTCCTTACGCCGCGGTTATTGCAGGTAAGTAGTGGCTGACCAGCTCAGCACGGGTAGGGGGATTATCGGCGCCGGGGCGACTGACCACGATGGCCGCCACCAGATTGCCGAGGCGCACTGCTTCTGCCAACGGCAGGCCGCTGGCGAGCCCCATCAGGGTGCCGCCGCCATGGGCATCGCCCGCTCCGACGGTATCGCAGAGGGTGATCGCCACGGGATGTACCCGCAGGCATTGCCCATCCGGTGTGCCAACCAGTGCCCCATCTTTGTCTTCCCGCACGATCAGTGACGCTCGGTGTTGCTGACAGAAGCTGGCCACGGTCGCTGCCGTGGCGGGGGCATCCAGTAGCACGGCGGCCTCTTGGCGATTGAGGGAGAAGATAGCGCCACGGCCCAACAGGGCTGCAATCTTCTCTGCGCCCAGCTCGCTGATCCGGGGACCCGGATCGATGAACGGGGTGATGTGGTCAGGCAACTGGCGTAGCCAAGCCAGTAGCTGTGCCCCCTGGGTGCCTGTCAGCTCGTAGCCGGAAGCATAGAGCCAGCCAGCTTCTGTGGGTAACAAACGGCTTAGGGCATGGGTATCCCAGTACTGCTCGCACCCTTCCACCGTGATGAAGGTTCGCTCGCCATCTGGCTCGACCAGCGCCAGACACCAGCCATTGTCGTGAGCCGGGTCGCGCAACTGGACTGGCAGCGACTCCTCTAGCATGGCGGCTTCCACAGCCGTTCCCCAGCTGCCCTGACCGACGGTAATGCCGTTGATTACCGGGGCGCCGAGCCGGGCGAGGGCGCGGGCCACGTTGAAAGCGCAGCCACCAATCTGGCGGCCACTCTCGCGGGCAACTTCATCGCCGCCCGAGACGGGGAGGCGGTTCATCTCCAGTATCAGGTCGCCAAAGGCGGCGCCAATCACCATGACTGGCATGGTCGGGATGGGGGGGGACATCTCAGACACTCCTCATCCGGGGCAGCAGCAGGGCATAGAGCACCAGACTGACGGCAAAGGAGACAAACAGACCGAGGCTGGAGTCGGCAAAGAGACCGATAGCCAGCGGGCCATCGATAAAGCCGGTCTTGGTCACCATCAGACCGCTGATAGAACCCGCGAGCCAGCAAAACAGTGGCCCTTTACGTACCCCGGTATCGCCGTAGAGGGCGAGATAGTCATAGCCCTGCTGACGACGCAGCGCCAGATAGTCGAGGGTAAAAATGGCAGCCCAGGAGGCCAGAAAGAGGCCGCAGAAGATCAGAAATGCGATAAAGGGGCCAAGGAAATCGCCGGAGACAAACAGCACGTAGAGGGCAACACCGACCACCAGCAGGGCATCCAGTATCACAGCGTGGGACTGGCGCAGCTTGACCCCCATGCTCAGCAAGTTGAGGCTGGCGGAGTAGAGGCTCAGCACGGCGATGGTGACGATACCTGCGACTGCGGCCGCCAGATAGGGGATCGCCATCCAGGCAGGCAGCAGCTTGCCGATGGCCGCGATGGGATTGTCGGTAGAGGCGAGATCGGGGATCTGGGCGGTGAGCAGAATACCGGCAAACATCAGCAGGACAAGGGGCAGGGAGGCGCCGACCACGACCGATGAAAAGATGGCGCCAGTGCACGATTTTTCACTCTGATCCCGGCTATAGTCGGCGCCAGCGATGGCCCAGCTGATGCCGGTACCCGCCGCGATGACCGACACGGCGGGCAAGAAACCGGTCAGCCAGTCACCAGAGGGGAGCGTCATGATCCCCTGCCAGTTGGCATTGGCCATCAGATAGAGCACCACAATCAGCGTCATCACCCCGAAGGTGCGGGTGATCCACTTCTGCATCATCAGCACGGTGTTTTGCCCCAGCAGCGAGACTACCACGGTCAGGCCGCCAAAGAGCAGCAGGGAGAGGGCGGTGACCCAGTGGGACTCTGCCATCCCCATGGCGGCAAACAGGGCAGCCAGGGTCAGGGTGCCGGTGACCAGATTGACCGCTTCCCAGCCCATCAGGTTGATCCAGCAGAAGGCGGTGGGGGCGATATTGCCCTGTTTGCCAAAGCAGATGCGGGAGAGGGTGAGGGTAGTGGTGCGGCCGCGCTTGCCCGCCATGCTGGTGATCCCCACCAGCGCGAAGGAGGCGACCCCGGTGACCGCCGCCAGCAGCGATTGCCAGAAGGAGAGGCCAAAGGAGACCACCACTGCGCCGTAGACGACCCCCAGAATGCCGATATTCGCGGCACACCAGACGAAGAAGAGCTCCGCCGGTTGCTTGGTGCGTTGCTGGGGAGGGATAAGATCGATGCCGCTGGAGGGCTGTTCCGGCTGCATCTCGGTTGCTTGCTGGCTCATGGTCATACGTCCTGTTGCCGATAGTGAGCAAGGGCTTCGGCATAGGGGCCGAAGTCAATCCGGTTTGCGTGATTAATCAGTTGGCGCGCTGCCAGCGGCAGGGCCGAGATGCCGCAGAGGGCACCGCAGATGGCGGTGGCCATGGCACCTATGGTGTCGGTATCGCCGCCGAGGTTGGCGCACAGCTGGGCGCAGAGCATGGGGTCTCCTTCCGAGAGCTCCACTATACCTAGCGCGGCGGGGATAGATTCAATGACATCCATGCCAGAACCGATCAGGTCATAGATCTCGTCGAGGCCTGACTCGATGGTCGGTGCCTTGTCGATGCAGGTGAAAGCGAGCTCGATGCGGCGGCCAAGGGAGGCGCTGAAGGTGGAGGCGAAACGGCGCTGCACCTCTTGTGCGAGGGGGGGCAGTTCGGTACGAATGGTTGCCCACTGGGCCCCTTCGATGGCGCGGCTGATGGCCCAGGCGATCACGACGGAACCGGCGATAGCGATATCCGACTTGTGGGTCGGCACGCAGGCTAGGCGCACGGCCTCGATAAAGGCCTCCTTGTCGCTGGTCGGCATCAGGCAGCCGATGGGGGCGATGCGCATCGGAGCGCCGTTGGTCACGCCGTTGGCCTGGATCTCCTCAAGAGGGATCCCTTGCTGCAGGGCGATAAGGGCTCCTTTGGAAGTCGGCCCCAGAATATTTTTGCTAAAGGCATCGATCCCCTCGGCCCACTTCATGATGTGGCGGGCGATGGTCAGTGGTTTGATCGCCCCCTGCTCCTCGATGATGGCATCCATGAGGGCAACCATCTGGCTGGTGTCATCGGTAAACTGACCGCGCACGAATTCGTTGGCAGCGATGTTCTCCTCGGGGCCGTCGAGGAAGTCATGGATCCAGCCGAAGAAGGCACGCACCTTCTCGCGGGACCAGAGTTCCGATGGCATGCCAAAGGCATCGCCCACCGCTTGTCCATAGAGACACCCCAGAATACGTTGCTGTTGAAGTGAGGCAGAGCTTGAGGGGGGCATGACGAGATTGATCACCTTTACATAGTCCAGTTGCAGTCCAGTTGGTATTATACACATCCAGTGCCAGTCCAGTGTGAACCATCACGCATTTTAAAGTAAAGTGGGCTGGACCCATTTGTTGATGTTTTTGCATCTTGAGACGAGATCGCCATGCAGAGAGATTGTGCTGAACGTCTGTTCAACGAGCTGAGACAGCGGCTGGCCAGCGCAGGGGATGAGCCGCTTTATCTCATTCTGGCGCAGGGACTACAGCAAGCGATCGACCGTAAACAGCTACCTCACGGCTGCGTGCTCCCCTCAGAGCGTCAGCTCTCCGATACGCTTGCCCTCTCTCGAGCCACTGTGGTCAAGGGGCTCTCCCTGCTGGCGGAGCAGGGGCGGGTTATTAAGCAGCAGGGCAAAGGGACCGTTGTGCATGCCCCCTTTATCTACAACCTGAGTGGCGGCAGTTTTACCGCCCAGCTGAGCCAGCTCGGGGTACTGAGCGATCGCTGGCTGGCGCGGGAGTTGGTGTTGGCCAGTGCCGAGCAGGCCGCACTGATGGGGTTGGTGGAGGGCACCGAGATCGCCAAGATCCGCCGGGTGCGTTGTGTCAACAATGACCCCACCTCTATTGAGACCACTTATATTCCTCGCCAGTTTCTGCCCCGTCCCGATCTGCTGGAAGGCTCGCTCTACGCTCATTGGCGTGAAGAGGGGATTGAACCTGTTGCCCAGCAATATCAGATCTGCCAGCAGCTGCCGAGCCAGAGCGAGAGCGCTATGCTGGGGTTGCCAGTGGGCATGCCGGTGTTGGTTGTGCTGCAGCGCAGCTATACCGCACAAGGGGAGTTGCTCGAGGTGAGCCAGAGTTTATGTCGCGGTGATAGCTACAGCTTTACCTTCAACAGTGGCACCATCCCTGGCGGAGTCAGGTGAAAATGTTGCAATAAAAAGGCGCCAAAGGGCGCCTTTTTACTTTGTGAGAGCCGGATTAGTTGAAGAACCAGTAACCGCGATTGACCAGCCGGGTCAGCAGTTGCAGGAAGCCAGCCTGATCGGCGAGTTCCACCATATCGGCCTGAGTGACCATATCCTTGTCGCACAACAGGGAAATGGCGGCCGGATCGATGCTCTGCAGGGTCCAGGCTTCGCCATCGATGAAACACTGCTGGCTCTCGCCGCTGAACCAGACGGTGCGCAGACCCGGTACCTTGATGGCGGGCTCGCCCTGGGTCAGCAGGTCGGCCACCTCTTCGGCGCTGTAGTCCGGCTCCACCGGATTGACGTCGAGATCGTGCTTGGCCTCGGAGATCATGGTGCCGAACCACTCCTTGAACAGGGTCTCGTCATCGAGGGCCTGCTGCATCAGCTCGCGCAGACGGTGCAGCTCGTGGGGCTGGATCTCGCCGTGACGGGCGCGGGGCTTGAGATCGGCATCGCCGTAACGCTCGGTACGCACCTCGTTGTCGATCAGATGATCGGCAAAGGAGGAGATAAGCGCCTTGGCATCCGGTGCGCGAAAACCCACCGAGAAGTTCAGGGAGGGCTCGATGGCGTAGCCCTCATGGGGGAATCCCGGCGGGATGTAGAGAATGTCACCCGGCTCCATGATGACGTCGATGATCGCCTCGAACGGCTCGCAGTGCAGCAGGGCCGCGTGGGCGGCGAACTCGCTCCTGGGCTTGGCATCGCCGACGCGCCAGTGGCGTTTGCCCTGGCCCTGGGTGATGAAGACGTCGTAGTTGTCGATATGGGGACCGACACCACCATGGGGGGTGGAGAAGCTCACCATCACATCGTCAAAGCGCCAGCCCGGAATGAACTGGAACGGCAGCGCCAGCTCGTGCACCTCGGGGGCCCAGTGGTTACAGGCCTGCACCAGCACGGTCCAGTTCTCTTCCCCCAGATGGTCGTAGGATTCGAAGGGGCCGTGGGCCGCCTCCCACTTGTTGTTGAAGCGGGTAACGAGACGGGACTCTACCACCTCTTCCATGGCCAGACCCGCCAGCTCATCCGGGCTGATGGGATCCTGAAAGTCGGTGAAGCCGCCCTTGATAAGGAGCGGGCGCTTCTGCCAGTAGTGCTCGAGGAAGTGAGCGATATCCAGATTGAGTTGGTACATGGTCTTCTCGTGTCTTTGTGAGAGAGGAGTTGCCTAAAACGGGCTTGGGCAACGCCACTCATGGTCCTGTCTTGGCAGGGAAATAACAGGGGCCCTGTTGCAGATCATGCACAGGGCCCCGGTGGTGTCACTTATCCGCTTATTTCAGCAGATCGACCAGACGCTGGGCGTCACCGATGTAGTTGGCCGGGGTCAGCTTCTTCAGCTCAACCTTGACCGCTTCCGGCAACGCCAGGGTGTCGATAAAGGTACGCATCCCTTCGGCATCGACGCGGCGACCACGGGTCAGCTCCTTGAGCTTCTCGTAGGGCTTCTCGATACCGTAGCGGCGCATCACGGTCTGGATCGGCTCGGCCAGCACTTCCCAGTTGGCATCCAGATCGGCGGCCATGGCGGCGTCGTTGGCTTCCAGCTTGGAGATACCCTTGAGGGTCGCCTGATAGGCAATCAGGGAGTAACCCACCGCCACACCCAGGTTGCGCAGCACGGTAGAGTCGGTCAGATCACGCTGCCAGCGGGAGATAGGCAGCTTGCTCGCCAGATGCTGGAACACAGCGTTGGCCAGACCCAGATTGCCTTCGGAGTTCTCGAAGTCGATGGGGTTGACCTTGTGCGGCATGGTGGAGGAGCCGATCTCGCCCGCGATGGTGCGCTGCTTGAAGTGACCTAGGGAGATGTAACCCCACACATCGCGGTCGAAGTCGATCAGGATGGTGTTGAAGCGGGCCATGGCGTCGAACAGCTCGGCGATATAGTCGTGCGGCTCGATCTGGGTGGTGTAGGGGTTCCAGGTCAGGCCCAGGGAGGTAACAAACTCCTCGGAGAACTGGTGCCAGTCCACATCCGGGTAGGCGCTGAGGTGGGCGTTGTAGTTACCGACCGCACCGTTGATCTTGCCGAGGATCTCCACCGCCATGATCTGCTTGTACTGGCGCTCCAGGCGGTAGGCGACGTTGGCCATCTCCTTGCCCATGGTGCTCGGGGTAGCCGGCTGACCGTGGGTGCGGGAGAGCAGCGGCATGTCACGGTACTCAACGGCCAGGCGCTTGATCTCGCTGATCAGCTTTTCGCAATAAGGCTTGATGACCTCTTCGCGGGCGGTTTTCAGCATCAGACCGTGGGAGTTGTTGTTGATGTCTTCCGAGGTGCAGGCGAAGTGGATGAACTCGCTGACAGCCGCCAGCTCCGGGTTCACTTCGACTTTCTCTTTGAGGAAGTACTCCACCGCTTTCACATCATGGTTGGTGGTGCGCTCGATCTGTTTGATGCGGGCGGCATCCTGCTCGTTGAAGCTCTGGACTATGCCGTCGAGCAGGGCGTTGGCGGCCGCGCTCAGGGCAGGGACTTCCGGGATCCCGGCGTGGCTGGCCAGTTTTTGCAACCAGCGCACCTCGACTTCGACGCGAAAACGCAGCAGGCCGAATTCGGAGAAGATAGGGCGCAGGGCATCGGCCTTGTCGCCATAACGACCGTCAATCGGGGAAACAGCAGTCAGCGCGGACAGCTCCATGGGGTGAACTCCTGATGATTTGTGTGGGGGATCCGTATCCACTCGCGCGTGGGCCGGTGTCGTCATCAAGGCGGATGTGCGGCTGTTCACCCTGATGTCGACCTCGCTTGCCCGCGCGCGAGCCGATGATTAGTAACGTTTGGCCAGCTCCACCATCTTCTTGCGAGCGAAGATGATCTGGGTCCGGCTGCCACCGAGCTGACGCCACAGCACGCAGGCACGAATGCCTGCCAGCAGCAGGGCGCGCACCTTGTGCTGCACCAGCGGTTGCTGCAGGAACAGCGGGGTACCCGCCACCTGGATGCGCGGCCCGATGGGGCTGATAAGATCGCTGTAGATGCTCGCCATGTTGGCCAAAATCTGCTCGTCGAGCAGATCGAAGTGCTGTTGCTGGCGACCAATCTGGCTGATCCGCTCACCCAGCATATTGAGAATGTCCTTGCGCTTGGCCAGCTTGCGCTCCAGCGCGATCAGGCTCACCACGTAGCGGGTCAGTTCGGCATTCTTCTGGGTGCCATCGGCGCCCAGCTGCTCGACCAGCGCGCGGTAACCGTCGCGAATGGCCAGATGGGTGTTGTTGAACACCTCGAGCGGCTGGTTCGGGTTGGTCACCAGAATGCTGGAGAGGCTCTCGCGCAGGGCGGCCTCGTCACAGCTGCCGTCCCGGGCCACCTTCTGCACCAGATAGGCGGCCTGGCAGATGCCGGCAAAGGCCATGGTTCTGTCTTGGAATTTATCGCTCATATCTTCACAGCCCTGTTGTGTTCATTCTCTGGCTGATGCCGCAGCAGGCCATGATCCGACCTGGAATGTATCGGTCATCTTTCACAGCCCTGTTGTGTTCATTCTCTCTCTGGCTGATGCCGCAGCAGGCCATGATCCGACCTGGAATCTATCGGCCATCTTTCACAGCCCGGTTATGTTCTTGCTCCGGCCGACGCCATGATCCGGCCTGGACGTTGCCCATCATGTATCGCTGCCTTGTACTGTATTTTCTTTGTCCCCTCTCCCTCAGGGAGAGGGTCAGGGTGAGGGTGGTTACCCCCTCATCCCAACCCTTCTTCCGCGAAGGGAGAAGGGAGTAGCGCGCGGACGCAGATGAGCGCCCAGCCCTTAGACCGGATGGCTGAAACGCTGTTCGATGATGCCCCCCCCCAGACACACGTCCCCGTCGTAGAAGACGGCGGATTGGCCCGGGGTCACCGCAGCCTGTTTCTCGTCGAAGATGACCCGGATGGTCTCGTCGTCGATGGGCTGGATCAGGCAGGGGATATCCTGCTGACGGTAGCGGGTCTTGACGGTGCAGCGACGCGGCTCGCGAATGGGAGTGCGATCCACCCAGTGCAGTTGGCTGGCGATGAGGCCGTCGGAGTAGAGGCGGGGATGCTCGCCCTGCGCCACCACCAGCACGTTGCGCTCGACCTCTTTGTCGACCACATACCAGGCCTCTTCGGTGGCATCTTTGCGACCACCGATGCCGAGCCCCTTGCGCTGGCCCAGGGTGTGATACATCAGACCCTGATGCTCGCCGATCACCTTGCCATCCACGGTCTCGATTTTACCGGGCTGGGCGGGCAGGAACTTGGCCAGGAAGTCCTTGAACTTGCGCTCACCGATAAAGCAGATGCCGGTGGAGTCTTTCTTCTTGGCGGTGATGAGATCCAGCTGCTCGGCGATGCGGCGCACCTCCGGCTTCTCCAGATCGCCAACCGGGAACAGGCTCTGACCTACCTGCTTTTCGCTCAGGGTATAGAGGAAGTAGCTCTGATCCTTGTTGGTATCGAGACCGCGCAGCAGGCGCGGGCGGCCGGTGCTGTCGTCACGGCGCACATAGTGGCCGGTGGCGATGTAGGTGGCACCCAGCTCTTCGGCGGCAAATTCGAGGAACGCCTTGAACTTGATCTCCTTGTTGCACAGGATATCCGGGTTCGGGGTGCGGCCGGCTTTGTACTCTTCGAGGAAGTGCTCGAACACATTGTCCCAGTACTCGGCCGCGAAGTTGATGGTGTGGAGTTTCATCCCCAGCTTGTCGCAGACGGCCTTGGCATCAGCCAAATCCTGGGCGGCAGAGCAGTACTCGTCCGTGTCGTCTTCTTCCCAGTTCTTCATGAACAAGCCTTCGACCTGATAGCCCTGCTGCTGGAGCAGGTAGGCCGAGACGGAAGAATCCACGCCGCCGGACATGCCGACGATCACCTTGATTTGGCTGTTGTCTGTCATTAGTCGAAGTTACCAGTTCGTTTAAACGGGGCGTATTCTACCAGAGTTTTGCGCCCCCGGTCACATATCCATGCCGCAGTTCCCATCAGGAGCTCGATAGCAGGAAATCGTTTTTCTGCTGTTGGCCTTTGTCACCGAAAAAGAGTTTCAAATGGCCTCATATAAAGGCCTTGAGGGCCGACAGCGGCAGCCGTGTCCCCGCCAGATAATCCTGAATGCACTGCCATACCAAGGGGCTGCGCAGGGCCGGTTTGCATTCCGCTATTTCTTCCAGGGTGAGCCAGTGGCAAGCCAGCACATCGCCGTCAGGATCCTCTGGATGGTGCTGACCCGGCGCTTTTTCAAGGTCGAAGATGATGGCGGTGCGCACATAGGTGGCCTCGCTGTCGGCCGGTTTGAACAGATAGGTGCCAAGCCAGGCGGTCGGCGTGGCGGTCAGACCCGTCTCCTCTTTCAGCTCGCGGCAAGCCGCTTCAAGCAGGTTTTCCCCCGGCTCCACATGGCCGGCGGGTTGGTTGAAGCGGCGCTGGCCTTTAATCTCCTCTTCCACCACCAGAAAGCGCCCCTGCCACTGCACCAGGGCGGCGACCGTCAGGCGCGCCTCCATGGGGGCGTGGCTGGTGGTCGATTGCTCTACCTGATTGCTCATCATGACTCCTTGTCGCTGCTATTGGGGTTGCCCGCACGGGCGGGTCTGCGTGCCGTTCCTCGGCCGCTGCTGCGGGGTTTGCCGCCAGTCGGGCTTGGGGTTGCACCCTCGGTTGGGTGAGTGTTGCGGGGACGCTCGTCCCGTCTCGGCTGGCTGGCCCGCCGTGGCGTATCCCCTGCCGGTTTGGCGGTATGAGCGCCTGAACGGGATGAGGAGGGACGCGGGCGGCTGCTGGAGCTCGGCGCCAGCTCGGGGGCGGGCAGGGCGCGGCTCTCGCCGGGTGCCAGCCCATCTTCTTGCCAGTTACCCAAGGTCCAGTCACCGATGGCGTAGCGAATAAGGCGCAGGGTGGGGTGGCCGATATGGGCGGTCATTCGCCGTACCTGCCGGTTGCGCCCCTCCACGATTTTGATCTCAAGCCAGCTGGTGGGGATCTCCTTGCGCTCGCGAATGGGCGGATTACGCGGCCACACCGCAGGTTCATCCATAATGCGCGCCCCGGCGGGCAGGGTCATGCCGTCATTGAGCGCCACCCCGGCGCGCAGAGCGGCCAGTTTCTCTTCGCTCGGCACGCCTTCCACCTGCACCCAGTAGGTCTTGGGGGTCTTCTCCCCCGGCTGGGTGAGGCGCGCCTGCAGCTTGCCATCGTTGGTGAGCAGCAATAGCCCCTCGCTGTCGCGATCGAGCCGCCCTGCGGCGTAGATGCCGGGCTCTTTGATGTAATCCTTGAGGGTCTCCCGGCCCGCCTCGTCGGTGAACTGGCAGAGCACCATATAGGGCTTGTTCAATAGCAGCAGCTTGCGATCCGCTGGGGCCAGCTCCGGTTTGCGGGTGGCGGCATGGCGGGGGGCAGCTGGTTTGGCCGCCGAGCGCGGGGCGTTATCGCGCGGCGCACGGTTGACAGAGAGACGGGAGCGGGGAGATTTCATCGGATACACACTTCAGACAGACGATGGCAGCGAGTGTACCACAGGGTGCTGAGGGCAGGATGAATGGCTGGCGTCAGAACCAGCCGCGCCCGGAGCCAATTCGCCTAGCTCAGCAGGCTCTCGATGACGATAGCCTGACGGGCGGGGTCCGAGCCTGCCTGCAACAGGGCGTGGCTGACCACATCGTTGATCATCGCCTGCGCCAGTCGGGTAAGGGGGCGCAGGGTCTCCCGTCCGCTGCCAACTGGCACCGCCAGCAGAATAATGGTCTGCACCGGCCCGATTTGAGAGCCCCACTCGATGGCCTTCTTGCAGCTAAGCAGGGTCAGCGCCGGCTGGCTGATCCCTTCGCTCAATACATGAGGCATGGCTAGACCGGGGCGGATGATGGTGGCCGAGACCTGCTCGCGCCGCTCTACCGCAGCGGTCAGTGTGGCGCGGTCGGTGATCAGCTCGGCGGGCAGCAGATCGATCAGATGCTCGAGGGCCTCGGCCTTGGTCAGCTGTTCGGGGCTGTGGGCCAGTTGGCGCAGGGCAAACTGGTAGTCGGACAGGGCGTTGGCCAGTCGCAACTCCGCCAGCGCGGCGGTGCGCGGGCGCACCAGCGGTTGACCCAGTTCGCCGCACCAGCAGGTGAAGGCCATGTGGGCCAGTTCGGCATCGTCCCCTTCGATCTGCAACTGGCAGAGATCGCCGGGCTGGGTGGCGAGGGTCAACAGGGAGAGCTGGTTGCTGGCGGCGACGGTCTGGCGCCGGGTGAGGTTGGCGCAGCGGATGGTGGATGTGAACATCCCCGCCAGCCGGTTCAACTGCTTGGCCTGGGTGATGCTCAACCCCTGCTGGCAGTAGAAGGTGATTTCGCGGGTCAGCATCAGGCCGGGATCGGCAGGGCCTTGAGTACGGCGTTGGCATCCAGCAGCACGGTTTCCAGTCTCACCTGATGGATGGTGCAGCCAAGAAAGCGCTCTTTCTGCTCAATCTCGATATCGGAGGCAATCAGCACCAGATCGGCGCTGGCAATATCGCGGGCGGTCAGCATGTTCTCCATGCCCATGGCGCCCTGAGTCTCGACCTTGATCTTGAGCCCCAACACGGTGGCGGCTTTTTGCAGGGCATCGGCAGCCATATAGGTATGGGCAATACCGGTTGGGCAAGCTGTGACGGCAACGATCTTCATCTGCTCTCTGTGATACTGACAAGGGGGATGACAAGATAGCGCCAGCGGTGGGAATTTACCAAAAGCGCATATGAAAAGTGGGATCTTGATGGGGATATCGCTGCCCCTTGCGCGGCAGCACGGGCTGATGCCTGGCTAATCGGGTGTCTGGTTGCTCCAAACAACAAGGGCCACCCCTGTGGGTGGCCCTGAACAATCTGCGTTTGTTGCTATGGCTATCAGGCGGTCTGGGTCGCCAGCTCGGCGGCTTTCAGTTCGCGCTTGATGCGGCGGATCTTGCGCTCTTCGGCGACGGCAACGCAGGCCATCAGCACCAGACAGGCAGCGGCGGCCATATCCAGCGCCGCGAAGGTGCCACTCCATCCGGTCAGACCGAAGATGGGGGTGCCATCGGCGATCATGCCCAGACCCAGTTTGGCAAAGCTGTCACCAATCAGGTAAGCGAAGGTGCCCTTGACGCCATCGGCCACGCTGATGCCCTGCTTGGGTACGAAGCCCACGGCGGCCACACCGATCAGCAGTTGCGGACCGAACACCAGGAAGCCGAGCAGGAACAGAGAGCCCAGGAACATAAACTGGGTAGTCGCATGCTGGTAGAGACCCAGGGTGGCGATAATCAGCGCCAGCGCCACGCAAGCCACCAGACCACGACGGCCATTGGCCAGGTCAGAGAGGTAGCCCCACATCAGGGTGCCGACCAGAGCACCCACTTCGAAGAAGGTAAAGCCCTGAATAGCCACGTCTTTGGAGAAGCCGAGCTCCTGGTGGGCGTAGACGGTGGACCACTGGTCGATACCGATACGCACCACATAGAGGAAGATGTTGGCAAAGCAGAGCAGCCAGATCACCTTGTTGAGCAGCACGTACTTCACGAAGATCTGCCACTTGGTCAGCTGCTGCTCTTCGGTGGCGATATCCTCTTCGCTCGCCACTTCGTCAAACAGCTCTTCCACCTTGCCAAGGCCATAGGCTTCCGGTGAATCGCTACCAAAGCGCAGGCCGATAAAGCCGACGATCAGCGCGATGATGGAGGGGAAGATAAACATGCCAAGCACGTTGCCATCAAACAGGTAGTTGGCACCGAACAGCGCCACACCGGCTGCACCGGCCCCGCCCACGTTGTGGGAGAGGTTCCACATACCCAGATAGGTGCCGCGCTTGTTGCGAGGGGTCCACTTGGTGATGGTGGAGTAGCTGCACGAACCGCCGCAGCTCTGGAAGAAACCGCTCAGGGCATAGAAGAAGATCATGAAGTAGAGGCTGAAACTTGTGCCGCCCATGCTGGCACTGAAGCCCAGCATGCAGAGCGCGGAGAGGATCAGCATCAGCGGCAGGAACTGCTTGGTGTTCTTGCCATCGGCATAGTAGGAGACGATGGTCTTGCCCACCCCGTAGGTGATGGAGAAGCCAAGGCCGATCATGCCAAGCTCGGTCATGGAGAGACCGTACTCCTGGATCATGTCATTCTGCGCAATGTTGAAGTTCTTGCGGATCAGATACATGGTCAGGTAACCGATGAACACAACCAGATAGGATTGCATAAACGGTTTGAACCAGAGCTTGCGCCGGGCTTCGACCGGCAGGTTCAGGGTGGGGACCCGGACCTGTTCGAGCAGTTTAAACATCTTCGTTCATCCTCTGCGAGATAGACGCTGTTTCCGTCGCGTTCCTCACTTTTTGATTGGGGTTGGAGGTCACGCTACGGAAGGGGGAACGGAACGTCGGGGCCGTCAGCCGTTGCTGCGCACGACGCTCCATCCATATAAACCCGGGCCCGACACGGGATGACGGGGCACATTGCCCGTCGCGGTGCGGGTCACGACATCAGGTGAGGTGACTCTAATAAGAGAGGCAAAAAATGGCTTGAGAGCCATCCCTAGCAGGGGTAGGAAATATTCCTAGTTTTTACGCTTTCGCAGACAAAGCGTGAGAAGCATCACACCACTGATGCCGGAGTGCGGCCACTTCAGTCCGTTTATTGTGGCGAATGAGACCTTGGTGGGATGAGAAGCGGCCAGCAGGGATCCAGAGAGATGAGGGGGGAGGGGTTATCGACCACCATGTCGAGTGTGTCGATATTGGGGAAAGCGGCTCGCCAGCCATCACAAAAACAAGAGGCCACCCCGGGGGTGGCCTCTTTTTATGCTCTACGAGCCGACATGGCGAGGGGAACTCAGGCCGCCTTGGCCAGGGTTACCTCGTCACTCTTTTTGACCCGCAGCTTTTTCAGGGCAACCGCCACCACGCCGGTAACGATGGCACCGCAGATCATGCAGAGCAGGGCCAGCAGCGGCTTGTTGACCGCACCCAGCAGGGCGACGATGGGGCCACCGTGGGCAACGCTGTTGGTGATACCCAGCAGGAAGGCCATCACAGCAGCGGTCATGCTGCCCAGCACGTTGGCCGGGATCACGGCCAGCGGGTCGCGGGCGGCGAACGGGATCGCCCCTTCGGAGATACCCACCAGACCCATGGCACCGGCGGCTTTGCCCGCTTCGATCTCGGACTCGTCGAAGATACCCAGCTTGCGACCGAGCACGGTCGCAAGCGACATGCCGAGCGGTGCGGCCGGGATGGCGCAGGCCATGGCGCCCATAAACTGGGTCTGGCCGGAGGCGATCATGCCGACCGAGAACAGGAACGCCACCTTGTTAACCGGGCCACCCATATCAAAGCCGGCCATACCACCGAGCACGATACCCAGCAGCACCAGACTGCCACCGCTCATGGAGAGCAGCATGGCGTTGAGGCCAGTCATCATGTCGGCAATCGGGGCGCCGATGATGAAGATGAATACCGCAGCGATAAACAGGGAACCGACGATGGGAGCGATCAGGATCGGCACCAGCGGTTGCACCATCTTGTGGTACTGGCGGGTGGCAATCCAGCGCACCAGATAGCCGACCAAGAGGCCCGCAATGATGGCACCGATAAAGCCGGTACCGGCATCAGCGCCGTAGAAGCTGCCGTTATTGGCGATCCAGCCGCCGATAAAGCCCGGTGCCAGTGCCGGACGATCACCGATGGCGTAGGCGATATAGCCCGCCAGAATGGGGATCATCAGGGTGAAGGCGGCCACGCCCACGTTGAGGATCTGGTTCCACATGCTCCCTTCCGGGATCTGCATGCCGCTCGGGGTCGGGTTGCCGCCGATGGCCAGTGACAGGGCGATAAGCAGACCACCGGTCACCACGAACGGGATCATGTGGGAGACACCGTTCATCAGGTAGCGATAGAGATCCGAGCTGCCGCCGCTGGCGCGCTTCTCGTCCCCCTTCTTCTCATCCTTGTCCGCCACATAGGCGGGGGCTTTCAGCGCCTGCTCGATCAGACCCTTGCCATCCTTGATGGGGGCCTTGACGCCGGTCTTGATGAGGGGTTTGCCGTTGAAGCGGGCCATATCCACCTGCTTGTCGCAGGCCACCACGATGGCGGCGGCACGGGCGATCTCGTCAGCGGTCGGGCTGTTCTTGACGCCGATGGAGCCGTTGGTCTCCACCTTCACCTCATAACCCAGCTCCTTGGCGGCGCGCTCCAGCGACTCGGCCGCCAGATAGGTGTGGGCGATACCGGCCGGGCAGCCGGTGACACCTATGATAAAGCCCTTGCTGGTGGTCGGGGCCGCGCTCTGCTCCTCTTTCTTGGCCAGCAGCAGCGCCAGCGCATCGGCCGGGGTGTTGGCCGCCAGCAGCTTGGCGATAAAGCCCTCTTCGATCAGCTTGCCGGAGAGCTCGGCCAGCACTTCGATATGGTGGTTGGCGCCACCGGCCGGGGAGGCGATCATAAAGAAAATGTGGGATGGCTTGCCATCTTCGGCGCCATACTCGATGCCGTTGCGGCTGATGCCGATGGCGACCGCCGGGTTGCACACCGCCGCACTCTTGGCGTGAGGCAGGGCCACGCCCTCTTCAAAGCCGGTGTTGCCCAGCTCTTCGCGGGCCCACAGATCCTTGATAAAGGCCTGCTCGTCGCTGACCTTGCTTTGCGACGCCAGCAGGCGGGCCATCTCGGTGAAGACCTCTTCCTTACGCGTCGCTTTCAAATCGAGGTTGATCAGATGTTCATTGATCAAGGTGGTGATCATGGCGCTCTCCCCGCTTCCGGTAACGGAAGCTATGCGTGAGTACGTATCGACGTACTGGATAAAAATGACCTGACCATTATCGCGGCTCGCCCGCCCTCTCCCTATCGGACAAATGTGCTAATCACTGGATTTTTGTGCGCAGTAAAACACGATGTGATGAAGATCCCGTTTTCAGGCAGGACTCGCCATGATCAGGTCGTTATTAATTTTTTCTTTAAAAACAGATGAATGTCTCGGTGTCTGGCTCTCCGACAGGTTGGTGATGCGTCATATCAACAAATAAATCATTATCTGGATCTGGATTTATATGTGGTTTAAAGGTGCGGCAGGATGTGATGTTTCTCACAAAAGACCGATATTTCGCCGGGCGGATTAGGATTTTTATGCGCCTGATGGTGGAGGCCAATTGCATTTGCTGGGGGAGTAGAGAGGGGGGGCAGGGGCAAGAATCGAAGTGACTTGCACCACCTGATTTGGTGGTAGTGAACGTGGCGACAGACCGGCATCGCGAGTTTGGGGCAGCACCCGGTATGGCTTTGATCGTCACAGCGAGCGCCACAGCGGGCCTCTCTCCGCGTCGCTTCTGGCTGCTGACCCGGCTGGCCGATGGCCGCTGTTTGCAATACTCCACCGATAGCAAGGTGTGGCTGCTGCGCTTCACCCCGTTCTTGCCAAGCAAGCGCTGCGTTATCGGGGGAATGTGCTGCACGCCGGAGCGGCATTCAACCAGTAAAAAAGCGCCCGCAGGCGCTTTCTTCATTTGGCTGGTAAGGCCTGAATTAGCTGATCAGGCTGGCCCACAGGTCATATTCGTCGGATTCGTCGATCCGTACCTTGACCATGTCCCCCGGCTTGAGGCCGGTCTCGCCGTTGAGGTAGACCAGACCGTCGATCTCCGGCGCATCGGCGAAGGAGCGGCCAGTGGCGCCCTCTTCGTCCACCTCGTCGATGATGACGGTCAGCACCTGACCCACTTTGCGGGCCAGCTTGCGGATGGAGACCTGCTGCTGCAGCTCCATAAAACGCTGGAAGCGCTCTTCCTGAATCTCTTCCGGCACCGGATCCGGCAGCTCGTTGGCCTTAGCACCTTCGACCGGGCTGTATTTGAAGCAGCCGACCCGATCCAGCTCCGCTTTGTCGATAAAGTCGAGCAGCATCTGGAACTCTTCCTCGGTCTCGCCCGGGAAGCCGACGATAAAGGTGGAGCGCAGGGTGATCTGCGGGCAGATCTCGCGCCACTTCTGGATCCGCTCCAGGGTGCGCTCGACCGTACCCGGGCGCTTCATCAGTTTGAGGATGCGCGGGCTGGCGTGCTGCAACGGAATATCGAGGTAGGGCAGTACCTTGCCATCGCGCATCAGCGGGATGACGTCATCCACGTGCGGGTAGGGGTAGACGTAGTGCAGGCGCACCCAGATATCGAGCTTGGCCAGCTCTTCGCACAGGGCGACCATGCTGGTCTTGACCGGCATGCCATCGTAGAAACCGGTGCGGTGCTTCACATCGACACCGTAGGCGGAGGTGTCCTGGGAGATCACCAGCAGCTCCTTCACCCCGGCCTCTTTCAGGCGCTTGGCTTCGGCCAGCACGTCGCCGATGGGGCGGCTCACCAGATCCCCGCGCATGGAGGGAATGATGCAGAAGGTGCAGCGGTGGTTGCACCCTTCGGAAATCTTCAGATAGGCGTAGTGGCGCGGGGTCAGCTTGACGCCGTGGGCCGGTACCAGACTGGTGAAGGGGTTATGCTGCGGCTTCTCCACATATTTGTGGACGTGGCCCAGCACCTCTTCGTAGGCGTGGGGGCCGGTGATCTCGAGCACCTTGGGGTGGATCTCGCGGATCTGATTCTCTTTGGCACCGAGGCAGCCGGTGACGATCACCTTGCCATTCTCGGTCAGCGCTTCGCCGATCGCTTCCAGCGACTCTTGCACCGCGCTGTCGATAAAGCCGCAGGTGTTGACGACGACCAGCTCGGCATCGTCATAGCTGGGCACCACATCGTACCCTTCGGTACGCAGCTGGGTCAGGATGCGTTCGGAATCGACCAGGTTTTTGGGGCAACCCAAGGAGACGAATCCTACTTTGGGGGCCTGTTTTGTGTTGGACATCGCTCAATCACTCTTAGGTGGCTCTTCTTTAAGGGCGCGGATTTTACCGGAATGGTTAACCAAAAACTATACAGCCAGCATGGCAGAACCGAACAATATCTCCGAGTAGGCAGGATTGGGTCACACCCACAATCGGTGATGATGCGCCCTTGGTAGGGCTATTGCCTCTGCTGTGCAGGTTGGTTGTGGGGACGCTGCTTTGTTGATTTTTCTGTCAATTTTGACGCCGTGGCGGGGAGAGCGTCAAAGGGAGTCACTATACTTCCATCACGGGGTCCCGTTGGAGAAGGCGATGGAAAGTTCATTTGGCGAAAAAATGCAGAGCGTACATGCCACGCTCAGGCAGCGCTTTGACAAGCTGAGCCGGGTGGCCATCGCGATTTACGATCCCCATACCGATCAGCTCAAGACCTTTGCCCACAGCACCGAGGGGCCCTCGCCACTGGTGCAGTATGAGGTGAAGCTGAGCGATGTTCCCTCCCTGAGTTATCTGGCGGAGCACAAGCTGCCCCGGGTACTCGGTAATCTCGATGCCCTGCGTGGCTCTGCGTCGGAGCACAGCCGCAAGGTACTGGAGGCGGGTTATGCCTCCAGCTATACCGAGCCGCTGCTGTTCAACAGCAAACTGTTTGGCTTTCTGTTTTGTGATGCTATGGAGCCGGGATATTTCGGGGAGCCGATCCGCAGCGAGCTGTCGGCCTATGCCCAGGCGCTCTCGGCCATCATTGCGGTGGAGTTTTTCTCGATCCAGACCCTCGGCGGCGCGCTGACCACGGCGCGGGAGTTTAGCCGCTATCGGGATGAGGAGACCGCCAACCATCTGCACCGGATGTCGGCCTACTCCCGACTGATCGCCAAGACGCTGGCCCCGACTTGCGGGCTGAGCGATGAGGAGGTGGAGTTTATCTACCTCTTCTCCGAGCTGCACGACATCGGCAAGATCGCGGTGCCGGATGCTATTTTGCTCAAGCCGGGCAAGCTGACGCCGGAAGAGTTCGAGATCATGAAGATCCACCCAAGCAAGGGGCGGGAGATGATTGCCCTGATGATGAGTACATTTGGTCTGGAAGGCATTCACCATACCGACATGCTGATTGATATCGTAGCCCATCATCACGAGCGTTTTGATGGCCAAGGTTATCCGGATGGGCTGGCGGGGGAGGCGATCCCGCTTGCTGCGCGCATCGTGACGGTGGCCGATGTGTTTGATGCCCTGACTAGCGAGCGCCCCTATAAGAAGGGCTGGCCGTTCGAGACGGCATTTGCCTATCTGGAGGAGCATGCCGGCAGCCAGTTTGATCCCGCCTGCGTCGCTGCAGCCCTGCACAACAAGGCCGAGTTTTATGCCCTCTATCAGCAGTATCAGGATCCGGCCTGCACTCCGAGTGTGGCGCCCAGCGGCGCAGAGCCGGGTTGAGCGCGAGTGTTGAGCTTAAGGGGCAAAGAGGCGGTTCAAGTATGATGAGGAGTAAATAGAGAGGGGGCACCAGCAGGTGCCCCCTCTCTTTTATGCGCCTTTCTATTCCATGCGCACTTATTTTGTCGACCTTGTAACTGCGGCTATGGCGTTTGCGATCAGGTTACTTTTTGGGCGTCGGCTCGCTGATCTGGTAGAGGTGATCCGCGCAGGCGCTGGAGCAGCCACAGGGGCGCACCTCTTTATCTTCCCGCTTCTGGGCAAGCTGGTATTGGCGCCACCAGATGATGGTGCCCATGGCCAGGATCAACACGAACGAGGCGAGCAGGCTCAACAACCAGATGGACATGATCTCTTCTCCTTGATGGTGATGACATGCACGGCGATGGCATCAGTGATGATGGCAGCAACCGCCCTGCTGGTTGGCGCCTTCACTGCCGTGGCAACAAGTATGGCCTTGTCGTGAGCTCTCTGCCTGATTGCCACTACTGGCGCAACAGTGATCGGAGCCACTGTTGCAACCACCGTGACAATTCGCATGGCTGTGGCCTGCGCCGACGGGCTGGATGGCACGGATAGCCGATTTGCTCTGATGACGGCGAGACGGGCGGCCCTGACTTGCTTCAGTGAGAGTGTGCAGATTGGCAGGAGCCAGCAGCGCGGGCAACGGCAGGCGGGCAGAGCGACACTGCAGTACCCGGATATTGGCCGCCAGCAGGCGACTGAGCATCCGCTCGCCGATATTGCGTACCACCACCTGACCCACTTGATGATGTGCGAGGGTATCGAGCAGCGCTTGCTTGCCGTGGCAGCCTTCGGCGCAGGCCGGGTTGGCCAGGGTGGCGATAACGTTCCCTTCGGGATTAAGAATTTGCAACTGCTCGGCACGGGTAAAGTGGCCAGCCAGCATTCCCTGACTCAGCATCAGGGCGCTGTTGCTTGGGGTGGTTGTCATGGTTGTGACAGCATTCATCTCGGCTCTTCTCCACTGGTTTGGGGGTCGGGCTCGGCGGCTTGCATCATCAATGCCTTGCCCAGACTCAGACACTCCACCACCTTGTAACGCCCTTTTTTCAGGATATTGGCCAGGGTCTGACGGGAGACCCCCATCACCAGGGCGGCCTGCTGCTGCTGCATGCCTTGAAGGTCGACGAGGCGCAATGCCTCGAACTCGTCAGGGGCAAGGGTGACCTGCTCCAGCTGATGCATGGGGCGGCCGTTGGGTTTGAAGCAGCTGTTGGCAGGGCGGCCACAGATCTGGCGGGCAATCTTGGGTCTCGGCATGGTGGCTCCTTATTGGCATACGCTACTTATACGCCTGTATATTGCATATGCCAATAACTTTATCGAAAAGAGGGGTAATGGGGGAAGATGGGTGGCAGAGAGAGTGGAAAGAGGGAATAGAGAGACAAAGAGAGCAGAGCCGGGAAGATGAGAGGAAAATGCAGAAACGACGCAGGCCCGAACATGGTTCGGGCCTGCGGTTTTTACCAAGGATGGCGGGAGCCTTCCTGGCGCGCTTACGCCTGTTCGGTCTCGACCACAGGGGAGGCAACGCCTGCACTTTCGCTGCCGTTGGCGAAGCGATCCGCCCACAGGGCAATCACGCCGTCACCGGTGACGTTGCAGGCGGTGCCGAAGCTGTCCTGTGCCAGATAGAGAGCGATCATCAGGGCGATGGAGGCTTCACCAAAGCCGAGCATGGAGGTGAGCAGACCCAGCGCCGACATCACGCCACCCCCCGGCGCGCCCGGGGCGGCGATCATGATCACCCCCAGCATCATGATAAAGGGGAGCATGGTGCCATAACCGGGAATAGCCAGATGTTCGGAGAGGAACATAACCGCAGTGGCACAGGTCACCAGGGTAATGGTAGAGCCGCAGAGGTGAATGGTGGCGCACAGCGGCACGGTAAAGTTGGCGATGCCGGCGCTCACCCCGTTGTTTTTGCTCGATTGCAGGGCAACCGGAATGGTGGCCGCGCTCGACATAGTCCCCAACGCGGTGAAGTAGGCGGGCAGCATGTTCTTGATAAGCTGGGTTGGTGAGCGGCCAAGGGCCAGACCGGTACCAACGAACAGCACAGAGAGCCAGATCCAGTGCATCAGGATCGCCATCACCAGCACCACGCCGAAGGTTTTCAGAGTGGCGAATACGGTGCCTTCTACCGTCATCTCGACAAAGACGCCGGCGATATAGAGCGGCAGCAGCGGAATGATCACCTTGGCCAGCAGGCGGTCGATGATGTCACGGCCCTGATCGGCGACCCGGCGCAGATCGGTAGCCTGAGTGGCGCTGATACCGATGCCGAACACGAAGGCGGCGGCCAATGCCGACATCACGCCAAACAGCGGCGGGATCTCCAGTTTGATATAGGAGGCGAGCTTGACTGCCTCGGTCGAGGCGGGCTCGGCAGCGGTGGTGAGTTGCGGGATCAGATGGCTTGCCACGGTAAAGGCGAACAGCCCCGCCAGAATGGTGGAGCAGTAGGAGAGGGCCACGGTTTTACCCAGCAGCTTGCCGGAGTTTTTCGGCAGGCTGGCGATGCCGCTCATGATAAAGAACAGAATGATGAGCGGAATGGTGAAGGTGATCAGCTGACCTATCACTGTCTTGGCCGTAAACAGCACGCGCGCCACCCACTCAGGGGCGTAGAGACCGAGCAAGAGACCGGCAAGGATGCCAGCAATGAGTTTGAGGACAAGTTTCATAAGGAAATCCGGAGTTGGTTGTATTGTCTGTTTTGTTATTAAATTTTGATATTAATCACACTTTCTAACACGTAAGCCGTGTTATGTCTGCCTTTTATGCGTTAATGCCGAGTTAAATATTGTCGATAGCCAAGATCACCGACTAGCTGTCGGCTTGGCGTTGAACTGAAAAATCCGTGATGAATTAGCCCGTTAGGTGGCCTGCTGAGTGCCACGCAGCAACATGACGTACTGGCTGGCGTGTTGACTTGCGGAATCTGACGTGTCGGCTGACACGGCTTCCATCGGCGCCAGTTGTAGCGCGCTCCCGGATGAGGTGACCAGTTGCTTTAGCTGAGCGTGACTTATCTTGCCGTTTTGCGGCAGGGGGAAGCAGATCGGAGCGCCCGCTTTGAGCAGGGTCGTCAGCAGTTGCAACAGGGGGATAAGGGTGGCCGCGTCGCTATCAAGCGGGCGACTCAGCCAGATGCCATCGTAAGGGAGCACCGAGTGCATCTTCGCCAGCGGGCAGACCCGCACTGCTTGGCCGGATTGCTGCGAGGCAACTCTGGCGTCGGCCAGCACCGCCTCACAGGCGGTGACCACATACCCTTCTGCACGCAGCCAGCAGAGATCCTCCCCCCTACCGCACTGA
The DNA here is from genome assembly GCF_000819725.1 of Aeromonas australiensis. Taxonomy (GTDB): domain Bacteria; phylum Pseudomonadota; class Gammaproteobacteria; order Enterobacterales; family Aeromonadaceae; genus Aeromonas; species Aeromonas australiensis. The sequence continues at coordinate 3,953 of NZ_CDDH01000046.1, read as the reverse complement.
CCATTGAGCAGGTGAGCGCCCGGTGTGAGGCGCGCCACAAAGGCCGCCCGAGCGCGGGCATGCTGGTCGTTCAAGGGCCGGGAAGTGGGGATGGCGTCAGAGTGTGGCACAGGGGTTACCTCCAGCAGGGGGCGCACAGAGTAACAAATCGGGGCCTGACTGCCAAAGCGGGCGGTCAGGTCCCGCTTGACAGGAATGTGTGGGAGTTGCCGGAGCCTGTTAGCGGCCGCAGGCAGGCCCGTGGGGCGAGGCTGGCATGGTGAACATGCTCTCTATCAGGAAGGTTGATGCGCTACTTCATCAAATACAGTGGTTTGGCTGCGATTGGGTCTTCTTGCTGCCGGTTTCACCAGGTGCTCAAAGGATAAGCAAGATGGCGCTGAGCTATACACAGTCTCAAGTAACACTCTGCATGGCGTCTTTGGGTTAGTCATATTGACAAAGAATGAGATATAATCGCGCCTTGAAATCGAATAGTGTGGGGTGTCACCCCATGGGTGATGGGTTATCGCAGCGTTAATCGCGCAGACAAATACACCGGAAAGCTGGAGGACATCATGACCAACAGCGCGAGTCATCTGGTTAAAAACAGCAATCTGGGAGCTGCAACCCAGTGCGGTAGCCATCTCATTTTTCTGAGTTTGGATAGAAAATGACCCGAAAGTCAGCGTAAGAAAGTGCGATTTTGTGTAGCTGGCGGATAATTTTCTTGGAGCAAATCTTGGTAGCAGGATCCAAGCTTTTGGCTAAATCCCAGCCATGCATATGGGGGCTCTGACGTTCTGAAGTGGTAGGTGGCAAACGTCATAATGACAGAACTGAATCGGATTTCTGTAGCGCAAAGCGAAAGACCTGCCCCCTGCTTTTCAAACCTTGAACCTTGAAGTCAATACCCATGACTAATCCTGATGACGTATTTGCCCATATTCAACAACTCGCCGAGCAACACGCAGACATTGCCGCCGTTTGGTTGTATGGTTCACGCGCGCAAGGCCGAGCGCGGCAAGATAGCGATTATGACTTGGCGATTGCATTTAATGACTTCTCGCTCGATGCCTTAGCCCGTTATGTGCGGCCACATAGTTTGGCGCTGGATTGGGCTGGTGCATTGCAGTTACCAGAGTCGCAAGTCTCAGTGGTCGATATTAACCAGGCACCCATCTATCTGGCGTATCAAATTATCGATACGGGAAAGCTGATTTATAGCGATGGTAGTGCAAGACCGTGGCAAGAAATCACCCGTATTAATAGCTTATTTGAATATCAGCAGCGCGAGGCTCAGCGATGAAACATGAAAAATCCACAGGATTGCAGCTGTATTTAACCGAAGCGTTCAAACATCAGCAAGATTATTGCCAGCAGCTTGACGAGTTACGCGCTGATTTGGCGAAAGGTGAACTACGCCGGCGCGATTATTTAGCGATGGAGCGCCTGTTGCAGGTATTGACCGGGCTCTGTATCGGGCTGGCCAAACACTGTTTAAAGCATTACCAAAATAACGCGGCTGCCGATGCCTATCAAACCTTTAGCCAACTCCATCTGCATGGATTTATCAGCGCCAATGAGTTAGGACAATGGCGGCAGATTATTGGGATGCGCAATGGTTTAGTACACGATTACTTAAATATTGATATCAACATCATTCGTCAAGTTGTCGCTCAAGGTCACTACCAAACCTTAGGTGCATTTTGCAACAAAGCGATAGGCTTTTTACGTGGAAACTCAGCAGATTAAGCCAGATCTTGCGGCTTTCTATGGGGAAGAATGAAGTAAAATAGCTGGAAAAAAGTAAAGCTTAGACTTTAAAAAGATGGCGCTGACATGAAATAAAAGCAGCCATCTCAAAATGGACAAAAGTTGTCTCAGTGGAAAACGCTCAGTGGAAAAGAGCACTGAGATAGAAAAATTTGAAATTAGGCACTCTTCAGCGACCGTTATCGATGGTTACGCTCAATCAATGCGGAAGTAAATAATGAAAATCCTCGTGACCGGCGGTGCCGGCTTTATCGGCTCTGCCGTTGTGCGCCATATCATCCGTGATACCCAAGATGCCGTGATCAATCTCGATAAACTCACCTATGCCGGCAATCTGGAATCCCTGGCCGATGTCTCGTCAAGCGATCGCTATGCGTTTGAGCAAGTGGATATCTGCAACCGGGCCGAGCTGGATCGGGTGTTTGCCCAGCACCAGCCGGATGCCGTGATGCATCTGGCCGCCGAGAGCCATGTTGACCGTTCCATCACAGGCCCGGCTGACTTTATCGAGACCAATATCGTCGGTACCTATATGTTGCTGGAAGCAGCTCGCGCTTACTGGAACGGCCTGGATGAGGTACGCAAGGCGGCCTTCCGCTTCCACCATATCTCCACCGACGAGGTGTATGGGGATCTGCCCCATCCGGATGAATTGATGCGTAACGCGGGACTCGTGACTGGTGACTCGAATCCCGAATCCCGGATCCCGAATCCCGACCTACCACTATTTACTGAAACCACCCCCTACGCCCCCAGCAGCCCCTATTCCGCCTCCAAGGCTTCCAGCGACCATCTGGTGCGCGCCTGGCGCCGTACTTACGGCCTGCCGACCATCGTCACCAACTGCTCCAACAACTACGGCCCGTACCACTTCCCCGAGAAGCTGATCCCGCTGGTCATTCTTAACGCGCTGGATTGCAAACCTCTGCCGGTCTATGGCAAGGGCGACCAGATCCGTGACTGGCTCTATGTGGAAGACCATGCGCGCGCGCTCTACAAGGTGGTGACCACGGGCGTGGTCGGGGAGACCTACAACATCGGCGGTCATAATGAGAAGCAGAATCTGGAGGTGGTACACACCATCTGCGATCTGCTGGACGAGATGGTGCCGCTTGCAGGTACCGCGGGACTTGTGACTCGGGAATCGGGACTTGAATCCCAAACCACGAATCCCGGATGCCCAATCCCTAATACCGGATCGCGAAGCTACCGCGATCAAATCACTTACGTGGCTGACCGCCCCGGCCACGATCGCCGCTATGCCATCGATGCGACCAAGATGAGCAGTGAGCTTGCTTGGCAACCGCAAGAGACCTTTGAATCCGGTATTCGCAAAACCGTGCAGTGGTATCTGGATAACCAGCAGTGGGTGAATAACGTCAAAAGCGGTGCCTACCAGTCTTGGATTGAGCAGAACTACGGGGAGCGTGCCTGATGCATATTCTGCTGTTTGGCAAAAACGGCCAGGTAGGCTGGGAGCTGCAACGGGCACTGGCGCCGCTCGGGCGTATCACGGCCGTTGATTTTGACTCGACCGATTATTGCGGTGATTTCAGCAACCCGGCCGGGGTGGCCGACACGGTACGTCTGGTCAAGCCGGACGTGATAGTCAACGCCGCAGCCCACACCGCAGTCGACAAGGCCGAAAGCGAGCGGGAGTTTGCCGAGCAGCTCAACGCGACCAGCGTGGCAGCGATAGCTAAAGAAGCGGAAGCATTGGGGGCCTGGTTGGTGCATTACTCCACCGACTATGTGTTCGATGGCAGCGGTGAGCGCCCCTGGGTGGAAACCGATGCAACCGCCCCGCTCAACGTCTATGGCGAAACCAAGCTGGCGGGTGAGCAAGGGGCCGCGCTTTGTTCCCGTCACCTGATCTTCCGCACCAGCTGGGTTTACGCCGCTCGAGGGGCCAACTTTGCCAAGACCATGCTGCGCTTTGGCAAAGAGCGTAGCGAGATGTCGGTCATCAATGATCAGTTTGGTGCCCCGACCGGGGCCGAGTTGCTGGCCGATTGTACTGCCCATGCTCTCCGCGTGGCGCAGAGCAAACCCGAGGTCGCCGGGCTATACCATCTTATTGCCTCCGGTACCACTACCTGGTTTGACTACGCCCAGCTGGTGTTTGCCAAAGCCAGAGAGGCCGGGGTTGAACTGGCGGTCACGAAACTCCATGCGGTGCCGACCAGTGCCTTCCCGAC
>NZ_CDDH01000045.1 GCF_000819725.1 Aeromonas australiensis | reverse complement strand
CTCGTTTCCCGCTCCAAACATTTGTAAATGACATTCCGTTGCGGGAATAGCTCAGTTGGTAGAGCACGACCTTGCCAAGGTCGGGGTCGCGAGTTCGAGTCTCGTTTCCCGCTCCAATCTCTCTTCAAATTCAGTATCTTTCCCCCCAAGCTCACGAATTCAGTTTTTCCATACAATCGCAGCCACATTCTGTTGGTAGAGCATGATCCGCGCTTGCCAAGGCTGGGGTCGCGAGTTCGAGTCTCGTTTCCCGCTCCAATCTCTCTTCGAAGTCCTCATAATCCCTTTGAATTGCCCATCACATCGCGCTGCGATGACTTGTCGTATCTGGCGTTTACTCAGCGCATATCTACCACCTTTTCTGCAAACAGGAAGGGGGTGTCGGCTATGGTGCGGGTTGTACGAGGCAAGTGGTTGTAACAGGTGGTGGGAGGCGAGAATGGCGGGCAAAAAGAGGAGGAGCCTTGGCTCCTCCTGCATGATTCACTGGCGTGGGCTTAGACCAGAGTAACGTTCTCAGCCTGAGGGCCTTTTTTGCCCTGGGTCACAGTGAACTGAACTTTCTGACCTTCAGCCAGGGTCTTGAAGCCTGCGCTCTGGATGGAGGAGAAGTGAACGAATACGTCCGGACCCTGAGATTGCTCAATAAAGCCAAAACCCTTGGTTTCGTTGAACCATTTTACCTGGCCGGTGCGAATGTCAGACATGTGCAAAATCCTATCAATAACAAAATGAAACTAAGCCCGTGCTGGGCAGCATTTGCCTTGCAAGCAGGGGTTGGCTCATGACTGACCACGTCTCTTTGTCCCAGTAGCACGTAGAACAATCCCTGTCTAAAGCACAAACGATTGTACGTTAGCGCAGATCCTTGTCAATTTGACCCCTTTCGTTTTTTGAACAAGCTAAAAATATTGTGAAGTCAGTGGCTTATTTGGAAAGGAGTTGAATGGAAAACGGGAGGCTAGCGCCTCCCGTTTTTGTTATTCCTTGAGGGCGAACCCTTCCCCTTGCCGGTCGTAGCGGTAGACCGCCTGACCGTAGGAACGGACCTCCACCCGCTGGATGCGGCGGCTGTCGTCCACCAGGATGAAGATAGAGCGGCCCGATTGCAGGCGGGTCAGGGGGCGATCCGGCCCCTCGATGGCGATCAGGCGGCTCAGCTCGGCACCCGGCAACTCGAATTTACGCCAGATGGAGTAGAGGGTCTCACCCGCCTGCACCTCGTGTTGCAGCCAGGTGCCGTTGACCTTCTCTTCGACCGGTTTGGCTGCCGCGGGCGCACTGCCAGCCGCGCCATTACCGACAGTTAGAGCTTGAGCAGGCACAGCCAGCGGCACGTCCAGCGAGCCGGAAGGGGCTGCCTTGGGGGCGGATGGCGCCGGCTCCCAGGCCAGCACCAGCAACCAGAGCGGGATCAGGATCAACAGACCTATGGTGTTGTTGCGGGGCAGCGGGCTGGACAGCTTGAATTTGCCTGCTTTGGCATCCTGGCGGCGTTGGCCCAGGTTGTTCAGTCCTTGACCAAAACGTTGGCGCAGGGACAGGGTCGCGGCATTGATGCGATGGAGCAGGGATCCTTGTGATTCGTCTTGGCGACGCTGCTGGGCTCGTCTGTTATGGCCTCGTGGGCGACGGTCCGGGGTGGGCACGGCATTTACCTCTCACTACATTGCCTGCCATCAGGCAAATTCGTCTCCTATGGTAAACGGACTCGCCCCCGAGGGGGAGAGTCCTGATGCGGAAAATTATCAGCGGAGACGGAATTGACCCAATAATTGCTGCAATTTGTCAGCAGCCTGACGCAATGCCTGACTGGCGTTGGCCGTTTCGGTCGCATCCTGAGCAATGTCGTTGGCCAGTGTATTGGTTTTTGACAGATTGCCGGAGACGGTTTCGGAGACCGAGCTCTGCTCTTCGGCGGCGGAGGCGATCTGGTAGGTCATGTCATTGATGGTGGAGATAGCCTGATAGATGCTACCAAGCGCCTCTTCCGCCAAGTCGGCTTCGCCTACCGCCTGATGGGTCAACTGCTGGCTCTGGGTGATGGCATTGACCGCATTGGTCGAGCTCAGGCGGATCTTCTCGATCAGCTCCTGGGTGTTCTGTACCGCCTGTTGGGTATTGCCCGCCAGTTTGCGCACCTCATCGGCCACCACCGCAAAGCCACGTCCCTGCTCACCGGCCCGTGCTGCCTCGATGGCGGCGTTGAGGGCCAGCAGGTTGGTCTGATCGGCAATGCCCTGGATCACGGTGAGAATGCTGGTGATCTGCTCGCTGTCATGGGCCAGCCCTTCGACCACTTCGGCCCCTTTACCGGCTTCAGCTGCCACCTTGTGCATCGACTGGATCACTCGCTGGAAGCGCTCCTTGCCCTGGTCTGCGGCGCTCTGCGCCTGCTTGGCCGAGTCGGCGGTGTTGTTGGCATGGGTGGCGACCTCCTGGCTGACGTAGGACATCTCCTGTACTGCGGTCAGCATCTGTTCCATCTCCGCCTGATGGTGCTGCAGGTTGTTGTCGGTCTGGCCGGCGATGCGGTCGGTATCCCCCGCGTGGCGGTTCACCTCGCTGGCTGTTTTCAACACATCCCCGAGCAAGCCCTGCAGTTTGTCGATAAAGCGGTTGATCCCCTTGGCCAGATCCCCCAGTTCATCCACCGAGCGGGTATTGAGGCGTTTGGTGAGATCCCCTTCGCCATCGGCGATGTCATCCACCAGGCTGACCATCTGACGGATCGGGCCTGTGATGCTGCGGGCAATCACCAGCATGGTCGCCAGCGCCAGCACCAGCACGATAAAGGCACCGACCAGCTGTTGGGTCACCGCGGCCCGGTTCATCTCATTGAGCTGGCTTTCCAGCTGATCAGCCCCCGCCAGTACCACCTTGTAGGGCAGGGTGACGATGATGGCCCAGTTGCGGCTCATTCCCGGCACTATGATAGGGACGGAAATACGGAACGATTCGTCAAGTTCCTGACGTTGAACTTCCGGTTTCAGGTACTGTTGCCACTGGTTACCCAGCACCTTCACCGCGCTGCTGCCAAGCAGGCTGGCATCCCCACTGGTGCCGGTGATGACGCCGGCAGCGCTGACGATCAGGGTCTCCCCCTGGCCATCATAGATATTGCTGTTGAGGCTCTTGGCCTGACGACTGATGGAGTCCACTGCCAGATCGAGTGCTGCAATTCCCCGAAACTGGCCATTAACCATGATGGGGGTGGTGATAGTGCTGACCAGTACCTGCTGGCCGTTGATATCCACCTTGAAGGGGTCGATGAGACAAGAGCGACCTTCCTGTTTCGGGCAGGCGTAGTAGTCGTTGGCGGGATTACCGAATTCATCCGGGTTGGTTTTCTCGATGGAGAGCAGCAGGTCGGTGCCGATCTGATCCTGGTCGCGATAAAAATAGGGGACGAAGCGCCCTTGATCGTCACTGCCCAGCGCACTTTGGCCAGCGAAAGTGGCATCCTCACCGTCGAAACCGTTGGGCTCGAAGCCAGCGAAGGCGCCATAGAGCTGGGATTCCAGCGCGAGCTGTGCCTTGAGCAGGTCGGTCGCCTGTTGGCGATCCAACGGCAGCTTACCCTGTTGCTGTTGAGCAAACATACTGGCCATCTGCTGGGTGTAGGAGAGCCCCTTTTGCAGCAGCTGGGTGATGGTGGCCGCTTCGGCGCGGGCGTTGGCACTGACCTTCTGCCATGCCTCCTGCTGCAGGGCGGCGCGGCTGGAGCTGATGGTCAGCTTCTGGGTCTGTTGACCCGAGTATTGGTTGAGCAGGATCAGGATAACCAGGGCTGTCGTCATGGCGATCCCGGCCATGACCAGTATTCGGGTCTGGATTGAACGGAACTGCATCGTCTCTTCCTTGTTCTTGTTGCGTGGAGCGTTGAGAGTTGTTTGGATATCGGCAGGAGGAGGCAGCTCTCCAGCGCTGTGCATAGCAAATCGGAAATGCGATAACGGTTTTGCGATCCTCTTCAAATATCGGGTGGCAAGTCGTTTTGCTCTGAATTTAATCCCCGACTTTAGCCCGCAATGACGTCATGGTTTTCCCATCCGTGAGAGTCGGTGCTAAAATGCGTCGGTTTTTTAACGTATTGGCCCAAGGCCCTCTCTACACAAGGCTTAAAGATGAAAGTCAAAACCCGTTTTGCTCCCAGCCCGACCGGCTTTTTGCATGTCGGCGGTGCCCGTACCGCACTCTATTCCTGGTTGTTTGCAAAGAACCAGGGCGGTGAGTTCGTGCTGCGTATCGAGGATACCGATCTGGAACGTTCCACCCAGGAGGCCATCGATGCCATCATTGAGGGCATGGAATGGCTGGAGCTTAATTGGGATGAGGGCCCCTACTACCAGACCAAGCGCTTCGATCGCTACAACGGGCTGATCGACGAGATGCTGGCCGATGGCCGTGCCTACAAGTGCTACTGCTCCAAGGAGCGTCTGGAAGCGCTGCGTGAAGGTCAGATGGCCAATGGCGAGAAGCCCCGTTATGACGGCAAGTGCCGCGACCACGCCCACGATCACCCGGCCGATGCGCCGCACGTGATTCGCTTCCGCAACCCGACCGAAGGTTCTGTGGTGTTCGATGACCACGTTCGTGGCCGCATCGAGTTCGCCAACACTGAGCTCGACGATCTGATTATCCGCCGTACCGACGGCGCGCCGACCTACAACTTCTGCGTCGTGGTCGATGACTGGGATATGGAGATCACCCATGTGGTGCGTGGTGAAGACCACATCAACAACACCCCGCGCCAGATCAACATCTACAAGGCGCTGAACGCGCCGGTGCCGGAGTTTGCCCACGTCTCCATGATCCTGGGTGACGACGGCGCCAAGCTCTCCAAGCGCCACGGTGCCGTTTCCGTGATGCAGTACCGCGACGACGGCTACCTGCCGGAAGCGCTGCTGAACTATCTGGTACGTCTGGGCTGGTCCCACGGCGATCAGGAGATCTTCACCCTGGACGAGATGATCAAGCTGTTCAGTCTGGATGCCATCTCCAAGTCTGCCTCTGCCTTCAACACCGACAAGCTGCTGTGGCTGAACAACCACTATATGCGCAGCCTGGATCCGACTTACGTTGCCAAGCATCTGGCATGGCACATGGAAAACCAGCAGATCGACACCAGCAAGGGTCCGGCCCTGGCCGACGTGGTCACCCTGCTGGCCGAGCGCTGCAACACCCTGGTCGAGATGGCTGCCCAGAGCCGCTACCTGTTCGAAGAGTACGAAGCGATTGACGAGGCGGCCGCCAAGAAGCACCTGCGTGGCGTCGCTGCCGAGCCGCTGGCTCTGGCCAAAACCAAGCTGGCAGCCCTGGATAGCTGGACCACTGAAGCGTTGCACGAGCTGATTGAAGCCACTGCCGCCGAGCTGGGCCAGGGCATGGGCAAGGTGGGTATGCCGCTTCGCGTAGCCGTGACAGGTCTGGGTCAGTCCCCTGCCATCGACGCCGTGATGGCATTGGTGGGCAAGGAGCGGGTACTGGCCCGTATCGACCGCGCACTGGCTTATATCGAAGCCCGTATGGCTGCCGAGTAAGCCTGACGTTGTCGGTCGTCATCACCGCTCTGGGTTAATCCCCCCTGCCATTGACGCCGTGATGGCATTGGTGGGCAAGGAGCGGGTACTGGCCCGTATTGACCGCGCACTGGCTTATATCGAAGCCCGTATGGCTGCGGAGTAAGCCTGACGTTGTCGGTCGTCATCACCGCTCTGGGTTAATCCCCCCTGCCATTGACGCCGTGATGGCATTGGTGGGCAAAGAGCGTGTACTGGCGCGTATCGACCGCGCACTGGCTTATATCGAAGCCCGCATGGCTGCGGAGTAAGTCTGACGTTGTCGGTCGTCATCACCGCTCTGGGTTAATCCCCCCTGCCATTGACGCCGTGATGGCATTGGTGGGCAAGGAGCGGGTACTGGTGCGTATCGACCGCGCACTGGCTTATATCGAAGCCCACATGGCTGCCGAGTAAGTTCTGCCGATGAGGCAGGCGAGGGGATAACCCTGCTCTGCCACATGCTTAATAGAAAAAATCCGAAACCACTGGTTTCGGATTTTTTATGGCCAGCGCACAGGCCGAAAAACTTTGGATAAAAAAATGCCAGTCAGTTGACTGGCATTTTTGTTGGCAAAAGTCGGAGTTAGTGGCTATCGACCCAGACGAACTTGAGCATAAACAGCAGGGCCACCACCAGTACGCAGGGGTTGATTTCACGCCAGCGGCCGGTGCCCGCCTTCATCACGCAGTAGGAGATAAAGCCCACGGCGATCCCTTCGGTGATGGAGAAACTGAACGGCATCATCACCGCGGTCATAAAGGCCGGAACCGCTTCGCTCAGGTCTTCCCACTTCACCCGGGTCAGCTCGGAGCACATCAGCACGCCCACATAGATAAGGGCGCCAGCAGCGGCATAGGCCGGTACCATGGCGGCCACCGGGGAGAAGAAGATCGCCAGCAGGAACAGCAGGCCGACCACGATGGCGGTCAGGCCGGTACGGCCGCCAACGGCGACGCCTGAGCTGCTTTCGATATAAGCCGTCACGGACGAGGTCCCCATAAAGGCACCGCCGACCGAGCTGACGCTGTCAACCACCAGGGCCTGCTTCATGCGGGGGAAGTGGCCGCGATCATCGGCCAGTTTGGCGCGGTTGGTGACGCCAATCAGGGTGCCGGAAGAGTCGAACAGGTTGACCAGCATAAAGGAGAAGATGATCCCGGCCAGGCTGATATCGAGCGATCCCATCAGATCCAGCTGGCCAAACACCGGCTCGATGCTGGGGGGCATCGAGACGAAGCCCTTGAAGGTGACATCGCCAAACAGCCAGCCCAGCGTGGTAGTGACCACGATGGCGATCAGCACGGCGGAGTGGACGCCGCGGGCAGAGAAGATGCAGATCAGGAAGAAGCCGAGCAGCCCCAGCAGGCAGGGCAGGGAGGTGAGGTTGCCCACGGTCACCATAGTCGCAGGGCTGGCCACCACGATGCCGGCGTTGTGCAGACCCAGCAGGGCGATCAGCAGGCCGATACCGGCAGTGATCCCAACCCGCAGGGTGAGCGGAATGTTGGCGATGAGCCAGTAGCGCACTCGCAGCAGGGTGAGGATTAACAGACCCATGGCGCCCCAGAAGATGGTGCCCATGCCCACTTGCCAGGAGTAACCCATGCCCGCGACGACCACGAAGGCGAAGAAGGCGTTGAGGCCCATGGCGGGGGCCAGGGCGATCGGCAGGTTGGCCAACAGGCCCATCAGGATGCTGCCGATACCGGCAATGAGGCAGGTGGTGACGAACACGGCCTGGGTGTCCATACCGGCCGCAGAGAGGATCTGCGGGTTGACGAACACGATATAGACCATGGTCAGGAAGGTGGTGATGCCGGCGATCACTTCGGTGCGGGCATTGGTGCCATGGTCTTGCAGGGCAAACAGGCGCTCAAGCAATCCCTGCCCGGCGGCCGATGCCTGGTGTGGTTGATTCATGTTGGATTCCAATAGGTGACGTGAAATAGGCAGCAGGGGAGAAGGTGACTCCATCCATGCAGAGGCTGCGCCCTGTTTTTGATGGTTAAGTGACCAGCTCCTCCCCGATACCGTGACAGCGCGCACATTTTTACACAGGCGGCGCCGTTTACAAACCCCGGATCTGCGAAGCAGATCAATCAATAGAGTAAAAATTCAAACGTTTGCTTTTTGAGCGCAAAAAAAGGTTCTCAGCAGAGAACCGTTTATCGAAAATTGGGGGCTTACAGGGTTTTGAAATAGCGCTCGACCAGCTGGGCCAGCACCGAATCGAGCCGGTCTTGCACTTCACCCAGCTCGTGGCCGAAGCGGCGCAGAAACAGGCTGGCCTGCTCTTCGGTCAGTTTGCGTCCCTCGATAAAGAACTCCTGCTCCGGCAACTGTTTGTCGTAGCGGGGGATCAGCACCCAGCTCACCAGCTCGGGCTCTACGGCGGCAAACATTTTGGCGGCGGCGGCACAGAAGGTCTCTATGTGCTCCTTGCCATCCGGCCCAAGGCAACCCGGTTCCACCCGGACTTGAAAGGTGAGTTTTTTCTCTATTGGGGTCGTCATCGTGCTACATCCATGCAAAGGGATCTGTCTTGAATTGTAAGCCCAAAGGCAAGAGAAAGGGGAGCAGAAGCTCCCCTCGATATGCAGTCGGCCTTATTTGGCGATGCGCTTATATTTGGCGTGGTGCGGTTGGATGGCCACTCGCCCCGAACTAACAAGTTATTTGGTGATGCGCTTGTACTTGGCACGATGGGGCTGGATAGCCTCGGCGCCGTAGGTCTTCTTCTTCCACTCTTCGTACTCGGTAAAGTTACCCTCGAAGAACTCGATCTTGCCCTCGTCCTGATAGTCCAGGATGTGAGTGGCGATACGGTCGAGGAACCAGCGGTCGTGGGAGATGACCATAGCACAACCCGGGAACTCCAGCAGGGCGTTTTCGAGGGCGCGCAGGGTTTCGATATCCAGATCGTTGGTCGGTTCATCCAGCAGCAGCACGTTGCCGCCGGTCTGCAGCAGCTTGGCCAGGTGCAGACGACCACGCTCACCACCGGAGAGTTCGCCAACCCGCTTCTGCTGGTCGGAACCCTTGAAGTTGAAGCGGCCGATATAGGCGCGGCTCGGGAACTCGTAGTTACCGATGCGCAGGATATCCTGACCGTCAGCGACTTCCTCGAATACCGTCTTCTTGTCATCCATGCTGTCGCGGAACTGATCGACAGAGGCCAGCACCACGGTTTCACCGAGCGTGATGGCACCGGAATCCGGCTGCTCCTGACCCGACATCATGCGGAACAGGGTCGATTTACCGGCACCGTTCGGGCCGATGATGCCGACGATAGCCCCCTTCGGAATGGCAAACGACAGATCGTCGATCAGCACCCGATCACCGTAGGATTTGCGCAGGTTGGCCACTTCCACCACCTTGTCGCCGAGGCGCGGTCCGGGCGGAATGAACAGCTCGTTGGTCTCGTTGCGCTTCTGGTAGTCGTTGGTATTGAGCTCTTCGAAGCGAGCCATACGGGCCTTTGACTTGGCCTGACGGCCTTTCGGGTTTTGGCGAACCCACTCCAGCTCTTTCTCGATGGACTTGCGACGGGCCGCTTCGGAACTGGCTTCCTGGGCCAGACGGGCGTCCTTCTGCTCCAGCCAGGAGGAGTAGTTGCCTTCCCATGGGATACCTTCGCCGCGGTCCAGCTCCAGGATCCAACCTGCCACGTTGTCGAGGAAGTAACGGTCGTGGGTGATGGCCACAACAGTGCCTTCGTAGTCGTGCAGGAAGCGCTCCAGCCAGGCCACGGATTCTGCATCCAGGTGGTTGGTCGGTTCGTCCAGCAGCAGCATGTCCGGCTTTTCCAGCAGCAGACGGCAGAGCGCCACGCGGCGGCGCTCACCACCGGAGAGGTGCTTGATCTTGGCATCCCAGGCCGGCAGGCGCAGGGCATCGGCCGCGCGCTCCAGCTGGTTTTCCATGTTGTGGCCGCCCTGGGCCTGGATGATGGCTTCCAGCTCACCCTGTTCGCGGGCCAGCTTGTCAAAGTCGGCATCCGGGTCGGCGTAGGCCGCATAGACCTCGTCCAGACGGGCCATGGCGCGCTTCACCTCGCCAACGGCCTCTTCGACCGCTTCGCGTACGGTCTGCTCCGGATCCAGCTTCGGCTCCTGGGGCAGGTAGCCGATCTTGATGCCGGGCTGCGGACGGGCTTCCCCTTCGATCTCGGTATCTAGCCCAGCCATGATGCGCAGCAGGGTCGATTTACCGGCGCCGTTCAGACCCAGCACGCCGATCTTGGCGCCCGGGAAGAAGGAGAGGGAGATGTTCTTGAGAATATGACGCTTGGGCGGCACAACCTTGCCGACCCGGTTCATGGTGTAAATAAATTGAGCCATTGGCTAATTCTCTTCCTTTTCAGCAGGTTAATGTCATTGCATTAACAAACTGAGGCCGTGGTGGGGCCGGGTTGAGATAGCTCAACCCGGTTCCAAAAAAACGTTCCGATTGTAAACCAATGGGTAGGGGGGGGCAAAGGCGCGACTGCCTTCCCAGTTACGTCTGTTGACCCGCGGTATTTATCCGTTGCTGCCGTTGCTGCCGTTGCCGCCGTTGCCATCGTTGCTACCCAGAACAGAGACAGGTTGGTTGTTACTAAGTGTTGAGCAGTCATCCCCAGTTGGGCATGGGGATTGTGCCCACAGCGAGGCGCTTTGCAGGCAAGCAAGCAGTATCAGGTTTGAACCAAAAGGGGGAGTGGAGTGCATGATATCGACCTTGTGAGATGAAGAAGCGTTGGCATAAGGATCTTTAAACACTCAGACATCCAAGTGGTAGGTAGATTTGTCTGGTTGGGCGGCTGGTAACTGGCGATATATAAGTCCAATTTCGCTGACAACCCAGAGCGAAAGCAGGGCCAGCAGGCTGAGCAGGGGCAGCAGAGAGTGGCTCTGGGTCAGGGCATAGGCCGCGATGGCGGCGCCAATCAGGAGAAGGGTTCGGATCATGAGGTGGCTCCTTGTCGTCATGGGGGTGTTGCGTGGCCACGGACAGAGCGCCTGGGGTCGGGAGTTGTTCCCGGGTGGCACGAAGCGAGGTGAGTATATCCCGTCATGCCGCTGCCGATCCCTGGTGTCATCACACTTTCCATAGTCATGTGGTTCGTATCGAGTTGGGCCCCGCCAGGTGCGGGGCCAGTAATGGTTTGACGGTCAGAAGAAACCGCCGTTGTTATCGTCACTGTCGGTCCAGCTACCACTCTGGCTATCATCGTCGAGAAAACTGCCGCCATCATCGGGGGGCGAATCCCAATCGTTCCAGCGCACCGGTTCCGCATCGACCGGATTGGCAATGGCCGCTGGCTCTATGATGTCGATGATCTCCTCGGACCGGTTGTTGTGAAACAGCCCGCCGATTATATCGGCCAGCATGACGCCACCGGCCACCCCGGCGGCGGTTTGCAGGGCGCCGCCCAAAAAGGAGCTGGTACGGGATGCTGGCTGGGCAGGAGTAGTTGCCGGTGGCGGCGTAAGGCGCGGGCTGCTTTCGCTACCAAACAGGCCGGAGAGAAAACTGCCGCCACTTGGGACGCTCTGGTTGGCTTCCAGCTCCTTGACCCGTTCATTGAGGCGTGTAAGGGCAGCCTGCTGGATCAGCAGCGCCTGGATCATGTAGTAGGGGGCATCGGGCTGCTGTGCCAGATGTTGCCGGATCAGTTGATCCGCTTGTTGGTCTCGCTGGTTATCTCTGGCTTGCGCTTGCTTGAGGCGGTCGAACAGCCCATCGATCAGACCCTGTTCCTGTGGTTGCATCTCAAATCCTCGCTATGGTGCGCAGACAGTGCGTTCAGCCATCCTAAAACCCATAGCAAGCCAGTGGTACCTGATTAACTCATCGGTGACCGAGGCATGACCTTTAACCCTTTCCTCTGGTTTGCGCCTGGCACCGGGATGGCGCTAGACCAACTCGAGGCGACGCAGCTATCTGATTATTATCAGGTCGCCAGATGCGGTAATGGCGGCTATTGAGGCGCGCGGAATGACCGTATGCCGCATCTTGGTGCAGCGAGTGTCAATGCAAGATGACAGGCACCAGAATGGGGCGTTCAGCCGGGCTGTTGTGATCCTTTTCACAAAAAATAGACTGGGCCCCATAACGAAGCCCTGTAGACAGGGCTCGCAGCCCGCCCGTAACGGCGGGCGACAGACACTCTCTCTTTACTTCGCTTGGATACAGGTTATGGACAACACCTCGATTCGCACTGCCCATCCTATTTATGAGGATGTGCTGGCCCTGCTGACGGCGGCCGGCTTTGTTTCCCTCGGCATCTTTCTGTTTCATCAGGTTGGCCTGCTCACCGGCGGTACCGCCGGGCTGGCGCTGCTGCTGCAACAGCTGACCGGCATCAGCTTCGGCCTGCTGTTTTTCGGCATCAATCTGCCTTTCTATGCGTTGGCATGGCTGCGGATGGGGCCACGTTTTACCTTCAACACCTTTGTCTCGGTGGCAGCGGTCTCCTACATGACCGATCACCTCAACGGGGTGTTGCAGATCGGCAAGATAGAGCCCCTCTATGCGGCGCTGATCGGCGGTACCCTGATTGGTATGGGCCTGCTCATTATGTTTCGCCACAAGTCGAGTCTGGGGGGCTTCAACATTCTGGCGCTCTTTATTCAGGATCGCTTTGGCATCCGGGCGGGCAAGCTGCAGATGGGGCTCGATTGCGCCATTGTTGTCGCCTCGTTTTTCGTGGTGCAGCCCTGGATCCTGGCGCTCTCCATCGTGGCGGCGGTTATCTGTAATCTGGTGTTGACACTCAACCACAAGCCGGGCCGCTACCAGATTGCCTGACGAGCGGCAACCGTGACACGATAAGACAAGCGTGACCCGATAGCACGAGGCGGCCTGATGGCCGCCTCGTCTGTTTTTATCCTGATGCTTGAACGCTTCGCCTAGCTCGCCTGCTCCAGCCTGCTGTCGCCGCTTATAGGGTTGCCGCTGATAGCGTGACCACCGACGGCGAGCGGAGTGTGGCAGGCCACCTGATGCTGGGCCCCATCGCACGCCTCAAGCCTTGGCGCCTTGCTTTTGCACAACTCGGTCGCATGGGGGCAGCGCTGGTGGAAGTGGCAGCCGCTTGGCGGCGAGATGGGGGAGGGCACATCGCCGGTCAGCAAAATGCGCTGGCTGCGCCTGCGCGGGTCCGGCACCGGAATGGCGGAGATCAGCGCCTGGGTGTAAGGGTGGCGCGGCGCCAGATAGAGCGACTGGGCATCCGCCAGTTCGACGATCCGTCCCAGATACATCACCGCAATGCGATCCGAGATGTGTTTGACCACCGACAGATCGTGGGCGATGAAGATGATGGAGAGGTTCATCTCTCGCTGCAGGCTGAGCAGCAGGTTGACGATCTGCGACTGCACCGAGACATCGAGGGCCGAGACCGCCTCGTCGCACACCAGCAGCTTGGGCTTGAGGGCGATGGCGCGGGCGATGCCGATGCGCTGGCGCTGACCGCCGGAAAACTCGTGGGGGTAGCGATCCACCGCGCTGCCCGGCAGGCCCACTTTTGCCAGCAACTCCTGCACCCAGCCGCGCCGCTGCTCAGTGTTGCCTTTACCGTGGATGATAAAGGGCTCCTCCAAAATCTGGCCCACGGTGTGGCGGCTGTTGAGGGATTCTGCAGGGTCCTGAAACACCATCTGCATCTCCTGGCGCAGGGATCGCATCTCCTTCGGGCTGAGGGCGGTGATATCGCGCCCCTCGAAGGTGATGGTGCCCGCGGTCGGCTCGAACAGCTTGAGCAGACTGCGCCCAAGGGTGGACTTGCCACAGCCCGACTCACCCACCAGCCCCAGCGTCTCCCCCTGTTTCAGGTCGAAGCTGATGCCATCCACCGCGTGAACCGTATATTTTTTGCGCAATAACCCGCCTCCCAGCCGGAAGTGCTGTTTCAGATCCCTGACCGATAACAGAGTGCTCATGGGGTCAACTCCTTCCAGTAGTGACAGGCGACATGGTGGCGCGAGTTTAGTGGCTCCACCGCCGGAATGGCGCTGACACAGAGATCGGTCGCGTGGGGGCAGCGGTTGGAGAAGCGGCAGCCAGCGGGCATCTCGTGCAGGGCTGGCACCTGTCCCTTGATGGTCTTGAGCAGGCTCTTGGGCTCATCCTCCAGGCGCGGGATCGAGCTCATCAAGCCGTGGGTATAGGGGTGACGGGGGTGGTCAAACAGCTCGAACACATCGGCCTGCTCTACCGCCCGCCCGGCATACATTACCACCACTTCGTCGCACAGCTCAGCCACGACCCCGAGATCGTGGGTGATAAAGATGATGGCCATGCCGGTCTGGGCCTGCAGCTCTTTCATCAGTTCGAGGATCTGGGCCTGAATGGTGACATCCAGCGCCGTGGTCGGCTCGTCGCAGATGAGCAGGTCTGGCTCGCAGGAGAGGGCCATGGCGATCATCACCCGCTGGCGCATGCCGCCGGAGAGGTTGTGGGGATAGACCGCAAAGCGCTGGGCCGGTTCCGGGATACCCACCTTCTGCAGCATGGCGATGGCCGCGGCTTTACGCTGGGCCTTGTCATACTCGGGGCGATGGAGGCGAAACACCTCCATCAGCTGCTCCCCCACCGTCTGCACCGGGTTGAGGGCCGTCATCGGCTCCTGAAAGATCATCGAGATGCGGTTGCCGCGCACCTTGTACATCTGATCCGGCGCAAGCGACAACAGCTCCTCCCCCTGAAAGCGGATGGAACCGGCGACTACCTGACCATGGGGCTTGGGCAATAGCCCCATGATGGCGAGCGAGGTAACGCTCTTGCCACAGCCGGACTCGCCGACGATCCCCAGCGTCTGGCCCGGGGCCACCTTGAAGCTGACCCCGTCGAGCACCTTGATCTTGCCGTCATCGACGGCGAACTCCACCTCAAGATCGCGCACTTCGAGGATTGGTGCTGGATGCTGGCCGTTATCAACGGCGAACTCCACTCCGTTATCCGCTACGTCGAGGATCGAGGCTGGGTGCTGGCCGTTATCAGCGGCGAACTCCACTCCGTTATCCGCTACGTCAAGAATGGGGGCCTGAGTGTTGGGCATAACGGCTGCTCCCTTCGCAATGGCCTGAATATCAATGACGTGCATAGGTCTTGTCGAGCAGGTTGATGGGCGCCAGCGCCTCCCCTGCCTCCTTGGCGTTGCGGGTCTCTTCCTTCACCTTGGGATCGAGCCAGAGCAGACCGCCGCTACTGTGAGGATAACCGTCCATCGGCCAGTAGAGCAGATCCGGCGTGTTCTTGGTGGCGGGTACGTCCGGCAGCATCACATAACGCCAGCCGCTGGCCCGCACATAGTTGAGCTGCACCCCGGGCACGAAGATGGCGAGGTCATAGATGCGCTGCTGGATCTGCTGGGAGAGCTTGGCCCGTTTGGCCATGTCGAATTCGACGTTGTAGGCGTCGATCAGCGCGTCCAGCTCCTTGTCAGCCACGTTGAACAGGTTGTTGGTCTGCGGTTTGTTGGCGTTGGCGGAGTGGAAAAACTCCCAATATTGCGGATAGAGACCGCCGCCGCCCCAACCGAGCCAGGCCGCCTCGTGTTTCTTCTCCAGCATCACCTTGAAGCCGGTGGCGCCATCCACCAGATTGAGCTCCAGATCCAGACCCGCTTTCTTGGCCTCTTCTTTCAGCACGGTCAGTCGCTTGGAGTGCTCCTGACTGGTGTAGGTGAGCGCCAGCGTCAGCCGCTCACCCTTCTCATTTTGCAGGATGCCGTCCGGCCCCGGCTTGTTATAGCCACCCTTGGCAAAGTACTCCCGCGCCTTGCCAATGTCATAAGCCCGCTCCGGCAGCGTGATGTCAGTGAACTCGCCAAAGCCCGAGTCAAAGGTGGTGGCTCTGTCATAGTCGCCGCGCAGCACGGTCTCGATCATCTTGTCGATGTTGAAGGCGTGCTGGATGCCGAGGCGCACGTTTACGTCCGCCAGCTTGGGGTTGGCCACATTGAGGTGCACCCCCTGACCGCCCTGTTTGGTGTCGGTCATGGCCATCACCTTCTGCACGTACCCCTTCTTGTACTCCGGGGTGACCGCTTTTTCATGCCACCAGTTGGGCAGGATCATCTCGAAGGTATCGATCTCCCCTTTCAGGAAGTGGCGGAAGGCGATGTTGTGGTCGCGGATCACCTGCACCTTGATGGTGTCGATGTTGAATCTGTGCTGGTTGTAGCGATCGTCTTTTGCCCACCAATCCTTCTGCTTGCTGAAGGTGACCGACTTGCCCTTCTTGACGTCGCTGATCACGTAGGGACCTGTGGTGGGCACCACGGCCCAGTTGTACTGCTTCACCCAGTTAGGGGTCAGCTTATAGTAGTGCTTGGGCTGGGGCCACAGCTCGGTGGTGTTGAGCAGGTCCATCTTGGCCTTGCGGTTGCCCGCTTTGACCATAATGGTGTGATCATCGATCTTCTCTACCGCTACCACTTCAGTGGTGTAGTAGTTGTTGAACCAGGGCCCCTTGATGTGTTTGGAGCGCATCATCTCGTAGCCGAAGGTGTAGTCATCGGCATTGACCGGCTTGCCATCCGACCATTTGGCTCGCGGATCCAGCTTGAAGTAGACGGTCTGGCTGTCTGGCGCGATGGCCCAGTGGGTAGCCAGCGAGGGGATGGGGTTGCCGGTATTGGGGTGGAAGCTGATGAGTCGCAACTGGTTATCGAGAATAAAGGAGCGGAACGATCCGTTGGAGTCAGGCCCCACGGTGCGAAACGTCAGCGGAAAGCTCTCCACAAACATATTGAGGCTGCCGCCCGACAGCGCCTTGGGGGAGGCGAACACAGGATCCGTGTCGTTGGTCTCCCATTTGAGATCCGCGGGCAGGCTGGCCGCCCAGACCCAGGATCCGTTTACCAGCACAAAGAGAGCACCTATCCATTTGATTTTATTTTTCATGTTTGACTTCCAAGTCTGGCCCCTGCACTGGGGGTCTTGATTGATAACGGGATTATCCCTTGCTCCCGGGACCGCCGATGGCGGCGGCCCGTCCTCATTAATTACTGTTCGTTACCCGGCGCCTGCCGATGCGCTGTCATCGGCTGGCTTATTGGTAACGGGTAAATTTGCGCGGATCGAATGCCTCGCGGATCGCCTCACCGATAAAGGAGACCATGATCAGCACCAGACTCACCGCTGCCACCACCGAGCTGACGATCCAGATGGCATCCAGATTGTTGATGCCCTGGGAGAGCAGCTCCCCCCAGCTCGGGGTCGGCGGTGCCAGCCCGAAGCCCAGATAGTCGAGTGCCGTCAGGGTCGAGATATTGCCCACCACGGCGAATGGCGCCAGGGTGACGATCATCATCAGGGTGTTGGGCAGGATGTGGTTGAAGATGATCCGCCCGGTGGTCGCCCCTTGTGCCCGCGCCGCCATCACATAGTCCCGCGCCCGCTCCTTGTAGGTGAGGGTGCGCATATACCAGGTGATCCCCATCCAGCCGAACAACACGTTGATGGCGACAAACAGGCCAAAGTTGGGCTTGGCCAGCGACACCAGGATCATGATGACGTAGAGAAACGGCACCTGAGACCAGATCTCGATAAAGCGTTGCAAGATGAGATCAAAGCGGCCGCCGAGAAAGCCCATCATGCAGCCAACGGTGACCCCGATGGCGTAACTGGCCGCCAGCGCGATAAAGGCAAAGCCGATGGCGATGCGAAAGCCGTAGACCAGCCTGGCCAGCACGTCACGACCACTGATGTCGGTACCGAGGAAGTGGCGTTCAGCCACGCTGGGGGCGTAAGGGGGGTAGGCATCCTCCTTGAAATCCTGCTCATAGGGGTTCCAGGGCACCAGCGGCAGCAGCACCCAGTCGCCCTGGCCTTCTGTGGCAAACTTGGCCTTGAGCTGGCGGTAGTTGGTCTCGTACTCGTAATCGAGCCCGAACTGCTGACCGGGGATCACATCACCATAGGTGGGAAAGTAGAGTTGGCCCTGGTAGCTCACCATCAGCGCCCGGCTGTTGACCAGGAGCTCCGCCAGCAGAGAGAGCACAACCAGGGAGGTGAAAATAACAAAGGAGTAGTAGCCACGCTTGATCGACTTGAAGCGCTTGAGTTTTTTCAGCGTTACCGGATTCAGGTTCAGGTTCATACTCACTCTCCAAACCGCACGCGGGGATCAACAGAGGGTGCAACGCAGATATCGGAGACGATATGGCGTGATATCAGCATCGGCATGGCAATAGAGGTCTGGTTCATGGTCACTCTCCAAACCGTACGCGCGGGTCAACGAGGGCAACGCAGATATCGGAGACGATATTGCCAATCAGCATCAACATGGAGGTGATGGCCAGAATGCCCATGACGGTGGGGTAATCCCGCTCGACGATCGCCTCGTAACCGAGCAGGCCGATGCCGTCGATGTTGAAGATGGTCTCGATGAGAAAGGAGCCGCCAAAGAAGACGGTGAGCACAGACCCCAAGTGACTGGCGATGGGGATCAGGCTGTTGCGCATGGCGTGGTCGGTGACTGCCTTGCGAAACGGCAGCCCCTTGGCCACGGCGGTACGCACATAATCGGCCGACAGGTTCTCCATCAGGCTGTTTTTCATGGTCATGGTGAGGATGGCGAAATCACCGATGGCGTAGGCGATAAGCGGCAGCAGGGCGTGGGCAAAGACAGTGCGGATCTGCTCCCAGCGGTTCTCCATGTACTCAAAATCATCCCCCGGAAAACCGCCCATTGGCAGCCACTCCAGATGGAAGGCAAAGACGGTGATGAGGAAGATCCCCACCACATAGGCCGGCAGGGCGTAGGCCATGTAGATGGCCATGGAACTCAACGAATCGAAACGGCTGTTGTGCTTGAGCGCCTTGGCCACCCCGAGCGGGATGGAGACCAGATAGCTTAGCACAAAGGTGGCTAGCCCGAAAAAGGCAGTGACGGGCAGCTTGTCTTTGATCAGCTCCCACACCGGTTCGTAGTAGCGGGTCGACTCGCCCAGATCCAGTACCACCAATTTTTGCAACCACTCCCAATAGGCGACCAGCATCGGCTTGTCGAGGCCATAGAAGGCCTTGAGCTCCTCGATCTGTTCATCGGAGAGGGCCTGCGCCCCCTTGCTGCCGCTGGAGCGGCCAGCGTCATTCTGGGACACCTGGGCCTGCAGTAGCATGCGTTCGACCGGTCCACCCGGTACAAAACGGGTGATGGTGAAGACGAGCAGGGTGATACCGAGAAACGTCGGGATGATCAGAAGCATCCGGCGTAGGAAATACGACAGCATGGTGGAACCTCGTCCTTGTTGTTCTTTTTTGCGGCCAGTCAAATCCGATGACGGGCCTATCCTTCCTGGCATTACGCGCTGGATTGGTTGCTAAACAGCAGACAATTCGCTTGGCCACTGTAAAAGCTCTGCAACAAAAATCAAGTACAAGGAGATGGAAAACTGGGATAAATGACCCACTGAGATAAAAAGCATCCCAAAATGATGTTTTTTATCTGAAAAGTGAAAATCAAAACAAAATGCCGCCACTCAACATAATTTTATAAAATATAAAAATCAGTTTTTTAAAAACCCGGCAAGCTCGTATGTTGTTGAGTTTTATGGTTTTTTATTGCACTCCCTAACGATAGGAAAACGATATCACCTCGACGGCGCTATCTATGAAACCGAACAGTTAGGTCAGGGGTAACCCCCATTATTTTAGTATTTTATTCTTTTTGGAGAGGGTAGGTTGAAATAATATATAGTCAGACAGCGCGCTGGCTAATAAGTTCATTAAATTTCAATTCAGCGCTCATTACAGTGCTTAACAAAATATTTACATGGAGTTGTCGGGTTTTTGTAGAACTATTCACTAAATCTTCCGCTGTAAATCAATACACTCCGCTTATTCTTCGTCCGACCTTGCCACAGCCCTGCGCCATTGACGCCACTAGCAAAAGATTGATAAGCCTTACACATCGCTCCAAAGTGGGCGGTATCAGGAAGCAAACAATAAACAACCAGGAAGGAATAAGCGATGCTTAGGAAGAGCAGAATTTCTGCTGCGATTGCGTTCGCCTTGGCGAGCCTTGCAGTGGCCCCATCCGTATCTGCCGAAGAAGGGCAGAATGTCGAAAAACTGCAGAAAATCAAGGTAACTGGTTCCCGCATCTCCCGTGTTGACGTGGAGGGGGCTACCCCGGTTGTCTCCATCAGCAAAGCCCAGATTGAACAGTCTGGTCAGCAGACTGTGGCGGATTATCTGAAACAGGCCTCTTATAACTCCTTTGGTGGTTTCTCCCCATCTTCCGGCAGTTCAGCACAATCGCAGGCTACCGTCGGTCTGCGTGGTTTGGGCTCTGCTCGAACACTGGTGCTGCTCAATGGCAAGCGCATTGCAGGCTCTCCCTCGATGGGCGGGACTTCCATCAACCTCAACACCATCCCTATGGCGGCCGTTGAGCGAGTAGAGGTGAACCTGGACGGTGGTTCTGCGCTTTATGGTTCTGATGCCATTGGCGGTGTTATCAACGTGGTCCTCAAAGAGGGTTTCGAAGGGCTGACATTCCAGGGCCGTATGGGCTCACCAACCGAAGAGGGCGGTGATGAGAAGAGCGGCTCTGTGGTTGCGGGTGTCAACGGGGAGAAAGGCTCCCTGATGATGGTTTACGAGCACGATAAGAAGGACGTGATCTATTATCGTGACCGTGACTATCTGGCTCTGCAAGGGGCAAAATCCCCCAGTCTGGCCGGGCGCAATATTATGGACCTGAGCACTGGTGAGCTTAAGCAGCTCGCTGGTATTAATTGCGCCGATGTCGGGACCGGCTTTGTCGAACAGGATGGCTTGTGCAACTTTGACTTTGCCAAGGTCGCCGCTAAAACAGCCTCTCGCGCTCGCGATACCGTCTATGTGAATGGCCGCTATCACATCAATGACAATGTTGATTTTGTGCCGCAAATGATTGGTTCTCGGGTGACCAGTTTTGGCCGTTTTGCCCCAGCGGCGGGTTCGTTTGTCAGTGATGACCCTGCGTTGTTGGCCGCTAATGGCATAACCGGCGGTCAGGCTGCCATCTTCTATCGATTCAATAATATTGGCCCCCGCGATAATGATGTAACCGACTTTACCGGTAGCATGAACCTGGGCTTTGACGGGGTACTTCCTACTGAAGCCGTTGGGGATGTGGAGTGGAACGCCGGTTACATGTACTCCAAGACTGAAAATACCAGTGATGGTAGCGGTTATATCCTCAAAAGTGCTGCCCGTAATGCTATCAAAGATGGCAAGTTCACTAATGGTGAGTTTGATAAGTCAGTAAATGATTTGCTCTCTTATGATACTGGCCGTACTTCCAAAATGGACTTTTTCCAGTGGTATGGCGGCTTGGGCTGGGAAATGGGCGAACTGCCAGCAGGTCCAATTGGTTGGTACTGGGGGGCCGAGTATAACGACTGGACTTACTCCGATAAGTATGACAGTCAATCTGAAGCGGGTAACGTCATAGGTTCATCCGGCAACTCTGGTGGTGGTGTGCGCGATGTGTTTGCCACCTATATCGAGAGCCTGATCCCCATCACCGAGCAGGTTGAGCTGAACCTGGCCGGTCGGTACGACAAGTACAGCGATTTTGGCAATGCCTTCTCGCCCAAAGCGAGCCTGCGTTACCAGCCGCTGGATAACCTGATGTTCCGTACCTCCTGGTCCCAGTCGTTCCGGGCGCCGGGGCTGGATGATCTCTATGCCGCAGACTCGTTCTCCGCAGATTTTGCCAAGGATTATGTACGCTGTAATGCCACTGGGACTGCCAACTGTCCCGAGAGGCAGTATGACGTTACCCGCCAGTCCAATAAAAATCTGAAAGAGGAGACAGCAGATACCTTTACCATAGGTACTGCCTACACTCCGCTGGACAACCTGAACCTGTCGCTTGATTACTACAACATCAAGATTGATGACGTGATCCAGTTGGCCACAGCGCAGACTCAGATTTATCAAGAGCTGAATAACGGCAGCAACCCGAACGTGATCCGCCTGCCCAACGGCACTATCAAGGAGATCAAGGCTGGCATGGTCAACTTGGGGCAACTCAAGACGAGTGGTATCGACTTCAAGGCGGACTACAAGTATGACTTCAACACCTTCACCCTGCGTTATGACTTCGGTGGTACTTACATCCTGAAGTATGAAGAGGGGCTGTTTGCCGGCGGTCCGATGATCGACAAGAAGGGCTGGAACGGAAGACCCGACTTGCGCCTCAACTCCGGTATCGGTGCCAACTTCCCGCAACTGTGGAATCTGGATACCTACCTGAGCACCAACTACATCGACTCCCAGAGCCAGGATTACGTGAATAACGCAGAGGTAGGCCATATCTCTTCGAGCACAGTCTGGAACCTGAACGTGGCAGTCGACACCAGTTGGAATGGCAAGATCCAGACCGGCGTGAAGAACATGTTCAACCGTGGGCCTTCCCTGTCAAACGATGGCTTCACCTACGATGAAGACCTCTACAGCATCGACGGTCGCGTCTACTACATCGACTACACCCAGAAGTTCTAATCAACCCTGTTGATAAACAACCTCAGCCGGCCCGGTCGGGCCGGCTGTGCCCAACGTCCAAGGAAGTTACGGAGATAGGGTAATCCTATGAAGACAAGGACCATTACAATGAAGAAAGCGCTCCTTGGCAGCCTGGTTTCGGCCGCCTTGTTGACCAGCTTCAATCTCAGTGCAGCCACTGCCGGTCAGGCCGTGGACGCACAAGCCGCCACCGACAACGCATCCAAAGTTTCCCAGCAGAAGATCGACAGCTATGCCGAATCTGCCGAGTCCGCCCTGGCCCAATACAAGGCTGCCCTGCGTCAGGTCGACAGTCTGCGCACCTACAACGAGCAGGTGAGCAAGATGGTCGAGTCCCAGAGCAGCGAACTGGCCTCGATGCAAAAGCAGATCGCCCAGATTGACCAGACCAGCACCGAAGTGGTGCCCCTGATGCTCAAGATGATCGATTCTCTTGAACAGTTTGTGTCACTGGATCTGCCGTTCCAGAAGGTCGAACGGGAGGACCGCGTAGCAGCCCTGACCGACCTGATGAACCGGGCCGATGTCACCATCTCCGAGAAGTACCGCAAGATCCTGGAGGCTTACCAGATCGAGGAGGGCTTCAGCCGCACCATCGAGGCCTACAAGGCGAGCCTGGACAAGGATGGCAGCGAAAAAACCTATGAATTCCTGCGTGTGGGTCGCATCGCCCTGCTCTACCAGTCTCCGGACGGCATGGAAACAGGGGTATGGAACAAACAGACTCGTCAGTGGGAAGTGTTGCCACAAGAGTATCGCAGTGCGGTTGAACAGGGCCTTCGTATCGCCAAGAAGCAGGCACCGCCTGCGCTGATCAAGCTGCCGGTTCAAACTGCGGAGAAAGCATCATGAAAGGAATCAAACTTGCTATTGCTTCCCTGATTGCGGGAGCAACCCTGGTCACCCTGCCGGTGACCGCCGCCGAAAAACCGGTGGATCTCAATGCGCTGCTCAACCAGGTCAAGGCCTCCAGCCTGAGCGAATCCCAACTCAACAAGGAGCGGGAAGCCCGCTTCCTGGCTGACAAGAACGAGCAAGGGGCATTGCTGGCCAAGGCCAAGGCCGATCTGGCTGCCGAAACCGCCAAGGGGGAACGGCTCAAGGCCACCTTCGATGCCAATGACAAGCAGCTGACCGAGCTGACCGAAGTGCTGCGCCAGCGTTCCGGCAACATGGGCGAAATGTTTGGCGTCGTGCGTCAGTTTGCCGGTGAATTCAAGGGGGTGTTCAATGCTTCTCCGATGCGGATACAGCACCCGGAGCAAGCCGGGCTGCTGACCAAGCTGGCAGAGAGCAAGGAGTTGCCCTCCAGTGACGAGTTGGAGGCATTCTGGGCGGCCACCCTCAGCCGCATGGTTGATGGCGGCAAGGTGAGCCAGATCCCGGCGACCGTGGTTTATGGGGAGGGCAATCAGGCCGAGAAGATCGTCACCCAGATCGGCGAGTTCAACACTGTCCTGGATGGGAAATACCTGAACTTTGTGCCAGAAACCGGCAAGTTCGAGCAGCTCTCCCGTCAACCGGACCGCAAGGTCATGGCCCCCATCGCCGACTTTGAGCAAGGGGGTGACAGCCTCAAGCCCATTTATGTCGACCCGTCACGGGGTGTCATCCTCTCGCTGCTGGTGCAGTCGCCCACTCTCAAAGAGCGGATCGATCAGGGGGGCGCCGTGGGTTATGTGATCCTGGCACTCGGGGTGATTGGTGTGTTGATTGCTCTGTTCTGTGGGGTGCGTCTCTCCTTGATTGGCGGCGCCATGCGCAAGCAGCTCAAATCCGACAAGGTGATCAAGGGTAATCCGCTGGCCGACATGCTGGTTGCCTATCAGAGTCACAAAGGCGACAACATCGAGGATCTGGCCTCCAAGCTGGATGAAATCATCCTGCGCAACGTACCTCGCCTCGAGAAAGGGGTCGGCATTATCAAGCTGATCGCGTCGGTCGCACCACTGCTGGGTCTGCTCGGTACCGTGGTCGGCATGATCGCCACCTTCCAGGCCATCACCCTGTTCGGTACCGGGGATCCCAAGCTGATGGCAGGCGGCATCTCCGAGGCGCTGGTGACCACCATGCAAGGTCTGGTTGTCGCGGTGCCCATGCTGTTCCTCTATACCCTGGTACAGACCCAGAGCCGCCGTCTGATCCAGGTACTGGAAGAGCAGAGTGCCGGTTTTGTGGCCCGTTACCAGGAAAGCCTGCACGCCACCAAAGCGGCAGCGTAAGGAGTCTCCCATGTGGTTCTGGTTGATTGAAGAAGCGGAGTCCATTCGCCGCTTCCTGGGAATGGGGGGAGATGTGCTGGTCGCCATCTTCTTCCTCACTCTACTGATGTGGGCCCTGCTGCTGGAACGTTGGATCTATTTCCTGACCATCTATCCGCAACAGGCGAAAGGCACCCAACAGACATGGCTTGCTCGCCAGGATCACCTCTCCTGGTCTGCCAAGCAGATCCGGCGCGAGCTGGTTTCCCGGGTGGCCCTGGCTGTGAACAAGGGGATGCCGATCATCAAGGTGCTGATTGCCCTCTGCCCCTTGATGGGGCTGCTGGGTACCGTGGTCGGCATGGTACAGGTGTTCGATACCCTGGCCATTACCGGCACCGGCTCCCCCAGAGCGATGGCATCCGGTATCTCCAAGGCCACCATTCCCACCATGGCTGGCATGGTGGCCTCCCTGTCAGGTCTGTTTTTTGCCAGCCGTCTTGAACACAAGGGGCGACTGGCGGTCGACAAGCTGGAAGACAGCCTGAAACACGGATAACTCAGGGATAGATAGCTGGCGGGGAGCCTCTCCCCGCCCGATATAAGCAAGGAGTATTTGCTATGAGAAAGCGTTACAGCGCAAGCAGCGCAGACGAGGCGGCGATCGATATGACCCCCATGCTGGACATAGTGTTCATCATGCTGATCTTCTTCATCGTTACCACCTCGTTTGTCAAGGAAGCAGGGGTAGAGATCAACCGCCCGAGTGCCAATACCGCCGAGACGGTCAAAAAAGGCAACATTATGGTCGCGGTGCGTGAGAACGGACAGGTCTGGATCGACAAGCGCATGGTCGAAGTGGGAGCGGTTCGTGCCAATATCGAGCGGCTGCGGGCCGAGAACCCGGAGGGGGCCGTGGTGATCCAGGCCGACATCGAATCCCGCTCCGGCGTGGTGGTACAGGTCATGGATCAAATTCGCATGGCCGGTGTCCAGAACATCTCTATCGCCGCCAATAATGATGGCTGATGCCAGGGGGCACCAATGAGATACCTGATATCTTTCGCCGCCGCATTTCTGGTGGTGTTTGGTCTCTTCTGGGGCATGAACAAGCTGGTCAACCAGGAGAGGCGTGAGTTGCAGGAAAAAGACGAGGTCAGCATGGTCGATTTTATTCGCCTCAAACCTCAGGAAACCCTGCAAGAGAAGCAGCGAGAGCTGCCCAAACCACCGCCGCCCAAGCGTCCGCCACCCCCTCCCGAGATGGAGGTGGCGACTACAGATCGGCCGAGGATGGAGAGCGCCCCGATGGATATGCCCAAGCTCGACATTCCGGTCAACATCGCAGGTGGCAATGCTCTTGGCGCCTATAGCACCGGTAGCGGTGGCGGCGGTGCTGGTGGCAACAACGGCGCCATTCCACTGGCGACCTTCGAGCCCATGATGCCGCGCAAGGCGGCGTTGGCTGGTCTTGCCTCAGGCAAGGTGTTGTTGGAGTTCACGGTGACCGAGCGCGGCACTGTCAGCGATGTGCGGATCGTCAAGGAGGAGCCGCGCAGCTATGACCTTGGCAAGGAGGCGCGCAAAACCATCGCCAAATGGACCTTTAAGCCGGCCATGATAGATGGCAAGGCGCAAGCCAGCCGGATGCAGCAAGAAATCGAGTTCGCGGTCAACTAAGGAGGGTGGCGATGAACAAGTTACAGAAGATGATCCTCGCCCCGGTCGCCATGGCGGTGCTGCTTAGCACCGCCAGCTGGGCCGCCGAGCAGCCGACTCTGTCGGATCGGGCCTATCGGGCGGTTAACAAGGCGCAGGAGCTGATTGCCGGACAGAAATATGGTGAGGCCAACGCCAGACTGCAGGAGGCGCTGGCCAGCGCGGGTGAGCGGGTCTACGACAAGGGCGTCATTTTGCAGACTCTGGGGTTCGTGGCCGCCCAGCAGGAGAAGTACGGCCAGGCGACCAAATACTTTGCTGATGCCATTGCCACCGGTGGTTTGCCGCCACCGGTAGCGCAGCAGGTGCGCTACAACCTGGCCCAGCTCTATATGGCGGAGGGTAACTTTCAGGGCTCGATCAAGACCATGAAGGAGTGGTTTGCCAACCAGGGCAAGGATGACAAGCCCAACTCCCATGCCTATATCACGCTAGCCAACGCCCACGTGCAGCTTAAACAGTACCGTGACGCGATTCCGGCGGTGGATCAGGCGATCAAGCTCTCGGCGGGCAAGGCACCGGAGTCCTGGTATCTGCTGAAGATGGGGGCGCATTACGAGTTGAAGCAGTACAAACCGGCGACCGAGGTACTGACCTCGCTGCTTAACATGTACCCCGAGAAGAAGAAGTACTGGACTCAGCTCTCCGCCATGCATATGCAGGCGGGCAATGATGCCAAGGCGTTGGCGGCATTGGAAGCGGCCTACAACCTCGGCATGTTGACCGAGAGTGCAGAGTTGCAGCGGCTCGCCAACTACCTCGCTTTTACCGGCATTCCCCACCGTGCCGCACGGGTGATGGAGAAGGGGATGAAGGACGGGGTGATTGAGCAGAGTGCCAGCAATTACAAGACCCTGGCCAACTACTGGCATCAGGCCAAGGAGCTGGACCCGGCCATCGACACCCTGGCCAAATCCTATCAGCTGGCCCCGAATGCCGAGTTACAGCTGAAAATGGCGCGGATGATGATCCAGAGCAAGCGTTACCAGGATCTGGTGGCGCTGGCCGCCAAGCCGGCCGCCAATGCCAATGGCGAACAGCGGGCAGATCTCAAGTTCCTGACCGGGGTCGCCTATTTTGAGCAGCAAAAGCCGAAGGAGGCGCTGAACGCCTTCACCCAGGCGGCTCAGAATGGCAGCGTCAGCGGTCGGGCATCCCCCTGGATCAGCTTCCTCAAGGAGCAGAGCGGTGCAGGGGAGGCAGCCGTCCAGTAATTCCAATGACAACTACCTGTAGTCCCTTTTATGGTTGCCTGGTGGCTCCATTAACCGCTCTTCGGAGCGGTTTTTTTATGGGGGTAATAGACTTGTCAGAGATGGCTTTTTTTTGTTCAACTCAGGGAAGGGGCGGCCACCTTGCCATGCTGGATGTCAGCAATGGTTAAAACGGTCTAATTTAACCAGAAAAGCGATATATCGAAGTTGAAATTTTGGCCGACTCGGGAAAGAATGCGCGCTCGGTTATTGGTGCAGTGGAGCAGGTTGCCCCGCCACCGGCAGACCGAGGATGAAACGGCCCCCGGCCCATTTGGTACAGGAAACCACACAGGAATTTTATGAATCTCCTTCGCACTGCCGCTTCGGCCCTTTTATGCACATTTGCGCTGGTCAGCCAGCAGGCTGCCGCCGTTGAATACCGTCTGCCTGCGGCCAACAGCCGTTTGGTCGGCGAGAATCTGGAATATGTGGTGCCCGCGGACAACCGTCCGCTGGAGCAGATCGCTGCTGACTTCCAGCTGGGTCTGACCAACATCATGGAAGCCAACCCGGGGGTTGATCCCTATCTGCCGAAGGCAGGTAGCACCCTGATTATCCCCCACCAGCTGATCCTGCCCGATGCGCCCCGGGAAGGGATTGTCATCAACGTTGCCGAGATGCGCCTTTACTACTACCCGAAGGGCAAGAATGTGGTGCAGGTACTGCCCATCGGTATCGGCCAACTGGGTGCCGACACGCCGGAAAACTGGGTCACCAAGGTAGAGCGCAAGCGTGCCAACCCGACCTGGACGCCGACCGAGAACATTCGTCGCCGCTATGCTGCCCAGGGCAAGACCCTGCCTGCGGTATGGCCAGCGGGCCCGGATAATCCCATGGGGCTGCATGCCATCTATATCGGCAACCTCTATGCCATCCACGGTACCAACGCCACCTTTGGTATCGGTCTGCGGGTGAGCAGCGGTTGCGTGCGTCTGCGTGCTGACGATATCAAGTATCTGTTCGACAATGTACCTATCGGGACTCGTGTTCAGTTCGTCAACCAGCCGGTCAAGACCACAGTCGAGCCGGATGGCGGTCGCTATATGGAAGTGCACGAGCCACTGTCACGCACCGAGGAGGAGTTCAACTCCACCGCCTCCGTGCCACTCCCGCTGACTCCGGCCACAACCCGCTTCATCGCCCACGCCGACTCTGACTCCCAAGTGGTCAAGCAGGTGCTGGAACAGCGTACCGGTATACCGACCCGTCTCAATCCCTGATTGGGCAAGTTGGCGGTGCGGCAGGCATCGGCCGAATAAAAGAAAACGGCGACCAGATGGTCGCCGTTTTTTATGGGGTATTCGCCCCTTGCTTACTGCACGCAAACCGGGCAGAAGGCGTAGGAGCCTTGCGGGTCGTTGAAGCGGGTGAGCGGGTCGAGACTGCGGTTTACTTCCGCTAGCGCCTTGCCAAAGCCGGCCGGTAGCCAGCTCTGCAGCTGCGGGGCGAGCACTTGGGCACTGCTGTCAAACAGCTGGCGCAGGAATTTGTCCCTGGCAGACTCTTTCTGCTCGATGCGAGTCACCTGCCACGTCTGGAGGTTGGCCAGTTCTGCGGCGGCCTTGATGGCGTCATCCAGATTGCCGAACTCATCGATCAGACCGAGCTCTTTGGCATCGACCCCGGTCCAGACCCGGCCTTCGGCCGCTTTTTCCGCCTCTTGCGGGCTCAGGCCACGTCCTTTGCTGACCAGGCTGATGAAGCGCCGGTAGGTATCCTCGACATTTAGCTGGATAGCCTGACTAACATGCTTTGGCAGCGCTCTGGCTGGCCCGACTCCCACATAATCTGTTGTGCCGACACCATCGGTATGCACACCAAACTGGGCGAGCGCCTTGTCCAGGGTAGCGAACATGCCAAACACGCCGATGGAGCCGGTAAGGGTATTGGGAGAGGCGAAGATCTTGTCCGCATCAGCAGAGATCCAGTAACCCCCCGAGGCGGCATAGCTGCCCATGGAGACCACCACCGGTTTGCCAGCCTGTTTCAGGGCCAGCAGCTCGGCACGGATCTGCTCGGCGGCAAAAGCACTACCGCCAGGGCTGTCGACCCGCAACACCACCGCTTTGACCTTGTCATCGTGGCGAGCATCGGCCAGCAGATCGGAGAGGGTATCGCCGCCTATGGTACCGGCAGGCTGTACGCCATTCATGATGGCGCCACTGGCCACCACCAGACCCACCCTATTTTGGCCACGTTTAGGATACTGCTTGGGAATGGCTGTCAGATATGTTTTCAGGTCAACTCCTTTCCAGCCGTGATCGTCCGCTTCACCGACCTCTTTAATGACCGCCTGGGTCATCTCGTCGCGGGTCGCCAGCTGGTCTACCAGACCGTTGTCGAGGGCGTAGTTGGCGGCATTACCACCAGCCTTGTGTAACAGCTCAAGGAAACGTTCCTTGCCTGGTGCGACAGCATCGGGTTCGATCTCCCGCTGCTCGGCCACATCCATTACATAAGATTGCCACAGCTGATCCAGCCAGCGTTGGTTCGCCTCCTTACTTTCAGGGGACATGTCATCGCGGGTATAGGGCTCGACGAAGGATTTATAGGTGCCGACCTTGAAGACATGCGGGGTGATATTGAACTTCTCCAGCGCCGACTTGAAGTAGGTCTGATAGACGCCAAGCCCCTCGATCACCACGGCTCCGCTCTGGTTGAGCAGTACATGATCGGCATGGGCTGCCAGCAGGTATTGGCCTTGAGTGTAGAAGTCCGCCATGGCGATCACCGGTTTGCCACTCTCCTTGAACTGGTCGATGGCACTCGCCACCTCTTGCAGTTTGGACAGGTTGGTGCCTTGCAGTCCTTGCGGTTTGAGCACCAGCGCCTTGATGCGCTCGTCATCCTTGGCGTTCTTGATGGCCCACAGCAGGTCGGAGAGGACGATCTCGCTAGGCTGCTCGTCACTGCTGTCCATTTGGCGTAGCAGCTGAACGGCGGGATCGGTTTGTGAACGCTGTTCAACCAGCACGCCATTGAGAGAGAGGGTCAGTGCGCCCTCTATCGGTGCCTTCGGCGTCTCTTTCTGGTTGATACTGACGACGATGGCCAGCACTACGATGAGAAACAGCAGATTGACCAGCATCAGACGGGTGAAATTGAGCAGGCGCCACAGGCTGCGGAACAACCAGCCGAGGCCTTTGAAAATAGACATAGTCGCGTTATCGCCCTGTTAATGGGTTGAGAGGGGTCATTATTAACCAGTTGCGGGCGTAATTGCCATTTTCCGCTAATGAATCCCGTCCATCTTGGTTCAGGATACGGCTGTTCGCTGAAAATTTGTCCAAACATTTGTTTGAAAAAGAATTTTTGATTCTTTACTCTAGCTTCAGTTTGATAACAAAAAATTAACTGGAGGCATCGTGAGCCGCTATCCGACCCTGCTAACCCCGCTCGACCTTGGCTTTACCCAACTGCGCAACCGCGTGTTGGGCGTTGTTCCATGCATCCTGGCCTTAAAGAGGAAGGCATCATGAGTCGCTATCCCCATCTGCTGAAGCCCCTTGACCTCGGTTTTACCCAGCTGCGCAACCGCGTGTTGATGGGCTCCATGCATACCGGCCTCGAAGAGGAGAAGGGCGGTTTTGACAAGCTGGCCGCTTTTTATGCCGAGCGCGCCCGTGGTGGTGTTGGCCTTATCGTCACCGGCGGCATTGCCCCCAACCTGCGTGGGAGGCTGGTTCCTCACGGCTCCCAGTTGAGTTTCCCCTGGCAGGTTGGCAAGCATAAGAAGGTCACCCGAGCGGTGCACCAGGAGGGGGGCAAGATAGCGCTGCAGATCCTCCATGCCGGTCGTTATGCCTATCATCCCTTCAGTCTGGCGCCGAGCCCCCTGAAAGCCCCCATCTCTCCGTTCAAACCGCGCGCCATGAGCGAGCGGCAGATCCGCGGCACCATCCGCGACTTCGCTGCCACCGCAGCACTGGCCAAGGCGGCCGGTTATGACGGCGTCGAGGTGATGGGCTCGGAAGGCTATCTCATCAACCAGTTCATCTGCGAGCGTACCAACAAACGTACCGATGGCTGGGGTGGCAGCAGCGAAAAGCGGATGCGCTTTCCGGTGGAGATTGTCCGCGCCATCCGCGAGCGGGTCGGCACCGACTTCATCATTATCTTCCGCCTCTCCATGCTGGATCTGGTGGAGCAGGGCTCGACCCTGGAAGAGGTGATCGCCCTTGGCAAAGCGCTGGAAGCGGTGGGGGTGACCCTCATCAACACCGGCATCGGCTGGCACGAGGCGCGCATTCCCACCATCGCCACCAGCGTGCCGCGCGGCGCCTTCAGCTGGGTGACCGCCGAGCTGAAAAAGCATCTCAAGGTGCCGCTTATCACTACCAACCGTATCAACACCCCCGAGGTGGCCGAGCGGATTCTGGCGGGGGGCGAGGCGGATATGGTCTCCATGGCGCGCCCCTTCCTGGCGGATCCCGAGTTTGTCATCAAGGCGGCCGAGAACCGTGCGGACGAGATCAACACCTGCATCGCCTGCAATCAGGCTTGCCTCGACCATGTGTTCAAGCAGAAGCGCGCCTCCTGTCTGGTCAATCCCCGCGCCTGCTTCGAGACCGAGCTGACTTTTGGCCGCGTGCCCCAGCCCAAGAAGCTGGCGGTGGTGGGGGCGGGCCCGGCCGGGCTGGCGTTTGCCTGCTACGCTGCCGAGCGCGGTCATCAGGTGAGCCTGTTCGATCAGGCCAGCGAAATCGGCGGCCAGTTCAACTTCGCCAAGCAGATCCCGGGCAAGGAGGAGTTTCACGAAACCCTGCGCTATTTCGCCAAACGGCTGGAGAAGTGCGGTGTCGAGCTTTACCTTGGTCAGCGCCAGAGTGCCGAGAGCCTGCTCAGCGGCGGTTTTGACGAGGTGATCCTCGCCACCGGTATCCGTCCGCGCACCCCCAATATCCCGGGGATCGAGCATCCCAAGGTATTGAACTACCTCGATGTATTGCGGGATCACAAGCCGGTCGGCCAGAAGGTGGCGGTGATCGGTGCCGGCGGCATCGGTTTCGATGTGGCTGAGTATCTGGTAGAGAAGAAGGTGGAGATGGATGCCGATGGGCACCGTGATCACTGGCTCAAGGAGTGGGGCATCGACAAACAGCTTGGCGAGCGCGGTGGCCTCACGGCTCCTGAAATCGACGCCCCCGAGCGCCAGATCTGGCTGCTCCAGCGCAAGGAGAGCAAGGTGGGTGACGGCCTTGGCAAGACCACCGGCTGGATCCACCGTACCGTGCTGAAGAACCGCAAGGTGCAGATGCTCTCCGGGGTGCAATATCTGGGGATCGATGACCAGGGCTTGCACATTCAGGTGGGCGAGACCAAACAGTGTCTGCCGGTGGATCAGGTGATAGTCTGCGCCGGGCAAGAGCCCCTCAAGGAGCTGCAGGCCGGGTTGCTGGCGGCAGGCAAGCCGGTGCACATCATCGGCGGAGCCGACGTGGCGGCCGAGCTGGATGCCAAGCGTGCCATCCGGCAAGGGGCCGAGTTGGCCGCGGTCATCTAGCCAGCGCTCTCCTCTTGCCCTCTATCTTGCGATAAACCCCTGAGCCTCAGGGGTTTTCTTCATTCGGTGCTGTGCTAAGGTAGCGCCATCATTGCCCCAGAGAAGGAATTGCCCATGGATGCCCTCACCCTGTTGCTCAATCGCCACTCCTGTGGCCGTCTCGCCGATCCCGCCCCGAGCGGTGAGGTGCTCGACAATATCCTCAAGGCGGGCCTGCGCGCGCCGGATCACGGCACCCTGACCCCCTGGCAGTTCATTCTGTTTGAAGGGGAGGGTCGTGGGCGGTTGGGCAAGCTGCTGGCCGAGGCGGCCCGTGCCCGTGGTGAGGATGACGATAGCGTCAAGAAGTGCAGCGAAGCGCCGCTGCGTGCTCCCTTGGTCGTCGCCGTGGCAACCCGCTACCAGGATCACCCCAAGGTGCCGAAGCTGGAGCAGGAGCTTTCCGCCGGCTGCGCCCTGATGGCGATGCAGATGGCGGCGCAGGCGCAGGGCTTCAACGGTATCTGGCGCTCCGGCTGGTTTATCTTCGATGAGCAGGTCAATAAGGGACTGGGATTGGCGGCAGAGGATCAGCTGGTGGGTTTTCTCTATCTCGGCACCCCCATGCTGGAAGCACGCAAACTGCGCGAGCTGCCGCTGGATGAGTTTGTCCGCCGTTTCTGACTCCTTGGCCATGTTACGGTTGAGAACAGCAAAGCCTCGAGCAATCGGGGCTTTTCTGTTTAACCATGAATAGTAACCAGAGTGATTGGGGAAAAGAAATGGGTCAAAGAGGCCTCGCGCACCATGGCAGCTAATTATTTAAATAGTGCGAAGTGCCTCGCAATCCTGTGTTATTTCACTATGTAAAACGTTTGCGCGTTCGCTAATATCTCCCTGCCAGTTTAGAAGGTTGTCCCTTCTAATTTTTCTGCGATGAGAGTCGCAATTCCGTAGCACCTTTTAACAGCCCAACGTCTGCGTGACATTGGGCTTTATTTTTTTATGGCGTGTCGGGGTCGCTGTGAGCTGATGGTGGCATCATCATGCAGCCCGGTTGGCAGCCTTATGCCCGGTTTTTGGCTGGCAGGATCCGGGCCGGGTTGCCGACTACCCGAGCACCGGCCGGTACATCTTTGGTGACTACGGCACCCGCGCCGACGATCGCCTCCCGCCCTATGGTTATGCCGGGCAGCAAGATGGCGCCGCCCCCAATCCAGACCTTCTCTTCAATGGTGACCGGCAGCGCCGTCTCCGCTCCCTGAATTCGTTCGTCGGCCTCCAGCGCATGGGCGGCGGTATAGATCTGCACATTTGGCCCAATCATCACATGGGCGCCGATGCGAATGGGGGCATTGTCCAGCAGGGTCGCCCCCATATTGATATAGGAGTCCTGGCCAAGCTGGATGTGGCGGCCATAGGTGCAGTAGAGGGGCCGGCAGATAAAGGCGTTCTCCGCCAGTTCGCCAATCAGATCCGCCAGCAGCGCCCGTTGCTCTGCTTCCTCTTCCGCCTGATTGAAACGGCGATAGCGCCGGGCCGCCTCCCGGCGCAACTGCACCAACTCGGATGCCATGCAGTTGTAAGGCTGGCTGCTGATCATCTTCTGGTATTCGCTCATGAAGGTTGCTTTCCTTTATCTGCCAGGGATTTGGATATTGGCGCCAATACGGCAGAAATAACGTGATCATCCACCCGATACGGGCAGAACCAGGTTGGCAGGTCTGCCTTCGGCAAAGGCCAGCACATTCTCGAACGCCACGCGAAAGTAGAGTTCGTAGCTGTTTTGCTCCACATAGCCCAGATGAGGCGTCGCCAAAACATTGGGCAGGCGCAGCAGGGGCTCGTTTTGTAGCGTCGCCGGCTCGATGTCAAATACATCGAGCGCTGCCCGTTTTCCAGGATGGGTAGTTAGCTCTACATAGAGGGCACCCGGCTCGATAAGCTCGGCACGACTGGTATTGACCAGTAGAGAGTCAACTTTCATGCGGGCCAGATCTGCGCGGGTAACAGCGCAGCGGGTTGCCTCGCTCAGGCGCAGATGCAGCGTGAGGATATCGGCTTGACTGAAGAGCGCCTCCTTGCTGGAGGCGCAGGCATAGCCATCCAGCTCGGCCTGCCTGCGCGAAGCCTCACTGCCCCATATCAGTACCGACATGCCAAATGCCTTGCCATAGCGGGCGATCCGCTGGCCTATCTTGCCGTAGCCCCAGATGCCGAGCGTCAGCCCATGAAGCGTGCGACCCAAACCGAGGTCGCCAGATTGCTGCCATTGGCCTTGGCTTAACGCTTGGCTGTAAGCAGGTATATGGTGGGAAGCTGCCATGATGAGCGCCCAGCAGAGCTCGGCGGGAGCGATAGGGCTGCCGATCCCTTCTGCCACGGCAACGCCGTACTGCTGGCACAGTACCGGGTCGATATGCTGGCTGACTTTGCCGGTCTGGCTGATGAGTTTAAGGGTGGGAAGCTGTATCAGCAGCTGTTCGTCGATGCGGATACGCTCGCGGATCAGCACCAGTGCTTCTATACCTTCCAGCATGGCGGCGAGGCGCGTTGTATCGGGTTCGCTCTGGTTGAGGATGGTGACGTCATGACCCGCCAGCACGGCAAAGCAGGGCAGGTGGCGCACCTGATCCTGATAGTCATCCAGAATGGCAATTTTCATCCGTTCCTCTTGTGTATCAAGCAATTGTCCTGAGGGGTAGAGGCGCGTCCCTTGGCTTCTTGGCGGGGGCAGGCGAGACGATGCCCAGTTTTCATTGCAGATTCAAGTGGTTCAGTTTGGAATTGGTGATGGGGCGGACTAGGCTGGCCGCCCCGTTGTCATGTTGGACGGCAAGGGGGAAGCGGGGCGTCGTGTTCGATCAGGCTGGCCAGCTCGCCGCTCTCATCCTTGAGGGCAACCCCGGTCAAGCGGCGGTTGAAGGCCTGCTCCAGCAACCAGGCCAGCTTGTGAGCCGCCTGGGGGAAATCGAGCCCGGCGGGACGTACGTTGGAGATGCAGTTGCGCTGTGAATCCATGCACCCGACTCTGGGTTGCCAGGTCAGGTAGAGCCCCAGACTGTCGGGGGAGGAGAGGCCGGGGCGCTCGCCAATCATCACCAGTACGGCCCGGGCCCTTAGCAGCTCCCCTACCTCATCTCCCAGTGCCACTCTGGCCTGGCTGGCGATCACCAGAGGGGCACAGGCCAACCCAAGGCGCCTGAGATGGGGTTGCAGTGCCTCGATAAAGGGCAGGGCATTCTGATGCAGGGCGGTGGAGGAGAGTCCATCACCCAGCATGATGACGAGATCGGCTTCAGCCTGCCGGGTCTGATACTCCAGGGGGGCGAGCTCGGCCTCTGCTTGCGGGATCTGGCTCAGCAGGAGGCGGCTGGCATCGTTCAGCCGTCGGCCCAGATCCGGGCGACGCAAATACTCTTCCCGGCTGTTGGCGGCGCTGTGCACCGTCAGAACTTTGTGTCCTGTGGCGTGCAGTGCTTTGGTCAGGGCGGCCACTTCCAGGGGCTGGTGCACAGCATCTCTAGCCTGTGCATGGGCCAGACCAAACGCCAGCAGTGCCTCTGTGGGCAGGCTGACCCCGGTGCGCCCCAGCGCTATGCGGGCCGAGGTGTAGCGTTTGAGTTCCAGCCAGGGATTGAGGTGAACTATGTCACTCATGTCATGGGGATCCTTGCTCATCGGGCCACCTTGCCGCTTTGGCCAAAAGCCGTTAACAGAGGGTGGCGCAGGCTGGCATCGAGCAGTTGGCCACCAGGGTTGGTGAGTTGCATCCGCACCAGCCAGTCTGCAAATTCCGGTGCGTGCTTGAGGCCGAGCAGCTCGCGAATATAGAGAGCGTCATGAAACGAGGTGCTCTGGTAGTTGAGCATGATGTCGTCCGCCCCGGGAACGCCGATGAGGAAGGTGAGGCCAGCGTTGCCAAGCAGGGTGAGCAGGGTGTCCATGTCGTCCTGATCCGCTTCGGCGTGGTTGGTGTAGCAGACGTCACAGCCGAGCGGCACCCCCAGCAGTTTGCCGCAGAAGTGATCTTCCAGTCCGGCGCGGATAATCTGCTTGCCGTCATAGAGGTATTCCGGTCCGATGAAACCGACCACGGTATTGCACAGCAACGGCTTGAAGTGGCGAGCTACCCCGTAGGCTCTGGCCTCGCAGGTCTGCTGATCCAGTCCGTGGTGGGCATTGGCCGAGAGGCAACTGCCCTGGCCAGTCTCGAAATACATGACGTTGTTGCCAAGGGTGCCGCGCCCCAGGCTGAGGGCGGCGTCATATGCCTCTTGCAATAGGGCCAGATCGATACCAAATCCTCGGTTGGCAGCCTCTGTACCTGCGATGGACTGGAACACCAAGTCTACCGGCACATTGCGCTCTATGAGCTGCAAGGTGTTGGTGACATGGGTCAGGATGCAGGACTGGGTCGGAATGGCGAAACGCTGGATCACTTCGTCGAGCATCTGGTTCAGGTTGGCCAGTACGGGCAAGTTGTCACTGGCGGGATTGATGCCGACCACCGCATCCCCCGCGCCGTACAGCAGACCGTCCAGCATGGCTGCCGCTATCCCTTGAGGATCGTCGGTGGGATGGTTGGGTTGCAGCCGCACGCTGAGGTGGCCGGGCAACCCTATGGTGTTGCGAAAGGCAGTGACGACCCGGCACTTCTTGGCGGCCAGGATCAGATCCTGATTGCGCATCAGCTTGCTGACCGCGGCTGCCATCTCGGGTGTGATGCCGGGGGCTATGCGTGCCAGGGTCTGGCTGTTGGCCGTCTCAGACAGCAGCCAGTTGCGAAAATCCCCTACCGTCAGGTGGCTGATGGGGGCGAAGGCCGCGTGATCGTGGTTGTCCATGATGAGGCGGGTTACCTCATCCTGCTCGTAAGGGATCAGCGCCTCATTGAGGAAGGTTTTGAGCGGAAGGTCTGCAAGCGCCATCCTGGCCGCCATGCGTTCCTCGGCGCTGTGGGCGGCCACGCCAGCCAGATAGTCACCGGAGCGGGCAGGGGTCGCCTTGGCCATCAGGGTGCGAAGGTCGGGAAACTGATAGCCGTGGTGTGACAGTTGGGTACGATACATGGGGTTCTCTCGTCGATGCAGGGCGGGGAAACAAGGCCAGCGCATGGCCTTGCTCCTGATGGGCACAGAGGATCTGGTTCAGCTTCCCTTGACCAGCTCACCGTCACTGGCGGCAATCCCTTCATCATGGGTCAGACGGAAGTAGGCATAGCCCGCCAGCATCAGGGCGCCAAAGATCAGCGCCAGCAAACCGTTGTAATAGACCATAGCGACCAGACAGAGTACTGCCAGTCCCAAGGCGAGAGCCGGAGCAAAAGGATAGAGAGGGGCTCTGAATGGACGCTCCAGTGCCGGTTCGCTGCGGCGCAGCTTGAACAGGGCCGCCATCGAGATGATGTACATCACAATGGCGCCAAACACCGCCATTGTGACTATGTTGGCGGTGAGGGATAGCCCGCCTATGACGATCAGCGAGTCGGAGAAGATCGCCAGGATCCCCACAACGCCACCGGCCAGAATGGCCCAGTGGGGGGTCTGGAAGCGGCGGTTGACCGAGGCCAGGGCTCCGGGCAGATAACCGGCCCGGGCCAGGGCAAAGATCTGGCGTGAGTAGCCCATTATGATGCCGTGGAAGGAGGCGATCAGGCCGAACAGCCCCAGCCAGACCAGCATGTGCAGCCAGCCGCTGCTCTCGCCCACTATCATCTTCATCGCCTGGGGCAGGGGATCATTGATGTTGGCAAGCTGGCGCCAGTCTCCGACTCCGCCTGCGAACACCATGACCCCCATGGCCAGCATGACCAGGGTCAGGATGCCACCGATGAAGGCTTTCGGAATTGTCTTCTTAGGCTCCTTGGCCTCTTCGGCCGCCATGGCGGCGCCTTCAATGGCGAGGAAGAACCAGATGGCGAACGGGATGGCGGCAAAGATACCGGGGAGAGCGCCGAGGCTGAATTCCTGCTGGCCTGCCCAGCCGTTGAGCATGAAGTTGCTGGCGCTGAAACCCGGGCTTACTACTCCCATGAAGACCAGCAGCTCGAAAATGGCGAGCAGGGTGACCAGCAACTCGAAGGTAGCGGCGATACCGACTCCGATCAGATTGAGGGTCATGAAGATGAGATAGGCGCTCACCGCCACCCACTTGGGGTCTATGGCCGGAAACTGGACGTTGAGGTAGGCCCCGATCGCCATGGCGATGGCGGGCGGCGCGAACACAAATTCCACCAGGGTGGCAAAGCCTGCGATATATCCTCCGACCGGACCAAAGGCACGGTAGGCATAGGCAAAGGGGCCTCCTGCATGGGGAATTGAGGTGGTCAGCTCGGTAAAACTGAAGATAAAGGCGGTGTACATGCAAGCCACCAGCAGGGAGGTGACCAGAAAGCCCATGGTACCTGCTTGCGCCCAGCCGTAGCTCCAGCCAAAGTATTCCCCCGAAATGACCAGTCCCACGGCGATCCCCCACAGGTGAAAAGCCCCCAGGGTTCGTTTCAGTTCCGGTTTCGCACAATCCTGT
Source organism: Aeromonas australiensis (assembly GCF_000819725.1). Classification (GTDB taxonomy): domain Bacteria; phylum Pseudomonadota; class Gammaproteobacteria; order Enterobacterales; family Aeromonadaceae; genus Aeromonas; species Aeromonas australiensis. Next base: position 190,865 of record NZ_CDDH01000045.1, on the reverse strand, counting down.
TGCTGCATACGCTTCTCCAATATGACGTTCAATGGTGAAAGTCTCTGAAGAGGCAAATTGCAAGGGATATGCCATCCAGTTATATGGCTATTTAGTCATTTTTATTCATATGGTTACAGCTGTTTTATGGTCTGAGGCCAAGGTGTGCCCGCTGCGTTGTTGTGGTGCAGCAGCACCAGATTGTTCGGCCGAAGTCCGGGCCTTTGCTTGTATGTGGGGCAGTGAGCAGGGGAGACACGAGAGGATGGCGGAAACAACAAGGGCACCATCGGTGCCCTTGTTGTATTAGGTGGTTGCCATCAGCGGTGTTTGCGGCCGGAGAGGCGGCACCACTCCTCCTTGACGGCGGTCTGGTCCATCTCGAACCACTGGCCGTAGATGGTTTCCAGCTCCGCGGCCTGGCTCTCCAGCACGCCAGAGAGGGCCATCAGGCTGCCCGGTTTGCCGTGGCCAGCGATAAGCGGTGCCAGTTCGCGCAGCGGGCCGGCCAGGATGTTGGCGACCACTACGTCTGCTTCGACATCTTGCGGCTGGTCGGTTGGCAGATAGAGCTCAATCTGGTCGGCGACGCCGTTGCGCGCGGCGTTGTCGCGGCTGGCCTGAATGGCCTGCGGGTCGATGTCGATGCCGATGACGCGGGCGGCACCCAGTTTCAGGGCGGCGATGCCGAGAATGCCGGAGCCACAGCCAAAGTCGACCACGGTTTTACCGGCCAGATCCAGCCCGTCCAGCCACTGCAGGCAAAGTGCGGTGGTGGGGTGGGTACCGGTACCGAAGGCCAGACCCGGATCCAGCATGACGTTGACCGCATCAGGGTTCGGCACATCGCGCCAGCTCGGGCAGATCCAGAGGCGCTCGCCAAACTGCATCGGGTGGAAGTGATCCATCCACTCGCGCACCCAGTCCTTGTCTTCCAGCTGTTCGACCTTGTAGCCGACATTTTCGCCGAAGATCTGCTGGAAGAAGGCGATGGTGGGGGCCGGGTCGGTTTCGGCATCGAACAGCCCCATCACTTCGGTCTCGCCCCAGAGCGGGGTTTCACCGGGCATGGGTTCATAGACGGGCACATCCTTGGCATCCATAAAGGTCACCGCCTGGGCACCACGCCCCAGCAGCATGTTGCTCACCTTGTCTGCGGTCTTGGCAGTGGCGTTGATTCGAATTTGTATCCAGGGCATGGCGTTGACTCTTCATAAATGTGAAACCGCGAGATTCTACCATCATGGGCCTGTGCTGTCGTGGTTTGCCCATGACGTGGAGGGATACGGGGGCTTTTGCCGGATTGGCACGGTTCCTGTATTGCACTATGCAGGCGAAAACGAGCGGTTTTCGCTGAACGCTTTGCTCAAGTTCCGTCATCTTTCACTGCCACCCTAGGGTGGCATTTTTTATCTGCACTTCTTTGCTTGGTAAAAAGTCTGCCAGACAAAAAAAGAGCAAGGTCGGCACCTTGCTCAAGGATGGGCTGGCGCCGTTTTAGCGCATTCATGCTGCTGTTGGCACGCCGGATGCAAAGACTAATGTGTCCTGCATAAGGATATGTGTGTGATTGTTACCCCAATGTTCAGGTATTCAGGCCATTTCTCGCGAAATGGCCTCTTTTTTGGCTGATTGCCGGACCTTGGCCCGCAGCTGGTTGACATGAGTGCTGCAGGTTGTGTCCGTTTGGGGCATCTTCTTGGTGAACTTATCCCATCATGGTGCGTTTGAGGGCTTGGTTGGCGAAGTCGCTCATGTCGATCAGCTGTTTACTTACCATGCGGCCCACCTCCACCTCGGTATGGGCCTGTGCCTGTGAAACTGCCAGGGGGAAGGGTGTTGTTTTCATCGGACTTTTTAGCCTGTCCCGATGGTTTATTGTGGCCGAGCGGTTGCCGTTCGCCTGAGTTACCAGCTGCTCTGGCTGGCCGACTCCTGATTGGGTTTGAGGCCGAGGGGGACCGACTGGCGCTCAGCCAGCATGCGGATCTGCCCTTCAATCAGGCTGGCGCTGGGGCCCAGTACCAGTACCAGCTGGTGGTCGTTGAGCTGGATCCAGGAGAGGCAGCCCAGCCCCAGCAGGCGGGATTGATCCACCAGTGAAATGTCGCGCACCCGCAGGCTGAGTCGGGTAAGGCAGACGCTTATCGCCAGCAGGTTATCCATTCCCCCCAGCACCTTGAGATACTGGATCGCCAGCATTTGCGGATCGGAGGGGGCGACGCTGGCAAGGCGCTGATGCTCCTCTGCGATGGGCTTGCTCGGCATACTGAGGGGGGCGCGCTCCAGCAGCTGATAGAACAGCAGGGTGTAGGCGACGAAAAACAGGATCCCGACCGGAATAAGCCAGAAGCTGTGCTCACCGGATTGATAGCTCAATACCAGATCCAGCAGACCGGCGGAGAAGTAACTGCCCACCTTGATCCCCAGCCCGCTACAGACAGCGAGCGATAGCCCGGTCAGCAGGGCGTGAGCGAGAAACAGCCAGGGGGCGGTAAAGGCAAACAGAAACTCGATAGGCTCGGTGATGCCCACCAGTGCCGAGGTGAGCGCCAGGGTGAGCAGCAGCCCCCCCTGCGGCAGTCGCTGCATCCGCTGGCGGTGCAGCCAGATAGCAAAACAGGCGCCCGGCAGGCCGAACATGATGATGGGGTAGAGACCGGCTACATACCCTTCATGAAGGGGTTGGGCGGTGGCCAGCGCCAGCAGGTTGCTCTCGCCAAGGCCGATGACGCTACCCAATACCTGATGCAGTCCGAGCGGGATCAACAGCCGGTTGAGGGTGCCATAGCAGAAGGCGCCAAACGGCGTGGTGAGCAGCTCGGAGGTGAGCAGGGTCAGCCCGCGCTCCAACGGCGGCCACAGCAGCGAGAGAGGGATGGCGATCAGCAGGCAGGCCAAGGCCGACACCAGCAGGCTGGGAAACTCCCCCTTGGCGATCTGTAGCCAGCGGGGCCGTGTTTGCTGGTGTACCCAGGGGTAGATGATGGCGGTGGTGAGCCCCGCCAGCAGACCGCAGATCATGTCGGCGTGCAGGTTGGGGGCCAGCGTATTGAAGGCGCTGCTGAGCAGCAGGAAGTTGACCGCCCCTGCCAGCGTTTGTCCACCCAGCTCTTGCCGACTCAGGCCAAAGGCGATCGCCACCGCATAGATAAGCGGCATCTGGCTGAAGATCGCCTGACCGGTGAGGGAGAGCACGGCCAAATCGAGCACATCGGGTTGCCCAAGCCGGTAGATCAAGGCCGCCATCGGCAGGATGGAGACGGGCAGTAGCAGGGCATAACCGAGCCGCTGCAGGGCTTGAGTAACGACTTGTCGAGTGACTTTAACGGGCATACAGCGGCTACTTTCTGTGACTTGGCGCACAGTTTAACCGGAAAACACCTATTTGGGGATAGTATCGGAACCCTTTATTTATCTTTTTGTTATTTCTGCTCGAAAAGCTCGCGTACTTCCCGTGAGGGGGGCGTCGTCAGCAGGCTCACCGTGATAAAGACCACCAGCGCCAGCGTGAGGCTAGGCACGATGGCGTGCAGGCCAGCCAGCTTGATCCCCCACTGACTGAGTACCCCATAGCTGACGATGCCGCTGACCATGCTGGCCAGCGCGCCCGGGCCGTTGGCCCGCGACCAGTAGAGACCGAGCACCAGCGGCCAGAGGAATACCGCCTGCAGACCGCCAAAGGCGAGCAGGTTGAGCCAGATGATCATCTCGGGCGGTTGCAACGCCGCCAGCAGCACCAGGGTGCCGAGGATCAGGGTACAGAGCAGGGAGAGGCGGGGAATGCGCACTTCCAGCTTCTCCTGCTTTGGGCTCAGATAGTTGAGGTAGAGATCCTTCACCAGGGTGGCGGAAGCCTGGATCAGCTGGGAGTCGATGGTGGACATGATGGCCGCCATCGGCGCCGCCAGAAAGACCCCGGCCAGCCAGGGGGGCAGCACTTCCATCATCAGGGAGGGCATGATCTTGTCCGGGCTCTCCATGCCCGGCAGGATGGCGCGGCCGAGGGCGCCCGCCAGATGCATGCCGAACATCAGCAGGGCACTGACCAGGGTGCCGATCAGAATACCGCGATGGAGCGCCTTGCTGTCGCGATAGCCAAAACAGCGCAGCGCCGAGTGGGGCAGCCCCACCACCCCGACACAGACCAGGATCCAGAAGCTCAGCATAAAGGGCTGGGTCAGCATGTCATCAGCCCCTTGCGGGCTCACCAGCTTGGGATCGATCTCTCTGAGCTGGTGGATAAGGTTCGGCAGGCCGTCACCGGCAATCAGAATCCCCGCCAGCAAGGCACCGGTGCCGATCAGCATGATGATCCCCTGCAGGGCGTCGGTCATCACCACGGCACGGAAGCCGCCGATGATGGTGTAGAGCAGCACGCAGCTGGCAAACAGCATCAGCCCCTGCTGGTAGGAGAGGCCGGTGGCGGTCTCCAGCAGGCGAGCGCCACCGATAAACTGCACCACCATGGTGGCGATAAAGGCGAGGATGATAGTCACGGATCCGAGGATCACCACCGCCTTGCTCTGGTAGCGGGCCCACAGCATGTCGTTGATGGTCACCGCATTGACCCGACGGGCGATGATGGCGAACTTCTTGCCAAGCACCCCCAGAGTGAGCCAGACGGTAGGCAGCTGGATCATTGCCAGCAACACCCAGCCCAGACCGATCTTGTAGGCGGCGCCCGGCCCGCCGATAAAAGAGGAAGCCGAGGTGTAGGTGGCCACTAGGGTCATCGCCAGCACCAGTCCGCCCATGCTGCGGTTGCCGATGAAGTACTCCTGCACGAAGTTGCCAGCTGCACGATGGCGGTTGGCCCAAAAACCGACCCCCAGTACCAGCACCAGATAGATGACAAGCGGCACCATCAACTCAAGATTCATGGGGACGATCCTCTTGTTGGTTGGTGTGGGGATCGAGCGGAATATCCACAAAGAGGCGATTGACCATCAGGGCGCAGAGGATGATGAAGAACAGTGGCATGACCATGCAACTGAGCAAAAACCAGAGCGGGATACCCCACAGCTCAAGCTGAACGGGGGTGAAATAGGCGGTGCCATACCAGGCAAAGAAGTAGAGCAGGGTAAGCAGCAGACAAAAAGCGGCTTCCCGGCGGGCGAGAGCAAAACGGTTCACCTTGGCCTCCGACAAATTTGGGGGGCGCAAGGATAACAAAAAAGGGCCATGTCGCCATGGCCCTTTTTTAGCAGCGGCTTCTTGCGAAGCCGCCTCTTGGCTGGATAGCAGTTGAACAGCTGGCTGCTATCTGGCCGGAAGTGATTGTTCTGCCTGCGAGATCTTACAGACCCAACTTCTTGTGCAGATAGTGGGCGTTGGTACTGCCACCGTGCAATGTCATCGGGTCTCTATCAGCGATCCTTACAGACCCAACTTCTTGTGCAGATAGTGGATATTGGTGCCACCGTGCTGGAAGTTTTCGTCTTTCATGATCTCTTTTTGCAGTGGTACGTTGGTCTTGATCCCTTCTACTACCAGCTCGTCCAGCGCATGACGCATACGGGCGATGGCGATATCACGATTCTCGCCGTAGCAGATCAGCTTGCCGATCATTGAATCGTAGTAGGGGGGAACTTTGTAACCCGCATAGATGTGGGAGTCCCAACGAACGCCCAGGCCACCCGGCACATGGAAGCTCTTGATCAGCCCGGGTGAGGGCATGAAGGTGGCCGGATCTTCGGCGTTGATGCGGCACTCGATGGCATGACCATGAATGCGGACATCCTGCTGGGTGATCGACAGGGGCTGACCGGCGGCGATGCGCAGTTGTTCTTTGATCAAGTCGATACCCGTCACCATCTCGGTGACCGGGTGCTCTACCTGGATACGGGTGTTCATCTCGATAAAGTAGAACTCGCCGTTTTCGTAGAGGAACTCGAAGGTGCCCGCACCACGGTAGCCGATCTCGATACAGGCGCGCACACAGCGCTCGCCGATAAACTTGCGCATCTCGGCAGTGATGCCGGGTGCCGGAGCCTCTTCCACCACTTTCTGGTGGCGACGCTGCATGGAGCAGTCGCGCTCACCCAGATAGAGAGCATTGCCCTGGCCATCAGCCAACACCTGAATTTCGATGTGGCGCGGGTTCTCCAGGTACTTCTCCATGTAGACCATGTCGTTCTTGAAGAACTGGCCCGCTTCGGATTTGGTCAGGGCGATGGCAGAGGCCAGCTCTGCTTCGCTGCGTACCACCCGCATGCCGCGACCACCACCGCCACCGGCGGCCTTGATGATCACCGGATAACCGATGCGCTTGGCAATGGCGGCATTGCGCTTGGCGTCATTGTCAACGGGGCCGTCAGAGCCCGGTACGCACGGTACGCCTGCCTTCTTCATCGCCTCGATAGCGGAGACCTTGTCACCCATCAGGCGAATGGTCTCGGCACGGGGACCGATAAAGACGAAGCCTGACTGCTCAACCATCTCGGCGAAGTCGGCGTTTTCGGAGAGGAAGCCGTAACCTGGGTGGATGGCCACGGCTCCTGTTACCTCGGCAGCGGCGATGATGGCCGGTACGTTGAGGTAGGACTCGGCACTGGCAGGCTTGCCGATACAGATGGATTCATCGGCCAGCAGCACATGGATGAGCTCCCGGTCGGCGGTAGAGTGAACGGCCACTGTCTTGATCCCGAGCTCTTTACAGGCGCGCAGGATCCGCAGGGCAATTTCACCGCGGTTGGCGATGACTACTTTGTCCAACATGGGTGGCGATTTCCCTTATTCGATGATGAACAGCGGCTCGTCGAATTCAACGGCCTGACCATTTTCAACCAGGATCGCTTTGATCACACCGGCTTTGTCGGATTCAATCTGGTTCATCATTTTCATGGCTTCAACGATGCACAGGGTATCGCCGACATTGACTTGCTGACCCACTTCCACAAATGGCTTGGCTTCCGGGCTGGAAGAGCGGTAGAAGGAGCCAACCATCGGGGAGCGCATCAGGTGACCACTCGGGGCGGCATCGGCGGCCGGGGCGGCGGAAACTGGTGCGGTGGCAGGCGCGGCAACCGGCGCCGCGGCTTGCTGCATGATCATCTGCGGTGCGGCAGTGACCTGGCCTGCGAAATTGCGGCTGATGCGAACTGACTCTTCACCTTCGGAGATTTCCAGTTCGGCGATGCCGGACTCTTCAACCAGTTCAATCAGCTTCTTGATTTTGCGGATATCCATTAGCATTCTCTTTCTTCTTTATCTGATCAGTGATTATCAAGCCGCGCGCAGATGGCGCACGGCCGCGGTTAAAGCGAATTGGTAGCCATCAGCCCCCAGACCACAAATGACCCCTTTGGCGACATCAGACAGGTAGGAGTGATGACGGAACGGCTCCCTGGCATGAACGTTTGACAGATGAACTTCGATAAAGGGGATGGCGACACCCAGCAGTGCATCGCGGATGGCGACACTGGTGTGGGTGAAGGCGGCCGGATTGATGATGATGAAATCAACCTGGCCCATGGCCTGATGGATGCAGCTAATCAACTCGTGTTCGGCGTTGGATTGCAGATGCTCCAGAGTGACACCGAGTTCGCTGGCGTTAAGCTTCAGATCGGCGACGATCTCATCAAGCGTCTTGCTGCCGTAGATACCAGGTTCGCGCTTGCCCAGCAGATTCAGGTTAGGTCCGTTGAGCAGGAGAATTCGGTGATGTTGCGACATATTGAGTACATCCTCGATGATAATGCTGCTATCTGTCAGCTATCTTGTGGACTACCAGAAATCTAGCCATTTTCTGCGCAAATCGGTGTGCCCTGGCACACAGATTTGGCAATTATATTGATTTCGTGAAAATTAGCAGCATTTTACTGGTCTAATCTCTACATCTGGCTATTTATTGCGCGCCTTGGTCTGCGAGACTTCGCCGTTGCCACCTTGCTGTTTGCTAGTGAATAAGAAATGACAAAGCCGGCGCAGGGCCGGCTTTATTGAGCAACAAACGACGCGGGATCAGGCCGCTTCCGATTTCTCGCGAATGAGTTTGTCTACTACGCCCGGGTCCGCCAGGGTGGAGATATCCCCCAGACTGTCGGTCTCGCCGGTGGCGATCTTGCGCAAGATGCGACGCATGATCTTGCCGGAGCGGGTCTTGGGTAGCCCTTCCGCCCAGTGGATCACGTCCGGTGAGGCGATGGCGCCGATCTCCTTGCGGACCCACTCCTTCACCTCTTTGTGCAACTCGCGGCTTGGCTCTTCCCCGGCGATCAGGGTGACATAGGCATAGATACCCTGACCCTTGATCTCGTGAGGAACCCCCACCACCGCCGCTTCGGCGATCTTGGGATGGGCCACCAGCGCCGATTCAATTTCGGCGGTACCCATGCGGTGGCCAGAGACGTTCAGTACATCATCCACCCGACCGGTGATCCAGTAGTAGCCATCCTCGTCGCGACGGGCACCGTCGCCAGTGAAGTAACGTCCGGGGAAGGTGGAGAAGTAGGTCTGCTCGAAGCGCTCGTGATCGCCGAATACGGTGCGCATCTGACCCGGCCAGGAGTCGGTGATCACCAGATTGCCCTCGGTGGCACCGTCCAGCGGCTCGCCCATGTTGTCCACCAGTGCCGGTTGTACCCCGAAGAAGGGTTTGGTGGCAGAGCCGGGTTTCAAATCGGTAACGCCGGGCAGCGGGCTGATCAGGATGCCGCCGGTCTCGGTCTGCCACCAGGTATCGACAATGGGGCAGCGCTCGTCGCCAATGGTGCGGTAGTACCACTCCCAGGCTTCCGGATTGATGGGTTCACCCACCGAACCCATGATGCGCAGGCTCGAACGGGAGGTGCCGGTGATCGCTTCGTTGCCCTTGGCCATCAGCGCGCGGATGGCGGTGGGGGCGGTGTAGAGGATGGTGACCTGGTGTTTGTCCACCACCTGACTCATGCGGTTGGTGGCCGGGTAGTTGGGCACCCCTTCGAACATGATGGTGGCGGCGCCGTTGGCAAGCGGCCCGTAGACCAGATAGGAGTGACCGGTGACCCAACCCACATCGGCGGTACACCAGTAGATATCCTCTTCGTGGTAGTCGAACACATATTTGAAGGTGAGGGTGGCATACACCAGATAGCCACCGGTGGTGTGTAGCACCCCCTTGGGTTTGCCGGTGGAGCCGGAGGTATAAAGGATAAAGAGCGGATCTTCGGCGTTCATCGCCTCGGGTGGACAGTCGCTGCTGACAGCTGCGGTCGCTTCATGCCACCAGATGTCGCGGTGGTTGTGCCAGGCGACATTGCCGCCGGTGCGCTTGAGCACGATCACCTTGTTGACCTTAGTCTCCGGGTTGGTGAGCGCCTCATCCACATTCTTCTTGAGCGGCACCGGGCGGCCACCGCGCACTCCTTCGTCGGCGGTGATAACGATGGAGGAGCCGGAGTCGATGATGCGGCCGGCCAGGGCTTCCGGCGAGAAGCCGCCGAATACAATGCTGTGTACTGCGCCGATGCGGGTACAGGCCAGCATGGCGATGGCGGCCTCGGGCACCATGGGCATATAGAGGCAGACCACGTCGCCGCGGTGAACCCCTTGTGCTTTCAATACGTTGGCAAACTTGCACACTTCGCTGTGCAGTTCGCGGTAGGTGAGTTTGCGATCTTCGGCCGGGTTGTCCCCTTCCCAGATGATGGCGACCTTGTCACCCCGTTCGGCGAGATGGCGATCGAGACAGTTGGCCGAGACGTTGAGCTGGCCATCTTCAAACCATTTGATGGAGACATGGCCCGGATCGTAGGAGCTGTTTTTGACCTTGCTATAGGGTTTTATCCAGTCGAGGATTTTTCCCTGTTCGCCCCAGAAGGCCTCTGGATTGTCGATGGAGGCCTGATACATAGCCTCGTACCCGGCCTTGTCCAGCAGGGCGCTGTCGCTGATATGGGATTTGACCGGGTAGACCTTGCTCTCGCTCATCTGTCACTCCTGTGAATAGATCTTTTAATGGTTTCTTAACAACTTATACCTTTGGTGGCGGGGGGCAATTAGACTTTTGGATAGATGACCACTCCCCCTGAGTCTGTGCGGTTGCACAGGGATTCTGACTGAGAACTGGAGGGCTGGGTGTTTCGAGAGGTGTCCCGGGGTGAGGCGAATGATGTTGTTTGAATGACGGTGAGAAAACAGGATGGCCAAAGCTGGCGCTGATGGCGGCTACCCCTTCTGACGACCAAACGCCTGAATACCGCGTACAAATACCAGCCCGCCGATCAGATGGAAGGGTAGGGCAAGCAGGTAGAGCAGCAGGAAGTGCGACTCGCAGCCACTGCTGTTGATGAAGCCGATCCAGGCGGCCAGCAACGCCAGCATGCCGGCGATTTGAAAACGACGGCGCAACACCACCTCGACGCCGAGATTGGCAAGGTAGAGGGTGAGCAGGATGCCGGCAAAGCCGGTGAGCTGGGCGGTGCCGTAAAGCTCGCGATCAGGGTTGAACAGCAGCGCGATCAGGGGAGTAATGCCCTGATCCAGCGGGATCAGGGCCAGCAGCCAGCATGCAATCAGAAGCAGGGCTGTCTTCATCGCGGGCTCAGTCGGCGGACGGTGCCGGTTTGACCAGAGAGAGGTAGTTGGCATCCATCTTGAGGAAGACCCCCAGCAGACGGGCACTGGCGCCGTAAAAGCCAAACCGGTCGGCGGCGCGACAAGCGCTTTCGAACTTGTCGAACCAGCCCAGCAGATGCCCGTGCAGCAGCGCTTCCTGCTCGTCGAGCCAGCGTTCCCGCTCGGCTGCGCTCTTGGCTTCCGCCGCGCGGATGATGAGATTGCCCATTAGATCCAGCTCGATCGCCAGATGGTCGGCAGGCTCTTTGTATTTATCGCTGACATTGATGCCGAGGCGATCGAGGCGGGCCTGCATCTCGGCCATCGGGGCCTGCATCAGTAGCTTGGCATCGCCACGATAGAGCGATTCGTAGGGCAGGGCGCCCTGTTTGGGATCCACCAGAAACAGGCCAGCGAAGTCGGCGGCGAGTTCCAGCTGGCGATCGGTGCGCACCAGCAGGCGGGCGATGGCATCGTTGAGTTCGGCCACGGCTTCGCGCATCGGATCCAGGGTGGAGAGGCTTTTCAGGAAGCTTCGCACATCATAGGTGTCATATTCGGCGATCTGCTCATCACTGAGTTCGGCGGCGAACAGGGTGGAGAACCACCAGTAGAGTTCGGCCCGGCGTTCGCTGGTAGCCATAAAGTCCTGCATTTTTCCTCCGTGGATGGCAATCGGGAGCCTTGATGGCTCCCGATTCTAACGACTTTAAAAATAAAGGAAACTCAAGGGGGCGCTTTCATCCCCCCGGGGTCAGAGTGCCGGGAACATGGGGTCGATGCCCTTGGCCGATTCCGGTGCGCCGAAGGCAGTGACTGCCGGTGCCTGCCCGCGGAACTTCTCGATCTCCACCAGCGCGGTATGGGCCGTGGTGGCCTGCGCCAGGCTGGAGGAGCCGATGTCGGCGGTCAGCACGTTGGGATCGCCATAGGTACAGAGCGTCCCTACCTTGCCACCCTCTTGCGGGCCATACCAGGCTCCTTCCTGAATGCGCACCACCCCGGGGGCGTAATCATCGCTCACCACCAGACCAGCCAATACCTGACCGCGGCCGTTGAACACCCGCACCAGATCGCCGTCTTTGAGGCCGCGGGATTTGGCATCCTGCGGATTCATATAGACAGGCTCGCGACCTTGCACCGTGTAGGTGGCGCGGTAGTTGTCGGAGGAGCAGAGCTGGCTGTGCAGCCGCTTGTCCGGGTGGCAGGATTGCAGGTGCAGCGGGTACTGTTTGCTGCCCGGCCCGCCGTGGGAGCGCTCGTAGGGCTCGATCCAGACCGGGTGACCCGGGCAATCCCCATAGCCGTAGTCGGCGATGGTCTTGGAGTAGATCTCGATAAGGCCAGATGGGGTGCCTAGTGGCTCCAGATCCGGCTCCTGACGGAACGACTCGTGGCGTACCCAGGGCTGGCCCGCCGGGAAGGTGACGAAGCCTTCGCCGTGCCAGAACTGGCTGAAACGGGGCAGACGAATGCCGATGCCGCGGCCCTGCAGGCGGGCGTCGTCATAGATGCTCTGGATCCACTCCAGCTTGCTCTTGCCACCGGTGAACTCGGCCTCGCGACCGAAGCGACGGCAGAGATCGGCGAAGATGTCGTAGTCATCGCGCGCCTCGAACAGCGGCTCCACCACCTTGTACATGGCCAGAATGCCCGCGTTGGAGTGGGAGCCCCACTGCTCGATGTCATCCCGCTCATAGGTGGTGGTGGCGGGCAGCACGATATCGGCGAAACGGCAGCTGGCCGTCCACTGGTGATCGATGCTGACCACGGTTTCCAGCTTGCGCCAGGCGGCGACCATCTTGTTGCGATCCTGCTGGTGGTGGAACGGGTTGTTGCCACAGAACACCGCCATCTTCATGTGGGGGTAGGTGATGGTCTGGCCGTTGAAGGCGATCTGTTTGCCCGGATTGAGAATGCAGTCGACGAAGCGGGCCACCGGAATGTATTTGGAGTAGCCCTTCCAGTCGCCGTCATGGAGTGGTTTAACGCCGGGAATGACCGAGCTGAAACCTGACATGATGGGGCCGCTGGAGGTGATGGTACCCGCCCCGTTGTAGTGCCAGCCAAAGCCGTAACCACCCCCCGGCAGGCCGATCTGGCCAATCATCGAGGCCAGAACCACCAGCATCCAGGCGTACTGTTCGCCGTGGTGCATGCGCTGCACACACCAGCCGCCGATAAGCTGGGTGCGGCCGCTGCTCATGGTACGGGCCAGTTCGCGGATGGTCTCTGCTGGTACGCCACAGATGGCGGCGGCCCACTCGGCGTCCTTCACCTGACCATCGCTGGTGCCCAGCAGGTAGGGCAGGAACTTGTCAAAACCGGTGGTGTAGTCTTTCAGGAACTTCTCGTCGTGGCGCTTCTCGCTGTAGAGGGTGTGGGCGATGCCCAGCATCAGCGGCACGTCGGTCTGCGGATTCAGGGTTACCTGATCGCAATTGAGGTACTTCTGAGTCTTGGATTTGACCGGATCGACACTGATCACCCGGATCTCGCCCTTGGCTACCTTCTCTTTCAGTTGCGCCCAGTAGTCGTAGACGCTGTGATCCGGCACCAGCCAGCCCACCTGCAGGTTCTTGATGGGATCTGAGCCCCAGATAACGATGGTTTTGCTGTGCTCCAGCACCAGCGGCCAGGAGGTTTGCTGCTCATACACCTCCATGGCGCCCGCCACGTGGGGCAGGATCACCTGGGCGGCCCCGGTGGAGTAGTCGCCGGCCTTGGCCAGATAGGTGCCGTGCAGGTTCATGGCGCGTCCCAGCATGGCGCCAGCGGAGTGCAGCTTGCCCACCGACTGCCAGCCGGAGTGACCGGCATAGAGGGCGCTCGGGCCATAGGTTTTCTGCACCCGTTCCAGCTCGTGGTAGAAGAAGTCCAGCGCCTGGGACCAGGTGACCCGCACGAAGCGGTTCTGGCCCCGTTCGTTGGTGTCGGACTGGTGGCCCTTGCGCAGCCAGTCCAGTCGCACCATGGGGTAGCGGATGCGGGAGGGGTTATAGACCACCTCACTCAAGGCCTTGAGCATCTCGGTGGGGTGCTTGTCGTGCTCGAACGGCAGGGTCTCGACCCAGCGGCCATCGACCACCCGGGCACGGAAGGCGCCCCAGTGGGAGCCGGACTGCACCAGCTTGTCGCCGGACTCGGCGGCCATCACGGCGCGACCGAGCAGGGAGGGGCCGATCAGGGCAGAGGCACCGCTGGCCAGCAAGCCACCCAGAAAACCACGACGGGAAATATTGATCATCTTGTTATTCCTCTCTCGGATCCGGAACTCGAATCCGGAATTAGTGGCTGCCCTGACCACCGGTATCGGCGGCATGGTTCTGCAGGTATTTGAGCAGGGTGCGCTCCTCTTCCTTACTCAGGCGGTAGTAGGCAGACATCGCCTTGAGTCCCGAAATCCAGCCGTTGGCAGTGAAGTGAGCGGGATCCGGCGCGCCGTGGCAGGAGTTGCAGGTGGATTTGTACATCTCGCCGGCGTAATCCCAGATCGGCTTGAGCGAGGACTCAAAGCCCTTGCCATCGACCCAGGCCTGCACCTGAACCTGCTCCCACTTGATATGGGTGGCGCTGTCTGTCTCCTGCTTGAGCACTTTCTCGCTCGCTTTCAGTTCGTCACGGATGGTAGCGACGAAGACCCGCTTGCCCATGTATTCGCTCAGCACCCGGCCCTTGCCATCGCTCTCGCGCCACCCTTCGATGGTCACCTTGAGGCGATCGCCGCTGCGGTCCACCACGTCGATACGGGAGGCGGGCAGCAGTTTGCCGACCGGGTCGCTGCTCTGTTCGCTGGCATAGAGATCTTTTTCACCCAGGTTGTAGAGGGTCTCGGCGGCTGGCGCCTCTTGCGCGTCGTTGACCAGGGTGGCGTAAGTGGCCCGGAAGCCCCCCGCCATGTTGGGCAGTTCGTGGGCGATGCCCTTGTGGCACTCGATGCAGTTCATGTTCTTCGCCGCCGCATCTTTCATCGCCAGCGCTGCCGCCGGGGACTGCTTGGCGTGATCCATGTTGTCGTAGCTGTGGCAGGACTTGCAGGTCTTGGAGTTCTGGCTGCTCATCCGTGCCCACACCTTCTCGGCCAGATGCAGGCGCCGGTCCTCGAACTTCTCCTGGGTGTCGATGCTGTGACCTATGTACTCCTGATAGAGGTCGTTGGCTGCCTCCATCTTGCGGGCCACTTTGCCGACGAAATCCTTCGGCTGGTGACAGTCGGTACAGACCGCCTGTACCCCTGAGGCATTCTTGAAGTGGATGGACTCCTTGTACTCCGGATAGACGGTGTCTTTCATGGAGTGACAGGAGATACAGAATTCGAGGCTGCTGGTTTTCTCAAAGCCATAGTGCAGGCCGACGGTGCCCGCGAGGGTGACGCCGACGCCCACCAGAAGCAGCGCCAGTACCGACCAGCGACGGCTGGGGGTGCGCAGGAAGTGCCACAGTTTTTTCATCATGCTCTCTCACATCACTTTTTTGATGGGAGCCATGATAGGGAGGCGTTGTGAACAGGGCTGCCGCCACAAATTAATGAAATAGGGGTATTTATGACAAAATGTGAATAGAATAATCCTCCCTTGTCGACCATCGTGAACCCTGCCCATGAGCTACCACATTCTGGTTGTTGAAGATGATGCGGTTACCCGCGAGAAGCTGACCGGCTATTTCGAGCGGGAGGGCTATCGGGTGACGGCGGTCGAAAACGGCCAGCAGATGCGCGCCGTGCTGGCGGAGCAGACGGTCGATCTGGTGATGCTGGATATCAACCTGCCGGGAGAAGATGGTCTGCTGTTGACCCGTGAACTGCGGGCGCGCAGCACGGTGGGGATCATTCTGGTCACCGGCCGCAGCGATGCGGTGGACCGGATTGTCGGCCTCGAGATGGGGGCCGACGACTATGTCACCAAGCCGTTCGAGCTCAGGGAGCTGCTGGTGCGGGTCAAGAATCTGCTGTGGCGGATCTCGCTGGCGGCCGCCGCGCCGAGCGAGCCTGCGGTGGCTGACGATGCGGTGCGCTTTGGCCCCTGGCGTTTTGACATTTCCCGCCGCCAGCTCAGCAAGGACGGAGTGCCGGTGCGTCTGACCAAGGCGGAATATGAAGTGCTGGTGGCCTTTGTCGCCCATGCCGGGCGGGTGCTCAGTCGGGAGCGGATCCTGACCCTTATCAGCCATCGCGGCGATGGCCCGAGCGATCGCACCATAGACGTGTTGATCCGGCGGCTGCGCGGCAAGATGGAAGCGGATCCGCGGGATCCCCAGCTGTTTGTCACCGTCCATGGTGAAGGCTATCTGTTTGCTGGCGAGATAGCCTCCTGACCCCGTTGCGGCGGCCTTGAGCTGTTTGACCGGGTATCAGACCGGCGGGCGGGTATCAAATTGCGGGCAGTCGTCGCCAATCTGGTGCCAGGGCGCCTTGGAGCCGACAAAGATGTGAAACGCGGGGCGCTGGCTCGGCACATCGTCCAGTACCCCGAGGCGCAGGTTGATCTTGCCGCTGCTGCTCTTCTGGCTGAACAGGCTGGAGCCGCAGTGACGACAGAATGCCAGGGTGGTCTCTGCCGATTTCCGGTAGCGGCCGATGGCCTCTTCCCCCTTCACTATGGTGACCTTGTTGCCATCCAGTCCGCCGACCGAGGCGTAATCTCCCCCTGAAAACTTGCGGCATTCGCTGCAGTGGCAGTTCCCCATATAGTCGAACTGATCCGGCAGGGTCAGGGCGATGGCGCCGCACAGGCAGCTGGCATGTAACTCTTTCATCTCTTCTCCTTGAGTGTGCTGATCGGATTTGGAACGGCTATTCGACCCGATAGACGGGGCGAAAAGCGCCATCCGAGAGGGAATCGGCGGGGTCGGCCAGTGGCGCAGATAGCGTCAGAATGGGTGGCCCCATCACCCGTGGGCACTGCTCGGCACTGGCATCAGGGTGTTGCAGCAGGCAGACCGCCTGAGCGACAGCAAGGCGCCCCTGCAGCCGCATCTGATCGCTGTTGGCGGCCAGGATCTTGCCCCGTCGCAGTCCCCGCTGTACCCCGTGGCTGAAGTAGGTGCTCAGCACCCGGGGCCTGTCGAGATGGCGCTGCGCCAGCTCGTTGACCGCCACTTCGGCGGCGATGGCGCCCCCCACCAGATAGTCGAGGTCGGGATAGCGGGCCAGGGTCTGCTGTACCAGTGTGCGCTGGATTTCCCGGCTGTTGTCGCCGCGCTCGGTGGTGACCAGCTTGATGGCGCTCCCCTTGATGGCATCGGCAAAGCCCGGCTCGACGAAGTTGTTGCCACCACTGGCCTGCGGGCCGGGGAAGAGGGCGACCGAGACCGGCTTGCTGCCGGCGGGGTGGCGCTGCGCCAGCCAGTGGCCGATTTGCCAGCCCATCTGGTACCAGGAGACCCCCACCTTGGCCTGCACCAGACCGCTGGGCAGATCGTTGACCAACCCAAAGAGCGGCAGCGGCGTGGCCTTGATGGCCTCGCGCAAGCCCTGATAGCTCACTGCGCCGAGCAAGATGGCGTCGCTCCCTTCCTGCACGCAGCGCTGCAACTGCTGACGCTGCTCGGCGAGGGCGCCATAGCCCCCCGCTTCGTGGATCTGCAACTTGACTCCCAGCCGCTTCGCCTCGTCCACCATGCCCTGATTGACCGAGAGCCAGTAGGCGTCGCGCAGATGGGGGTAGAGGGCACAGAGGGTCAGCGGTTTGGTTGCGGCGGTGGGGGCTGGCCACTGCTGGCGCACCGGCTGGCCGCTGAATTCGCCGCCGGGCCAGATATCGACCGCAAAGGCGAGGGCGGCGCGGGGAAGCATTAGCAACCAGATCAGCAACAAGGGGGAGAGATAGACGCTTCGCATGGCCAGGGGTTTTGTTAAAGTGTTGGGCCATATTATCCGGTCAAAGCCGACCACAACCAAGGGACTTCCCGTGAGAATCTTTTCCGGCCTGGGTGGCAAGTTGCTGCTGGCCTTCTCCCTGATGGCGTTGTTGACCCTGAGTGCCTCCCTGCTGGGCTGGGTGGGGCTTAGCCATCTGCGCCAGCTGGAGCAAGGGGTGCAGCAGACGTTGGCCGATCAGGAGCTGGCCCGCACGCTCTCTCGCCTCAGCGGCGAGATCCAGAGCGCGTCACGGCTGCTGGCCACCGCAACCAGCGAGCAGGAGCGGGAGCATCAGGGGCGCTTGCTCACTCTGCAGGGGCAACAGCTACAACAGGTGCTGGCGCAACTCGACCGTGGGCAGGGTTCAACAAGCCTCGATCAGCTCAGTCAGAGCATCATCGGCAATCTGGGTCAGCAGGGCTGGCTGGTGGGGGAGCGGTTGACCCTGATGGCGCAGGGGGAGGCGCAGCGGGCCCGTCTGGTGGCGGCGGCCGGACAGATCGCCGAGCTGGCGCGCAGCCAGATGGAGAATGCCGAAACCGTGATGGTGGCGGGGCTGGGTTCCCTCTACCAACAACAAGGTGCGCAGGCGACCCGGACGCTGGATCGCTTGCTGGAGCAAGATCTCGACTGGCTGGAGCAGATGACCGAGCTGCGTCATCGCACCCTGATGCAGCAGCAGCGTATCGAGGAGATGTGGCGCAGCGAACGGCAGGAACAGTTGCAAACGCTATTGCAAGAGGGGCGGCGGGAGCTGGCTATCTTGCAACTGCGGGCCGGGGCGGTGACCGATCCGGCCCGCCGGCAGGCGGTGGAGCAGGCGCTGACTGTGCTGGCGCAGAGCGACAAGCTGGTGCAACTGCGCAGCGACTGGCTCGGCAAGGGGGAGGCGCTACGGGTGCTGGCCAATGCCAACGAAGCCTTGATGAGCAGCCTCAACCAGCAGGTCGGAGAGCTGGTCAGCCGTGCCCGCGATTCGCTGGGGCAGAGCCAGCAGGCGCTAAGTCAGCGCCTAAGGCTGCTGGAGCAGGCGCTGATGGCCATTGGCCTGCTCACCCTGCTACTGCTGATGCTGCTGATGTGGCGCATGGTCTACGGCCGGATCGTCTGGCCGCTGCAACGGGCGGTGGCGGGGATGAGCCGGTTGGCGCGCGGGGATCTGGCCCCCCTTGAGCCGATCGCCAGTACCGGGCGCGATGAGCTGGCGGAGCTGGGCCGGGCCCTGCAGGTGTTTCGTGACAATGCGGTTGAGCTGGGCCGTTATCAGCGCGAGCTGGAGTCGCGGGTCGAGGAGCGCACTGGCCAGCTCAGCCACGCCAACGAGCGGCTCAATGAGGAGGTGGAGAAGCAGCGGCAGGCCCGCGCCGAGGCCGAACAGGCAAACCGGGCCAAGTCGGTGTTTCTCGCCACCATGAGCCACGAGATCCGCACCCCCATGAACGGCATTCTGGGGGGGCTGACACTGCTGGAAGATACCCATCTCAACGATACCCAGCAGCGCTATCTGGCCGCCATCGAGCACAGTGGCGAATCCCTGCTGGAGATCCTCAACGACATTCTCGACTACTCCAAGATAGAGGCGGGCCATGTGGAGGCGCGCCGCGAACCCTTCCCCCTGTTCCAGCTGGTGGATGAGCTCTGCGCGTTGTTTCGACCAAAGGCGGCGGCCAAGGGGGTCACCCTGGCGCTGGAGTATGCGCCCGGACTGGCGCCTGTGGTCGAGGGGGATCTGGGCAAGCTGCGCCAGGTGCTCGGCAACTTGCTCGGCAATGCGGTCAAGTTTACCGCCCGTGGCCAGATTACCCTGACGGTGGCGCCCCTTGTCTGTCAGGGCCCTTGCGCCGAGCCCTGCATCCGGTTTGTGGTGCGCGATACAGGCCCCGGCATTCCGGCCGATGAGCAGGAGGCGGTGTTCGAGGCATTTCGCCAGCGCAAGCGTGATATAGGCCATCAGGGCGGCACCGGGCTGGGACTGGCGATCAGCCGCAAGCTGGTGGCCGCCATGGGGGGGGAGCTTATCCTTGTCAGCGAACCGGGCAAGGGGTGTGAATTCAGCTTCAGTTTGCCGTTGCAGCGCTCGAGCGCCCAGCTGCCTGCCGAGGCGCAACCGCTGCACCTTGGCCAGTCCCGTGACATCCTGCTGGTGGAGGATAACGAGATCAACCGGCTGGTGGCGCACGGCATGCTGACCCGGCTCGGTCATCGCGTCACCCTGGCGGAGGATGGTCGCAGTGCGCTGGCGCTGGTGACCGAGCGTCCCTTCGAGCTGGCGCTGCTTGATATCAATCTGCCCGATATGGACGGCATGACCCTGCGCGAGGATCTGGCCGCCATCAGTGAAGAGATGCATGAGCGGCCGCTGCCTGCCATCGCCATTTCGGCCCAGATGTATCCGGAGGATATCCGCCACTGCCTCGCCGCCGGGTTTGTCGATTTTGTCGGCAAGCCGGTGCGGCTGGCGGTGTTGGCAAACGCCATCGATCAGCTGTTTCGGCAGGCAGGTGCCTCTATCGAGCCTCCTGTGCAACTAGCTGCCGCGCCCTCAACTAACCAGCCCGGGTGGGCCAATCCGGTGCTGGACGCCGATCTGCCCCTGCTCGGCATGGTGCGGATCCGCCAGCTGGTCGCGCTGTTTGAGTCGCAAGGGCGGATGTTGGTGGATAAGTTGGCGCAGGGGGAGGGGAGCGAGCAACGTCAGCTGGCGCACAAGCTAAAGGGGAGTGCGCTGGCGCTGGGGTTGACCGAATTTGCCAGCCACTGTGCGGCTCTTGAGGCGGGGGGTGGTGAGCCTGCGGCAATCGGGGCGCAATTCGAAGCGGCGGTGAGCGGGCTGCAACAGTGGCTGGCGGCCAACAGGGATGCGCAGCCCTGATCCCTGCTGGCTATGCACAACGTTTAGAGGGGGGGGCACCCCTGCGCCGTTATTCGATCTCGCGAAACA
Source organism: Aeromonas australiensis (assembly GCF_000819725.1). Classification (GTDB taxonomy): domain Bacteria; phylum Pseudomonadota; class Gammaproteobacteria; order Enterobacterales; family Aeromonadaceae; genus Aeromonas; species Aeromonas australiensis. The sequence continues at coordinate 170,547 of NZ_CDDH01000045.1, read as the reverse complement.
GCACCTGCTTGCACTTGGTGCAGACCCATTCCCGGCGAAAATCGGTCAGGTGCACCATGCCCACCTCCAGCAACTCGTGGTGGCCGCAGTGATAACAGAAGATGATGTCGCCATCGACTGATTCAGGGTGGGCCGCCAGATAGTCGGCTTTGGTGGGGAGCTGATCCCACGAGGTGGTGGAAACATGTTTGCGTTGGCTGGTGTAGTAGACCCAGTAGAACAGGAAAAAGACAGCCAGGATCACGAATGTCAGCAGATGCTCCATCTTGAACTCCTCCGGTTAGGTGCAGCCCCTCGGATGCATGGCTGCAATCAGCTCCATCATCATTAAATTTGTTTCGAATGAGTATGTTACAGGATGGGTAAAGAGGGCGTTGTGATCCCCTTCGGGTTTTGCTCGCCCGCAGCGGGATGAAAAATGTGCCATTTGGCGGAGTGGCCAGGGTATTGAACGGGGAGGGAATCTTGCTTTTTACAACATAAATTCAACATTTTTTTAGGTGGTTGGACTGTCTCTTTGATCCAGCTCACGTTACAATGCCCGCGCCCACTTCACCTAACGCGCAAACGATTTTCAGGAGAGAAACGGATGTTGAAACGTGACATGACCATCGCCAATTATGATCCGCAATTGTGGCAGGCCATCACAGACGAAACCCGTCGTCAGGAAGAGCATATCGAGCTGATTGCGTCTGAGAACTACACCAGCCCCCGTGTCATGGAGGCCCAGGGCTCCCAGCTGACCAACAAGTACGCCGAAGGTTACCCCGCCAAGCGTTACTACGGTGGTTGCGAGTATGTGGATGTGGTCGAAACCCTGGCCATCGAGCGCGCCAAAGAGCTGTTCGGTGCCACTTACGCCAACGTGCAGCCGCACTCCGGCTCCCAGGCCAACAGCGCCGTTTACATGGCTCTGCTGCAGCCGGGCGACACCGTACTGGGCATGAACCTGGCCCACGGCGGTCACCTGACCCACGGCTCTCCGGTCAACTTCTCCGGCAAGCTCTACAACATCGTGCCTTACGGTATCGATGAGTCCGGCAAGATCGACTACGACGACATGGAACGTCAGGCTGTCGAGCACAAGCCGAAGATGATGATCGGTGGCTTCTCCGCCTATTCCGGCATCGTTGACTGGGCCCGCATGCGCGAAATCGCCGACAAGGTCGGTGCTTACCTGTTCGTCGACATGGCTCACGTGGCTGGTCTGATTGCCGCTGGCGTCTACCCGAACCCGGTGCCCCACGCTCACGTGGTCACCTCCACCACCCACAAGACCCTGGCCGGTCCGCGCGGTGGTCTGATCCTCTCCGCCGCTGACGACGAGGAGCTCTACAAGAAGCTCAACTCCGCCGTCTTCCCGGGTGGTCAGGGCGGCCCGTTGATGCACGTCATCGCCGGTAAAGCTGTTGCCTTCAAAGAGGCGCTGGAGCCCGAGTTCAAGACCTATCAGGCTAAGGTTGTGAAAAACGCCAAGGCGATGGCTGCCACCTTTATCGAGCGCGGTTACAAGATCGTCTCCGGCGGTACCGACAACCATCTGATGCTGGTTGACCTGATCGGCCGCGAGCTGACCGGTAAGGATGCTGACGCTGCGTTGGGCAAAGCCAACATCACCGTCAACAAGAACTCCGTGCCCAACGACCCGCGCTCCCCGTTCGTCACCTCCGGTGTGCGTATCGGTACTCCGGCCATTACCCGCCGTGGTTTCAAGGAGGCCGAGTCCATCGAGCTGACCCACTGGATCTGCGACGTACTGGACAACCACGACAACGATGCCGTGCTGGCCACCGTGCGCGAGAAGGTGCTGGATATCTGCCGCCGCTTCCCGGTTTATGGCTGATAAGTCAGACCATCCGGTTTGAGACCAATGCCACCCTCGGGTGGCATTGTTTTTTCTGGCGTTGGGCAACACGAGAGGGATGAGATTGAACCACGAAGAGAAGATACCGAGCGAAGAGGCACACTCCTGCGTAGAGCGGGACAAGGCGCTGGAGGCGGAGCTTCGGCTGGTAATCCGCGCCCAGTATCACTTTCGTGCCAGTGAGCAGGGGCTGCTGGCATGGGATGTACGGCGGTTGGTGCGACTGAGCCGTGATCTGCCGCTGCAGGCGGTGGCATTGAGCGACATTGCCGAGCTTGACCGTGATCACTGGTATGGCCATGGCAGCGCCACTCCCACGGTGCGCAGCGTGGTCGAGCACTGCCAGCTCATCATAGCGGCGGATCTCGCCTATCCGATCATTCTCGACAGCGCCGGTCGGGTGATGGATGGCATGCACCGGATAGGCAAGGCATTGATGCTGGGTCATGACTATATCGATGCGGTGCAGTTTACGGTCGACCCAGCCCCCGATTATCTAGGTTGTGATCCCGATACTCTGCCTTACGACGAGTGAGTTGCCCATTAGTGATAACGAACAGAAAAATCACGCTTTTCCGCTTTTTACCACGGTTGGATGGCCGTGCTACACTGGCCGACCTGGATCCTGGCCCGCCGGGCCGATCCCTGTTCCATTAACGCCGGAGGTCCGATGCATTGCCCATTCTGTAGTGCGGTTGATACCAAGGTGATCGATTCCCGTCTGGTGGCAGAAGGCCATCAGGTGCGCCGCCGTCGTGAGTGCCTGCTCTGTCACGAGCGTTTTACCACCTTCGAGATGGCCGAGCTGGTGATGCCCCGCGTCATCAAGTCCAACGGTTCCCGCGAGCCGTTCAACGAAGACAAACTGCGCGCCGGCATCCTGCGGGCGCTGGAGAAGCGGCCGGTGAGCATGGAGGCCATCGAAAAAGCGGTCAACCATATCAAATCCCGCCTGCGTGCCACCGGCGAGCGCGAAGTCGCCTCCGAGCTGGTGGGCAATCTGGTGATGGATGAGCTCAAGAGTCTGGACAAGGTGGCCTATATCCGCTTTGCCTCCGTCTATCGCAGCTTCGAAGATATTCGCGAGTTCGGTGAAGAGATCGCCAAGCTGGAGAAGTAAACCTCCATTCTCAGCCATGTTGCCGCGTCCGATCACGCTGCGCTAATCGAACCTACGATACTGCGTAAAGTCGAGATGTGTTGTCAAAGGAGCCCGAATGTTTAGTCAAGATGATTACCAATGGATGAGTCGGGCCCTCGAACTGGCCCGCCGCGGCCGCTACACCACGGCCCCCAATCCCTGCGTCGGCGCCGTGCTGGTCAAGGATGGCGTGGTGATTGGCGAAGGGTGGCATCAGAAGGCGGGCGAGCCCCATGCCGAGGTCTACGCCCTGCGCGCCGCCGGTGACAACGCCCGCGGCGCCACCGCCTATGTGACCCTCGAACCCTGCTCCCACCACGGTCGTACTCCCCCCTGCGCCGAGGCGCTGATCAAGGCCGGTGTGGCCCGGGTGGTGGCGGCCATGGTCGATCCCAATCCCCAGGTGGGCGGACGTGGCCTGCGCATGCTCTCCGAAGCGGGCATCAAAACCGATTTCGGCCTGCTGGCGAGCGAAGCCGAGGCGCTCAACCCGGGCTTTTTCAAGCGGATGCGTACCGCCTTCCCGCGGGTGACCGTCAAGCTGGGGGCCAGCCTCGATGGCCGCACCGCCATGGCGAGCGGTGAGAGCCAGTGGATCACCTCCCCCGATGCGCGCCGCGACGTGCAACGACTGCGGGCCCGCCATGATGCGGTGCTCTCCAGCGCTGAAACCGTGCTGGTCGATGGTGCCTCCCTGACCGTGCGCTGGGACGAGCTGCCCCCCTCGGTGAAGGCGAGCTACCCCAAAGAGACCCTGCGTCAGCCGCTGCGGGTCATCGTCGATTCGCAAAACCGGCTGACCCCTGACCTGCCACTGTTCCAGAGCGAGAGCCCGGTGCTGGTGGCCCGTCACAAGGCGTCCGGTGAGTGGCCCGCGTGGGTGCAGCAGCTGGAGCTGCCGCTGCTCGATGGCAAGCTGGATCTGGTCAGCCTGTTCATGCTGCTGGCCAAACAGAACGTCAACTCGGTGCTGGTCGAGGCGGGGCCACGGCTGTGCGGCGCTCTACTGGAAAAAGGGCTGGTGGATGAGCTGGTGCTCTATCAGGCGCCCAAGCTGATGGGCGATGAAGGGCGCGGCCTGTTCCATCTACCGGGCCTGACCCGGCTGTTCCAGGCCCCCAAGCTCGCCATCAAGGATGTGCGCATGGTGGGGCAGGATATTCGCATTACCGCCAAAATAGCCTGATTTATCAATGTTCAAGGGGGGATCATCAGCCCCCGTCATCAGCAAGGTGATCTGCATGTTTACCGGAATTATCGAAGCGGTGGGAACCCTGGCCGAACTGCGCCGTCAGGGCGACGACATGGCCCTCACCGTGCACGCCCCGGGCCTGGATTTTAGCGACGTCAAGCTGGGCGACTCCATTGCCACCAACGGCGTCTGCCTCACGGTGGTGGCGCTGGGCGACAAGCGCTATATCGCCGATGTGTCGCTGGAAACTCTCTCCCGTACCGGTTTTGCCGAGGCTCGGGTGGGTGATCGGGTCAACCTCGAAAAGGCGCTGATGCCCACTTCCCGTCTCGGCGGCCATCTGGTCTCCGGCCACGTGGATGGGGTAGGGGAGGTGAAAAGCGTCTCCAGCAGCGGCCGCGCTATCGAGTACTGGATCAAGGCGCCGGGGGAGCTCTCCCGCTACATTGCCGAGAAGGGTTCCATCGCGGTGGATGGCATCAGCCTCACCGTCAACGCGGTGCAGGGGGACCTTTTCCGCCTGACGATCGTGCCCCACACCGCCCAGGAGACCACCATCGCCAGCTGGAAGCCGGGTCACAAGGTCAACCTCGAGGTGGATCAGATCGCCCGCTATCTGGAGCGGCTGATGATGGGCAAGCGTCAGGAGAGCAGCGCCTCCACCCTGACCATGGAGACGCTGGCCAAGGCCGGTTTTCTCTAACAGTGTGCGCTAAACCCGGCCACCAAAACGATTTTATGTGATCCTGCTCTGATTGAAATGGGCTCTTGTGCCCCAATCTAGAGCAGCATATTTCCCATTCCCGTTGAGCTTGCGGGCTCAATCCCCAATCAGAGAGACGGAGTAGCCCATGGCGCTGAGCACAACCCAGGAGATCATTGCCGATATCAAGGCTGGCAAGATGGTGATCCTGATGGATGACGAAGACAGGGAGAACGAAGGGGACCTCATCATGGCCGCCTCCTGCGTCCGCCCGGAGGATATCAACTTCATGGCCCGCTACGGCCGTGGCCTCATCTGCCTGACCCTGACCCAGGATCGTTGCAAACAGCTGGCGCTGCCGCTGATGGTGGATCGCAACAATGCCCAGTTCTCCACCGCCTTTACCGTCTCCATCGAGGCGGCAGAAGGGGTGACCACAGGTATTTCCGCTGCCGATCGGGCAGTGACCGTGCAAGCGGCTGTGGCGCCGAACGCCAAGGCCGCCGATCTGGTCCAGCCGGGCCATATCTTCCCGCTGATGGCGCAGGATGGCGGTGTGCTGACCCGTGCCGGCCACACCGAAGCGGGCTGCGATCTGGCCCGTCTGGCCGGTTACGAGCCTGCGGCAGTCATCGTCGAGATCCTCAATGAAGATGGCACCATGGCGCGCCGTCCGGATTTGGAACTCTTCGCCGAGCAGCACGGCATCAAGCTTGGCACCATCGCCGATCTTATCGAGTACCGCAACCAGCACGAGACCACGGTCGAGAAGGTGGCCGAGTGCAAGCTGCCCACCGAGTTTGGCGAGTTCGACCTCATCACCTTCCGCGACACCATCGACAATCAGGTTCACTTCGCTCTGAAAAAGGGTGAGGTACAGACCGATCAGCCAACCCTGGTGCGGGTACACCTGCACGACGTGCTGAGCGACCTGCTGCTGACCGACCGTCACGCTACCCGTAGTTGGCCGCTACCAAAATCCATGGCCCGCATCGCCGACGAGGGCGGTGTGCTGGTGATTCTGGGGGCTGAAGCCCATGGCGCCGAACTGCTGGCCAGGGTTAAGGGTTTTGAAGCCGCCGACAAGGGGCTGGCGCCGGAAGGAGCCAAGCGACAGGGCACCTCACGCCGGGTTGGTGTGGGTTCCCAGATCCTCAAGGCCCTTGGCGTGAGCAAGATGCGCCTGCTGAGCTCGCCGAAGAAGTACCATGCCCTCGGCGGTTTCGGTCTGGAAGTGGTTGAGTACGTCGGCGAGTAATGTTCCACCAGAGAAGTACCATCTCCTTCCGGGCGGTTTCGGTCTGGAAGTGGTTGAATACATAGGCGAGTAACAGCCATAGCTGCGGCTTGCAGAGGGCGTTATCCGTCCTCGGCAAGGCGTGGAGTATGCCGGCGCATGACCACGCCGGCCCGTTGAATTGGCGATCATGGCCCTCTATTGCGGCCATGGTTTTTGTCGTGGGCCTGTTGTGCTAGAATGTGCGCACTTTTGACTCCGGCCCTTTTGCTTTCACAGATACAGGATTTCCAATGAAGGTTATTGAAGGAAACATTGCCGCTCCCGAAGCGCGCGTTGCGATCGTTGTTGCCCGTTTCAACAGCTTCATCAATGACAGCCTGGTCAGTGGTGCGGTCGATGTACTGAAGCGTCAAGGTCAAGTACAGGAGAGCAACCTGACTTTGGTAAAAGTGCCGGGTGCAGTTGAAATGCCGCTGGTTATCAAAAAGCTGGCCAAGAGCGGCAAATATGATGCCATCGTGGCGGTCGGTACTGTCATCCGTGGCGGCACCTACCACTTCGACCTGGTGGCAAACGAGAACAGCAAAGGCATGGCCCAGGTGATGATGGAGTATGAAATCCCCGTTGCCTTCGGCGTGCTGACAACCGAAAACATTGAACAAGCCATCGAGCGTGCAGGTACCAAGGCGGGTAACAAGGGTGCAGAGGCTGCACTGGCAGCGCTTGAAATGATCAACGTCCTGAAAGAACTGGACGTGTAACGAGGAGAAATGCATTGAAACCGTCTGAGCGCCGTAAAGCCCGTCATTGCGCCACCCAGGCCATCTACCAGTGGCAGATGACCAAGGCCAACGTGGGTGACATCGAAGAGCAGTTCAAGATCGATCAGGACACCAAGGGTGTAGACCTGAACTACTTCCGCGATCTACTGTTCGGGGTATCGCTCCATTGCAACGAGTTGGACAAGGTTTTCGCACCTTACCTCTCCCGTCCCCTCGATGAGGTGGACATGGTGGACAAGGCGATCCTGCGTCTGGCGACCTATGAGCTAACCCGTCGTGATGATGTACCGCCGCGCGTGGTCATCAACGAAGCGATCGAGCTGGCCAAAGCTTTCGCTGCCGATGACAGCCACAAGTTTGTCAACGGTGTACTGGACAAGGTGATCAAGTCGCTGAACAAGCGCTGATCCTGCTGTCCGTTAGCATCTAATAGAGGAGCCAGCTTATTGCTGGCTTTTTACTGTATGGGTGAATTTGAGCTGATTGATAAGTACTTCAAGGCTTCCCACGCCCGCAAGGATGTGGTGATGGGCCCTGGAGATGACTGTGCCCTGCTGACCTTGCCCCCCGATACCCAGCTGGCGGTGAGCACCGACACTCTGGTGAGCGGCGTACACTTCTTTCCCGACATGGATCCGGTTGATCTCGGCTACAAGGCGCTGGCGGTCAATCTCTCCGATCTCGCCGCCATGGGGGCCGAGCCGCGCTGGGTGTCGCTGGCACTGACTCTGCCTGCCATCAACGAAGGTTGGGTCGCCGGGTTTGCCGAAGGATTTCTGGAGCTGGCCGAGTACTATAACGTGGCGCTGGTGGGCGGGGACATGACCCGCGGGCCGCTCTCTATCACGGTGTCGGTGAAGGGATCTGTGCCAGCCGGGCGTGCCCTGCTGCGCAGCGGAGCCAAGGCCGGTGACGGTATCTATGTCACCGGCACCCTGGGGGATGCAGCGTTGGCGCTCTCCCATCTGCTGGGCAAGCGCGCCCTCAATGAGAACCAGTTGGCTGCCGTGTTGCCCCGGCTGGAGCACCCCCATCCCCGCATTCTGGCCGGTCAGGCGCTGCGCGGGCTGGCGGCCAGTGCCATGGATCTCTCTGACGGGTTGGCATCGGATCTTGGCCATATCCTCAAGGCCTCTGGTGTACGGGCTCAGATCAATCTCGATCTGCTGCCGCTCTCGCCAGTGTTGCAGGATGCGGTGAGCGAGCAGGAGGCGTGGCAACTGGCGTTGGCCGGTGGCGATGATTATGAGCTCCTTTTCACCGTGCCAGAAGAGCATCGCGGTGCCCTCGATACCGCATTGGCCCACAGCGGGGTCAAGTTCAACCGTATTGGCCGTATCGTAGCGGGTGAGCCGGGCATCGACTATCTGAGTGGCGACCAAGTGGTCGAGCTGCAACTGAAAGGGTGGGATCACTTCGCATGAGTTTGTTCAGGATAAAGCCCGAGCTGACACGACTGGATCTGAAAAATCCGCTTCATTTTTTGGCGGTGGGGTTTGGCTCCGGCCTCAGCCCCAAGGCGCCGGGCACCATGGGCACCCTGGCGGCCATTCCGCTCTACCTGCTGGTGAGTGGGCTACCGACCTTCTGGTTCATCGCCTTGCTGGCGGTGGGGTTTGTGGCGGGCATTCGTATCTGCCAGAGCGCCACCGATGCCATCGGCATGCCGGACCACGGTGCCATCGTCTGGGATGAAGTGATTGGCTTTGGGGTCACCATGATTGCTGCACCTGCTGGTTGGGAGTGGCTGCTGGCCGGTTTCGTGCTGTTCCGATTTTTTGACGTGATCAAACCCTGGCCCATCTCCTGGTTTGATCGCCGGATCCATGGTGGTCTTGGCATCATGCTGGACGATCTGATCGCCGGTCTGTTCGCTCTGTTTTGTATGCAATTACTGGCATTCTGGCTCGGCTGAACGCTTTTCCGGGGGGAGGGTATGCAGCTTTCCTCCCGATTTATCACTGTTTAATTTTCCTTCATCGGCATATGCTGCCATCAAAAATCCATTTCACATAAATATTCACTACTCAATCGGGGCTTGCCACCGTTTATTGATTAGTGCTTTATTGTCATTTGTTGCCTTATTGTTGAAATTAAAGTATTGATAAAGCGCCAACTTTGGTCATATAACCTATTTATGTGACTTTAGTCATGATTTTAATCTGCTGGAATGCCTGTTATTTGAGCAAAACATGGCGGGATTGTATAACGCAATCATTTACACCCGTTGGCAAACCGTCTAAGTTACTCGCGGGTTATTCCAAAAAAATGCAAAAAACCCGCCCGGATCGCTGGTTTCGCTGCCTCATGGATTGAGCGTTAATTACACAACAACGGCTCTTGAGCAGTACCAAGGCACAACCAGCATCTGCGGCTGATTTACGGACGAATTATTTGGGACGGATGTCCCCCGCAGAGGTAAACATGTCCTTGCTCGAAGTAAAGAACTTGCGGATCGAGTACCCCTCCCGCTACGGGGTGCTGGCCGCGGTGAAGGATCTCTCTTTCTCTATCGAAAAGGGTGAGATTGTCGGTGTGGTCGGAGAGTCCGGCGCTGGCAAGTCCACCATCGGTAACGCCGTGATCGATCTGCTCAGTCCACCCGGGCGTATCGCCCGTGGCGACATCTACCTCAATGGCGAGCTTATCTCTGGCAAGAGTCAAAGCGAGATGCGGGCCATCCGTGGCTCCCGGATCGGGTTCATCTTCCAGGACCCCATGACCTCCCTCAACCCGCTGTTCACTGTTGAGCAGCAGCTGGTGGAGACCATTCTGGCCAATACCGATCTCTCCCGCGAGGCTGCTTTTGCCAAGGCGCTGGAGCTGATGGGGGCGGTCGGTATTCCGCAGCCGGAGCTGCGCATCAAGCAGTATCCCCACCAGTTTTCCGGTGGCATGCGTCAGCGGGTGGTTATCGCCATCGCGCTCTCCTGCGATCCGGAGCTGATCATCGCCGATGAGCCGACCACGGCGCTGGACGTCTCCATTCAGGATCAGATCCTCCAGCTTATCCGGGCCCTCTGCAAAGAGCGTCAGGTGGGCTGCATGCTGGTGACCCACGACATGGGGGTGGTCTCCAACGTTACCGACAAGGTGGCGGTGATGTATCGCGGCGATCTGGTGGAGTTCGGCCTGACCGAACAGGTGCTGGGCAGCCCCAATCACCCCTATACCCGCAGCCTTATCTCGGCAGTACCCCGCTCCGACGTGAAGCTGGTGCGTTTCCCGCTGGTCTCCTATATCGAGGATGCCAGTGCGCCGGATACCAATATCGACCTCAAGACCCACTGGCTTGGCCAGAGTCAGGACGAGCGTGCCTATGAAGGGGCGCTGCTGCGGGTGGAGAACGTCGATCTGAAGTTCGTCACCAAGGACTCCATCTTCCCGAGCCGCCGCCAGTATGTGCGCGCCTGCAACAACATCAGTTTCGAAATCTTTGAAGGGGAGACCTTCGGTCTGGTGGGGGAGTCGGGCTCCGGTAAATCGACTATTGCCCGTGCCATCACCGGTCTCTATCCGCCTGATACCGGCAAGATCTTCTTCGAGGGGATCGATCTGACTGCCCTCAAGAGCGAGCGCGATCGTCGCCCGCTGCGCCGCCAGATGCAGATGGTGTTCCAGAACCCCTATTCGTCAATGAATCCGCGGATGAAGGTACGCGACATCATTGCCGAGCCGATCCGTTTCCATCAGCTGGCGAGCAGTGAGCGCCAGATTGAGGGGATTGTCGGGGATCTGCTGGATCATGTGGGTCTTGGCCGTGGTGCCGGGGTCAAGTATCCACATGAGTTCTCCGGCGGTCAGCGCCAGCGCATCTCTATCGCCCGCGCCCTGGCCACTCGCCCGCGCTTCCTTATCTGCGACGAGCCTACCTCGGCGCTGGATGTGTCGGTGCAGGCCCAGATCCTCAACCTGCTCAAGGATCTGCAGCAGGAGCTCAGGCTTACCATGCTGTTTATCAGCCACGATTTGCCGGTCATTCGTCAGATGTGCGACCGCATCGGGGTGATGCAGCATGGCAATCTGGTGGAAGTGGCCGAGACCGAGAAACTCTTTACCAATGCCGAGCATGAGTACAGCCGCAAGCTGATTTCACTGATGCCGGAGTTCAAGGGAATGTCCCGCGAGGGGCTGGAAATCGCAAGCTAGTTGAGCATCGGTGCGCCAGATGTCGCTCATGTACCTTGTTTGTAAATAAAAAAGCCAAAAGCATGGAGAAAACAATGAAGAAAGGATTGTCCAAAATAGCCCTGGCGCTGGTTGCCGCCGGTTTTGCTTTCAGTGTCTCAGCCGCCAATATCAAGCTGGGTGTCGCCTCTGATGCTACTTCGCTGGATCCGCAGGAGCAGCTCTCCGGTCAGACCCTGGAGATGTCGCACCTGGTATTCGATCCCCTGATGCGTTACACCCAGGATCTGCAGTTCGAGCCCCGTCTGGCCGAAAAATATGAGCGTATCGATGACAACACAGTACGTTTCCACCTGCGTAAAGGGGTCAAGTTCCACTCCGGTAACGACTTTACCGCCGATGATGTGGTGTGGACCGTCAATCGTCTGAAGTCCTCTGTCGACTTCAAGGCGATCTTCGACCCTATCAGCGAAGTGAAGAAGGTGGATGACTACACCGTGGATCTCGTCACCGCCAAGCCGTTCCCGCTGGTGCTGCAGACCGTCACCTATATCTTCCCGATGGATGCCAAGTTCTATACCGGCAAGACCAACGATGGTAAGGACAAGGCTGAGATTGTTAAAAACGGCAGTTCCTTCGCGTCGACCAATGTCTCCGGTACCGGTCCCTTTGCCGTCAAGTTCCGCGAGCAGGGGGTGAAGCTGGAGTATGCTCGCAACGCCAACTATTGGGACAAGGACTCCAAGGGTAACGTCCAGAACCTGACCGTGGTGCCGATCAAGGAAGATGCGACCCGTGTTGCAGCCCTGCTGGGCGGTGATGTGGATATTATCTATCCGGTTGCGCCGAACGATCTGGACCGCGTGAAAAATGGCAAGAATAGCCAGCTGGTCACCCTGTCCGGTACCCGCGCCATCATCATCGAGCTCAACCAGAACACCAACCCGGCGCTGAAAGACCAACGGGTACGTCAGGCGATCAACTACGCCATCAATCAGGCGGGTATCGTCGAGAAGATCAACAAGGGCTTTGGTACTCCCGCTGGCCAGCTGAGCCCGAAAGGCTACGTTGGTCACAACGAGGCGCTGGTGCCCCAGTATGACTTGGCCAAGGCCAAGGAGCTGATGAAGGAGGCCGGTTACGAGCAGGGCTTCAAGATGACCTTTATCGCTCCGGCTGCCCGCTACGTCAACGACGTCAAGATTGCCCAGGCAGTCTCCGCCATGCTGGCCAAGATCAACATCAAGGTGGATCTGAAGACCATGCCGGTGGCTCAATACTGGCCGGAGTTTGACAAGTGCGCCGCCGACATGCAGATGATTGGCTGGCACTCCGACACCGAAGATACCGCCAACTTCTTCGAGTTCCTGACCTTCACCAAGGATGCCAAGACTGGCATGGGTCAGTACAACTGCGCCGGTTATGCCAACGCGCAAGCGGACAAGCTGGTGATGGATGCCAACGCCGAGACCGATCCGGCCAAGCGTGCCGAGATGCTGAAGCAGGTCGAGGCTATGGTGATCGAAGATGCTGCCTATGTGCCGCTGCACTGGGAAAACGTGGCTTATGGCGCCAAGAAAAATGTGGATATCGCACCGGTAGCCAACGTCATGGTATTCCCCTACTTGGGCGACCTGGTGGTCAGCAAGTAAGCGAAGCGCTAAGGAAGGACGGGGCGGAGTGGTCAGCTGGCCACTCCGCCCACTAACAGAAGCCTGTGCCACGACACAGGCCACGTAGAAGGACAAGCATGTTTACATTCCTGCTGAAACGGTTCTATCAGGCCGTGATAGTGATGTTCGTCATCAGCCTGGTCGCCTTCTCCATCCAGGACAACCTGGGGGATCCGTTACGCGAGCTGGTGGGGCAATCCGTCTCCGAAGCCCAGCGTCAGGAGTTGCGCGACAAGATGGGCCTTAACGATCCCTTCCTCATTAAATACAGCCGTTTTTTGAAAAATGCGTTGCATGGGGATCTGGGAACTTCCTATTTCTTCAAGCGACCCGCTCTCGAGGTGATCCTTGACAAGCTGGTGGCTACCCTTGAGTTGGTGTTTGCCGCTGCACTCATCATAGTGGCGGTCTCCATTCCACTCGGGGTCTATTCGGCGATCCGCCCGCGCAGCATTGCCACCAAGATCATCATGGCGGGGAGCAGTATCGGCATCTCGATCCCGGTATTTTTGACCGCCATCATGCTGATGTACCTCTTCTCCATCCAGCTGGGCTGGCTGCCGGCCTATGGCCGTGGCGAAACCGCCAATGTGCTGGGCTGGGAGTCGGGCTTCTTTACCTGGGATGGCATCTTGCACCTGATCCTGCCAGCGGTCTCTCTCTCCTCCATCATGCTGCCGCTGTTTATCCGGCTGGTGCGCTCCGAGATGCTGGAGCAGCTCTCCTCCGAGTATGTCAAGTTCGCCCGCGCCAAGGGGCTGGATAACAACAAGGTCTATTACCAGCACGCCCTCAAAAACACCATGCTGCCGGTCATTACCGTCGGTGGGGTGCAGATTGGCACCATGGTGGCGTACACCATCCTGACCGAGAGCGTGTTCCAGTGGCCGGGGACTGGCTTCCTGTTCCTTGAGGCGATCCACCGGGTCGATACCCCGCTGATCACCGCCTATGTCATCTTCGTGGGGCTGATCTTCGTGGTGACCAATACCCTGGTCGACCTGCTCTACGGGTTGATCAACCCGACCGTTAACCTGACCGCCAAGGGGTAAGCGCATGACGAATGCTGTGACTGTGAGCCGCCGTTTGACATGGCGTAACCACGCGGGTCTTGCCATCAACCCGGCTATCTACCTGGCTACGAAGGGGTAAGCATGAGTAACGCTGTAACTGCAAGCCCAAGCCGTTGGGCACGATTCAAGAACACTGACATCGTCTACTACTTCCTGCGGGACAAGGTAGCCATGTTCAGCTTTGCGGTGTTTGTGGTGTTTGTGCTGGCGGCGCTGCTGGCGCCCTGGCTGGCACCGCACAACGTCTATGACCAGACCAGTTTTGATCTGATGGATGCCGAGTTGCCCCCCTCTTGGCTCGAAGGCGGCGAGGCGCGTTTCTGGCTCGGTACCGACAACCAGGGACGGGATATCTGGAGCACCATCCTCTATGGCGCCCGTATCTCCCTCACCATCGGTCTGTTCGCAGTGGCGCTGCAGCTGGTGCTCGGCATTGTTATCGGTCTGATGGCCGGTTACTTTGGCGGCCGCATCGACAACCTGCTGATGCGCTTTGCCGATGTGCAGCTGTCGTTCTCCACCATGATGGTGGCGATCATCATCTCCGCCATCTTTCAGGCAACATTTGGCTCCGAGTTCTACTCGAAGTTCGCCATCATGATGCTGGTGGTGATCATCGGTATCGCCGAGTGGCCCCAGTACGCCCGTACCGTACGCGCCTCTGTGCTGGCGGAGAAAAAGAAGGAGTATGTGGAAGCGGCCAAGGTGATGGGATTCCGTGCCCCGCGCATCATGTTCCGCCATATTCTGCCAAACTGCCTGTCGCCCATTCTGGTGATCTCTACCGTTCAGGTAGCCAACGCCATCATGAGCGAGGCAGCGCTCTCCTTCCTGGGTCTCGGGATGCCGGTTGATCAGCCCTCGCTCGGTTCGCTAATTAGCGTCGGCTTCAACTACATCTTCTCCGGCTCCTGGTGGATCACCGCCTTCCCGGGCATCTGCCTAGTGGTACTGGTGCTGGTCATCAACCTGCTGGGGGACTGGCTGCGAGATGTATTTAATCCCAAGATCTACAAAGGTTAACGGGAGCAATTCTGAGATGCCTAATGGCAGCTGTCAGGCCTGCCTGATGTAAAAAAATCCGAAACCGCTCTGGCCGGTTTCGGATTTTTTATGGGTATTGAACAGACACCTTGTTGATTGCAGGCCCACCGATTTGAGTGGCTGATCCCTTTGCCTGTGTTACTCTCTTGACTCTGGTCGCCAGACCAGGCGACTGGAGAGGCACATTCCGGTGGGGTTCGGTCTGTTACTCAATATCGCAGGCCGCCCATCAATAGTGCGGCGGCGGGGTCTCTTCGGCCATGCTGGCGATCTGACTGGGCTGTACGCTTTGCAGTTTGTCGATCAGCAGCTGGATCTGATATTTGAGCCTGTCGAGTTCTCGGCCCTGAGTGGTCACCTCATCGTTGAGCTGCTCTATGGTGTATTCCGCATAGGCGAGACGGGTTTCCAGGGTTTCGATGCGATCGTTAAGTTGCTGGCTCATGGGCCTTCGGGTCCTTACTTGATTGTCCAGATTTCGGCCAGGCCGCTGGAGCTGACACTGACAAGATGGCTATTGTCGCGCAAAGCAGCGCCGTAGACCACTGCGCTCGGTGGCTTCACTTTCGGGGTAGGCGAGACTCGCCAGCTCTGCAGCCGGGTGCCATCGCTCACTTGCCACAAAGAGAGTTGGCGGGAAGGGGAGCCAGTGATGAGCCATTTGCCATCGTTGGCAAAGCGGGCGCTGCTATAGACCTCGAAGCGCTGATCATATTGCAATTGACTCACCTGTTTACCCGTTTTCAGGTCCCAGATACTGGCCCGGCTACTGTCGGCAGTGAAGGCATAGCGACCGCTTGGCTCCAATCTGGTCATGATCACCCTGCCACCATGGTTGAACCGCCAGATCACCTGCCCGCTACGGGTATCCCACAGGTAGGCGCTGTAGTCGTTGCCGCCAGTCAGGGCATAGCGGCCGTTCGCCGAGAGATCCACGGAATTGACCTGCTCGGTGTGCCCCAGAAACTGCAGACGACGACCGCTTCGGGTATCAAGCCACTCGGCCTTGCCATCTTCCCGACCGATTAACACGTAACGGCCATTGGCAGAGAGCGCAATGTCCCTCAGTTGCGATTCAGGAAGGGAGTAGTAGCCTTGCGACTGTCCATCCTGAAGCCGCCAGGTGGCAAAGGTGTCGGGGGTGGCGGTGACGGCATGGTTGTTGCCTTCGGCAAAGCGGGTGATGAACACCAGGTTGTCTGATGAGTCTGATTGTTTCCAGCGCCAGCGTTGGCGGTTTTGTTCCAGATCCCAGACGATGATCCCTTGACTGATGCTGGAGACGATGGCTTGCTTGCCGTCACTGGATAGCTCCGCGGTCAGTAGACCCGTGCTGGCGAGGGATATTTGTTGGTTGGGTTGGGAGCTCTGCTCGCAACCGGTGAGCATAAAACAGAGGCCCACCAGATAAATGGCACTTTTTATCATTTTTGCGGTCTCACGCTTTTGTTACCTGCGGTCACGGCGTTAGTATAAGGCGCTTATCACGATAAACCTCTCATTTCACGATGGAACCGAGAGCGGTATTTGGAGTTTGGAGAAACTGATGAACAAATTTCTGAAGGTGTCCCTGTTGGCGGCGGCGGTTGCCGTCGGTCTGACTGCTTGCCAAAAAGACGAGAAGCCTGCTGCGGCCAATACCGCCGAAGTGAAGGCAGAAGCCAGCAAGCCGGCAGAGGCGACCAAGGCCGAAGCCAAGAGCTTTGAAGAGCAATCCGGCTACGCAATTGGCCTCTCCATGGGGCGTTATATCGCGAACACCCTGGAACGTCAGCAGGAACTGGGCATCAAACTGGACAACGCCGTGATCCTCAAAGGGGTCACCGACGGTCTGGGCAAAGAAGCCAAGATGAGTGATGAAGAGATCCAGAAAGTACTGCAAGAGTACGATGCCAAGATCAACGATTTGACCAAGGCCAAGGCCGAGAAAGAAGCCGTTGAAAATCTGCAGAAGGGCGAAGAGTTCCTGGCAGATAACGCCAAGAAAGAGGGCGTGAAGAGCACCGAATCTGGCCTGCAATATCTGGTCGAGAAGATGGGTGATGGTGCCAAGCCGAAAGCCACTGATATCGTCAAGGTGCACTACACCGGTACCCTGACCGATGGCACCAAGTTCGACAGCTCAGTTGATCGTGGTGAGCCGGCGACCTTCCCGCTCAATCAGGTTATCCCGGGCTGGACCGAAGGTGTGCAGTTGATGCCGGTCGGCTCCAAGTTCAAGTTCTTCCTGCCGTCCAAGCTGGCCTATGGCGAGCACGGTGCAGGCTCCATCCCAGCGAACGCCGTGCTGGTGTTTGACGTCGAGCTGCTGGCTATCGAGAAGCCGACAGCTGACGACGCCAAGAAGTAATTCTTCTTGTAGTGAAAAAAAACGGCTCCTTAAGGAGCCGTTTTTGCTTGTTTATTCCCTGTAATCGCGGGATAACAGAGTTCTCTTGGCGTTGGGTTTGTGTGCGAAAATAAGGCAAAATAGAACGTAGAATCAAATACAAGGATGAGTCCAGTGACTGAAAATAAATCGCGTGTCCTGCTGGTGGAAGATACCCGTAGCCTGGCGGTGGTCTATGAACAGTACCTGCGCCAGGAAGGGTACGAGGTAGTGCTGGCCGACTGTGGTCAGCAAGCGTTGGCACAGTTGCTGGCAAGTCCTCCCCCCGTGGTGCTGCTGGATCTGGAGCTGCCGGATATGTCCGGTATGGATATTTTGCAGATGATCACCGAACAGCAGTTGCCCTGCTCGGTGGTGGTGATCACCGCTCACGGCTCGGTGGATGTGGCGGTGGAGGCGATGCGCCTCGGCGCCTTCGATTTTCTGACCAAACCGTTTGATAGCAAGCGGCTCTGCGCCACCGTCCGCAATGCCCAGAAACACCAACAGTTGAGTTCATTGGTTGCCCACTATCGCGAGAACTTTGAACGCAGCTCTTTCTTCGGCTTTATCGGTGCTTCCATGGCGATGCAGGCGGTCTATCGCATCATAGAGAGTGCGGCGCCCAGCAAGGCAACCGTCTTTATCACTGGCGAGAGCGGTACCGGCAAAGAGGTGTGTGCCGAGGCTATTCACCAGTGCAGCCCCCGCAGCGAACAGCCTTTTATTGCCCTCAACTGTGCCGCCATTCCCCACGATCTGATGGAGAGCGAGATCTTCGGCCATGTGAAGGGATCCTTTACCGGCGCCCAGGGCGATCGCAAGGGGGCCGCCAGTCTGGCCGATGGTGGCACCCTGTTTCTGGATGAGATCTGCGAGATGGATCTTGACTTGCAAAGCAAGCTGCTGCGCTTTATCCAGACCGGCACTCTGCAACGGGTGGGGAGCGGCAAGCTCGAGACGGTGGATGTGCGCTTTGTCTGTGCCACCAACCGGGATCCGCTGGCAGAGGTAAAAGCGGGCCGTTTTCGCGAGGATCTCTACTATCGGCTCCACGTCATTCCGCTTACCCTGCCGCCGCTGCGGGAGCGGGGTGAGGATATCCTGCTGCTGGCGCGTACCCTGCTGCAGAGCTACGCCAAGGAGGAGAGCAAGCGTTTCAAGGATTTCGATGTCAACGCGGCGAGGGTGCTGCTCGACTACCCCTGGCCCGGCAACGTTCGTGAGTTGCAAAACGTAGTGCGTAATATAGTGGTGCTCAACGACAAGGAGCTGGTGAGCCCGGATATTATGCCCCCCCCACTCAATGGGGTGTGCTCTCCAATAGCCGCGGCTATGGTTGCGGTAGCGCCATCCGAGCCGGTTGCCCATGGTGTGGCAAGTGGACCTATCCGCCCGCTCTGGCTGGTGGAGAAAGAGGTGATCGAACAGGCCATCGCCAGCTGTGACGGTAACATTCCCAAGGCGGCGGCGTTGCTCGAGATCAGCCCGTCTACCATTTATCGTAAAAAACAGGTATGGGAAGAGGCCAGTCAGGTTTGAATGAAACGGGGTGGCCGATGAGCCGCCCCTCTCACAGTGATAATGATGGTGCTCAGAGTTTGGCGAGACGCTTGAGGCGGGCCAGTCGTTCCCCTTCATTGGCTTTGAGCCAGCTATCCTGTGACAGTAGAAACCAGGCGCGAGCGAAATACTCTGTCGCTGCCGGATCGTCCAGCACCAAGGCATTCTCTCCCAGCTCCTCAAACAGATAGCCATCCTCCGGCCCACCCGCCTCCGTCATATCAGCCTTGAGCTGGTGCAGCTCTGCCAACGCCTGCTGGTGTTGACCCTGGGCCCGGGTCATGCGAGCCAGACTCCAGCGGGCGATAAACGCCTTGGCCTGGTTGTTATGCTGCTCGTGCCAGGTCAGGCACTTTTGCTGGGATATCCTTGCCTCATCGAAACGACCCAGTTCGAACAGGGTCCAGCCCTGATTGTTGTAAAGGGTGCCTAGCCAGCCGCGCACCTTCTCGTCACTGCTGCGCTCCGCCAGCTCCATCGCCAACAGGTTCCAGCGGCTCTGCTCTTCCAGTGGTGCGGCGATGGCAATCATATGGGCGGCGTCGATGGCGAGATAAGTCTCCCTCTCCTTGAGCCCCCACTGCCAGGCTTGTTCAAACAGCGGTTTGGCACTGGCTTTGTCGCCCGCCGAGTTAAAGGTGCGGCCTCGTTCCAGCAGAGCCCGGATCCGCGCTCTGGGGGTTGTGTCGGTGAGGCGAGGCTCTATCTCGTCGAGCAGCTGGTGGGCTTCGGAAAATTGGCGCTGCAGCGAATGGGTGCGGGCAATTTGGGTCAGCAACTCCAGTTCGAGTTGCAGATCGGCGGCGGCGCGCGCTTCCGGAAGCAGGGCGTGAAAATGCAGGGCGGTAGCGGTGAGATCCTGATAATCCCACAGCGCCATGAAATCGGGTGGATTGTCCATTTGGCCTCCTTGCTGGTTATCCTGTGACCAAGATGCCTGCGGGCCATTATTTCTACAAGGGGCGCTTGTTGCAGCGCGTCCTTTGAGTCATGCGAACGCTAGTGCTCAGTCAGTAGACCATGGCCAGGCTCATCAGCATCAGACCAAGAGCAGCGAAGGCTCCCTCTTTGATGGCGAGGCGTGGTACCAGCGCCTTGGGCAGCGCCGGAAACAGGCTCAGGGCAAAACCAAGGCCGGGCATCAGCCAGTGGAAGGCAGGATTGCGCAGGGTGGGATCGGCAGCACCGTTGATGATGATCAGCAAAATAAACAGGGTGAAGGCAGGGAGGATCAACCAGCGCCCCCCACCGGCAGCGACTGCCCGCAGCGGCGAGATACGATAGAGCAGCATGGTTACAAGGAACAGTACAAAGGGGGCCAGCAGGTAGAGTGGTGCAGGGTTCATAACATCATTCCTGAAAACAGAGCATCAAAAAGCGGGTATCTGGTGCAAGAGGCGCGGGATTTAATCACTCTTCGTGGGTGATAGCCAGTAACTCAGGCCCGGGCTGTGAAGAGGATCCCGGATAAAGGTTTGCTAGCGCGTCTTAGTGCAACCAGAACCAGGTTGCTGCAAATCCCAGCCAGCTCAACACCAGCAAGATCCAGGGCAGGGGATGCTGATGGCTCACTTCAACCAGCTCAAGCTGATCGTCTTGCTCTTCGGTTTGTAGCGCGCCCTGTGGTTGCCTGGCTTTGGCCTGCAATTTTTTCTGGCGGCTCGCTTCGCGGGCCCGCGCCTTCATCTGTTTCTTGTATTCGTCGATGCCTTTCTGGATCCCTTGTGCGATAAGCTGGGTCTGTTCCTTGGTCTGCCCCGGCTTCTGGTTGGCACGGGCAATTTTCATTGCCTCCTGCTGGGTCTCGGGGGAAATCTTGTCGTATTTGGCCATCAAATCATCTCCTCTGGCATGGCTGGTTGGGGAGTATGCCATAAAGGCGCGACGGGAGGGCGCCTCCTTGGTGCGAGAGGGTGCAAGTGAGTGACCACTCAACAAAAACCTGATAAATCAGCAGGAAGCTGGATGTTGGGCCGAAGATCACAATTAGCAGAATTTGTGAGTCATCGATGAAAAACGGTCATCTGTTGTTTGTTATATTGGCGCCCGACCCGCTGGACAGGGTTGATAAATAACAAAACAATCAAGGTGATATGGAAATGAATAATAACTTTCTCAAAGGCGGTGTGGCACTGGCCGTGCTCGCTGCACTGACTGGCTGTAATACCTCGACCAATGACACCGTCGCTCCCTGCACTGAAAATGTCTGCAAGCTGACTATTTTGCACACCAACGATACCCACGGTCGTTTCTGGCATAACGCAGAAAACGAGTACGGTATGGCAGCCCAGAAGACCTTGGTCGAACGGTTGCGTGCCGATGCCAAGGCGGCTGGCAGCGAGGTATTGCTGCTCTCTGGTGGTGATGTGAATACCGGTGTCCCCGAGTCTGATCTGCAGGATGCCGAGCCTGATTTCGTGGCTATGAACAGCATCCGCTATGATGCCATGGCGGTGGGTAACCACGAATTTGATAACCCGTTGGATGTGCTTGAAAAGCAGCGTAAGTGGGCTCAGTTCCCCATGCTCTCGGCCAACATCTATGACAAGGCGAGCGGTAAACACTATTTTGACCCCTACAAAGTATTCACGCTGGAGAACGGGCTCAAGGTAGCAGTACTCGGTTTGACCACCGAGGATACAGCCCAGCTGGTAGACCCCAATAATGTGAAAACCCTCGAGTTTCGTGACCCAACCAGCGAAGCCGCTAAACTGGGCAAGCAGATCCGTGACAAGAAAGAAGCCAATCTGGTCTTCGCCATCACCCATATGGGGCACTATGCCGATGGCCAGCATGGCAGTAATGCCCCTGGCGATGTGGAGATGGCGCGCAAGCTGCCAGCCGGTACCCTGGATGTCATTATCGGCGGCCACTCCCAGAATCCGGTCTGCATGGAACCAAGCACGATCAACAAGTACGCCAATTTCAAACCGGGCGATGATTGCAAGCCAGATCAGCAAAATGGTACCTGGATCATGCAGGCTCACGAGTGGGGCAAGTATGTGGGTCGCGCCCAGTTTGACTACCAGAATGGCAAGCTGACCCTGACCAGTTATGAGCTAATCCCGGTTAACCTGGTCAAGCGTAATGCCGAGGGCAGGCCTGTTGATGATCAGGGCAAAGCCACTTCAAACCCGGCGTTGATGCAATTCGTACAAGAGAGAATTGAGCAAGACCCTGAACTGCAGAGCACACTGCAGGTCTATCAGGACAAGGGTCAGCAGGAATTGAATGTTCTCATCGGGTCAAGCGATGGCCTGCTGGTGGGGGATCGCAACTCGGTACGTAACAAGCAGACCAACCTGGGTCGTTTGATCACCACCGCCTCTTCGAGCAAGCTGGGCGTTGATTTCGGTATTGTCAACTCAGGTGGGGTGCGGGACAGCATCCCGGCCGGTGATATCACCTACCGCAGTGTGCTGCTGGTCCACCCGTTTGGTAACACGGTCAACAAGGGGGTTATGAAGGGGAGTGAGCTTTCCACCTACCTGGGTCAAGTTGCCACCAAGACGCGCAATACCGGTGGTTATGCCCAGTTTGGCGGTATTGAAATGGAGGTAAATTGCCAGGCCAAGAGCGTTAATATCACCACCATCGGTGGCAAGGCATTTGATCCTGCAGCCACTTATAGCTTTGCTATTCCGAGCTTCAGTGCTTCCGGTGGTGACGGTTATCCGAAGATCGATACCATCAATGCCGGTTTGGTTGATGCAGCAGTACTGAAAGAGTTCATCGAAATCAAGAAGGTCATCAATGTGGCTGATTACCAGCCAGCTAACGAAGTGCGTTACCTGAACTCTACTTCGGCAGAGGGCTGTAACTGATTTGGTGCTGGTTTAGTCGCTGTCTCTCACGCCAAAACCGAGGCTGGTGACTACTAGGTCTCTTTGATAAAAATCCCCAAGCATTGCTTGGGGATTTTTTTGTGCAATCGTTCCTCTATCATGGGTTCGGCAACGCATTGTTCTTTATGCCGATAGCTTTTTTAGGCGATGTGTTGCCGACAGCAGGGTGAAGCCAAGGCCAACGCTGTAGCGAGTGAACAAGCCAATAAAACAATGCCAGTCAGGTTTAATTGACTGGCATTCGGGGGATGGTTTTTTATGTGTTCGTTGTTCAGGCTTGCAGCCACGCCTCGATAGAACGTTGAATGCCAGCATCGTCCAGACCGAGCAGGGCATAGATCTCCTGCTGGGTGCCTTGTTCCACGAAGCGATCCGGCAGGCCGAGGTTGAGCACCGGCTTGCACTGTCTGCTGCGCATCAGCAACTCGTTCACCGCCGAGCCGGCGCCGCCCATGATGGCGTTGTCTTCGATGGTGACGAACTGATCGTGGCTGGCTGCTAGCGATAGCACCAGCGCCTCATCCATGGGTTTGACGAAGCGCATATCCACCAGGGTGGCATCCAGCGCTTCGGCGGCCGCCTTCGCGTGGTGCAGCAGGGTGCCAAAGGCCAGAATGGCGGTGCCCTTGCCTTCTCGCAAGATTCGTCCCTTGCCGAGCGCCAGCGCCTGCATCTCTGATGAGATGGGGGTATCGCTCAGGCTGCTGCCGCGCGGGTAACGCACGGCGGCAGGGCCCTGATGGAGGTAGCCGGTATAGAGCATCTGGCGGCACTCGTTCTCGTCAGATGGCGTCATCACCACCATGTTGGGCACGGTGCGCAGGAAGCTGATGTCGAACGCCCCCTGATGGGTTGGACCGTCGGCGCCCACCAGACCGGCCCGGTCGATGGCGAACAGTACCGGCAGATCTTGCAGCGCCACGTCGTGGATCACCTGATCGTAGGCGCGCTGCAGGAAGCTCGAATAGATGGCGACCACCGGCTTCTTGTCGGCGATGGCAAGACCTGCAGCGAACGTGACCGCATGCTGTTCGGCAATGGCCACATCGAAGTAGCGATCCGGATATTGCTGGCTGAATTTCACCAGCCCCGAGCCTTCGCGCATGGCGGGGGTGATGCCGACCAGCTTCTCATCTTTGGCGGCCATGTCACACAGCCACTGGCCAAAAATGGCGGAAAACGTGGGTTTCGCGGCGCTCGCTTTCGGCAGGGAGCACTCGTCCGGATTGAACTTGGGCACGGCATGATAACCGATGGGGTCTTTTTCCGCCGGCTCGTATCCCTTGCCCTTTTTGGTCTTGACGTGTAGCAGCTGCGGACCCTTGAGGCTGCGCATGTTGCGCAGGGTCTCGACCAGCGCCTCGATATCATGCCCGTCGATGGGGCCGATATAGTTGAAGCCAAACTCCTCGAACAGGGTGCCGGGCACCACCATCCCCTTGAGGTGCTCTTCAGCTCGCTTGGCCAACTCCTTGACCGGTGGCAGGCCCGCCAGCACCTTTTTGCCACCTTCGCGGATAGTGGTGTAAAGCTTGCCGGACATGACCCGGGCCAGATGGTTGTTGAGCGCGCCGACATTCTCGGAGATGGACATCTCGTTGTCGTTGAGGATCACCAGCATGTCTTTATGGACATCGCCGGCGTGGTTGAGCGCTTCAAAAGCCATCCCCGCCGTCAGGGCGCCATCACCGATCACCGCAACGACCTTGCGGCCCAGCGCTTCACTCTCTGCGGCAACCGCCATACCGAGAGCGGCACCGATGGAGGTGCTGGAGTGGCCGACGGAGAGCACGTCGTACTCGCTCTCACCACGCCAGGGGAAGGGGTGCAGACCATCCTTTTGACGGATGGTGTGGATCTGGTCACGGCGTCCGGTCAGGATCTTGTGAGGATAAGCTTGGTGGCCCACGTCCCAGATCAAGCGATCGAACGGGGTGTTGTAGACGTAGTGCAGGGCCACGGTCAGTTCGACGGTACCGAGGCCGGAGGCAAAGTGTCCACTGGAACGGCTCACCGAGCGCAGCAGATATTCGCGCAGCTCGCGGCACACGGCAGGCAGCCGTTCGAAGGGGAGAGATCGCAACTCGACCGGCGTGTCAGCGAGGGCCAGGTTGGGGAAATTGCTAATATCAACGCTCATATTGTTACTGTTATCCAGCGTTTAGTGGGTTCGCTCGATGATGTAATCGGCAAACGCTTCCAGAATGTCGGTATTGTAGGGCAAGGATTGCAGGGCTGTTAAGGCTTTCCCATGCAGTTCGCGAGCCAGCTCACGGGCATTTTCGAGTCCAAGCAGGGCCGGATAGGTACTTTTCTCCAGCGCCAGGTCAGAACCTTGCGGCTTGCCCAAGGTAGCGGTATCACCCGTGATATCGAGGATGTCATCTTGCACCTGGAAGGCCAGTCCGATGGCAGCGGCGTAGGTTTGCAGCGCGGCCAGCGTGGCGTCATCGACATCGGGTTTGCACAGAGCACCGAGCGCCACGGCGCACTCAATCAGCGCGCCGGTCTTGTGGCGGTGTACCTGCTCCAGTTCGGCGAGCGAAATCTGACGTCCTTCAGCCTGCAGATCCAGCGCCTGCCCGCCACACATGCCGAGATAGCCGGAGGCGCGGGCGAGGGTACTCAGCATCCGCACCCGGTTGGCCATTAAGGTATCGGGCATGGGGTGGTCGGCCAGAATGGCGAAGGCCAGGGTCTGTAGCGCATCACCAGCCAGAATCGCGGTCCCTTCGTCAAACGCCTTGTGAACGGTTGGCTGACCGCGACGCAAGTCGTCATTATCCATGGCGGGCAGGTCATCGTGTAGCAGGGAGTAGGCATGGATGCACTCCACGGCAGCCGCGGGGCCATCCAGCAGTTCGCTCTTGACCCCCAGCATCTCGCCGACCGCGTAGACCAGAAACGGGCGAACCCGCTTGCCGCCCAGCAACAGGCCGTAACTCATGGCATCGCGCAGGCGCGGCGCCATGGCGGGCAAGGATTCAAGTTGTGCTGAAAGACAGTCGTCAATACGCTGACGATGCAGACGGGAAAAATGGTCCAGCGCCACTCACTCCTCTCCTTGTTCTGGCTGGAAGGGGGCGAGCTGGTCACTGCCATCGGCTTGACTGAGCAGGATCTGGATCTTCTGTTCGGCTTGCTCCAGCTTCTGCTGACCGGCCCGAACCAGATGAATGCCCTGCTCGAACTGCTTGAGTGCCTCTTCCAGGGGTAGGGAACCTTGTTCCAGCTGATGAACGATGGTTTCCAGCTCTTCCAGAGTGGCATCAAAACTCAGACGGTCGATTTTTTTACTGGCCATGTCCATCCTCGGGGATTGAAAAAACGGCTTATATTAACATCGACCATCCACAGGGGGGAGGCAGAAAAGCATTGTCTCCTCAAACTCTCGATAAACCGGTCGATAATGAGCCATTATTCTCAGTGGATGCATGCTTGCCGCTTGGGTCGCAATAGCAGAAAATTCAACACACTATAATTAGGCATAAGAACCGGTGACAGGAGTAGGGACGTGGATCTAGGAAGTCTTATAGGTATTGTGCTTGGTTTCGGGGTGGTGGGATACGCCATGGTGCTGGGGGGCGGTATCGGCATGTTTGTCGATGTGCCATCCATCCTGATCACTGTTATGGGTTCAATCTTCATCGGGATGATGAAATTCAACCTTGGCCAGTTTTTTCTCGCGTTCAAGGTCGCCGGTAAAGCTTTTATGTATAAAAGCGACAAGCTTGATGACCTGATCCTCAAGTCTGTCGAGCTGGCTGATGCAGCCCGCAAAGGGGGATTCCTGGCTCTTGAGGCCGCTGAAATACCTAACTCCTTTATGAAAAAAGGGATCGATATGCTGGTGGATGGTCACGATGCCGAGGTGGTACGTGCCGTGATGGAAAAAGATATTGACCTGACCGAAGAGCGGCATGCCAATGCCATCAAAGTATTCAGAGCGTTGGGCGATCTGGGGCCAGCCATGGGTATGATCGGTACCCTGGTGGGGCTGGTTGCCATGCTGTCAAATATGAGCGACCCGAAATCCATCGGTCCGGCCATGGCGGTTGCCTTGCTGACAACTCTGTATGGCGCCATTCTGGCAAATATGTTTGCCATACCGATCGCCGATAAGCTGGATCTGCGCAACGCTGAAGAGCGTCTTGGTCGTTCGCTGATTCTGGATGCCATTATGGGCATTCAGGATGGCCAAAACCCTCGGGTGATCGAGTCATTGCTCAAGAATTATTTGCACCAATCCAAGCGCGAGCAAGCCACGGAGTAGCACAATAAATGGCTAAATGTAAGTGTCCTCCCCCTGGTCTTCCTGCCTATATGGGGACTTTTGCTGACCTGATGTCCCTGCTCATGTGTTTTTTTGTGTTGTTACTCTCTTTTGCCGAGATGGATGTCCTCAAGTTCAAACAGATTGCGGGATCGATGAAATTTGCGTTCGGGGTGCAGAATATCATTGAGGTGAAGGATATTCCGAAAGGTACATCGGTGATTGCCCAGGAGTTCAGACCAGGCCGGCCTGAGCCGACACCGATTGATACTGTGATGCAACAGACTATCGATATGACCCAGACCGAGCTGGATTTTCTGCCCGGTGAAGCAGATCAGGCCGGCGGTCAGGACAAGAGTGATGGCAAACAGACGGGGGGCGATACCGCGCAGGAGGCACAGCAGGCGCAGGAACAATCCAATACCCTGGCAAAAGCACTTGCTGAACAGATGAAAGAGCAGATCCAGGATGGCGCCATCGAGATCGAGGCACTGGGTCAGCAGATCATCATACGGATCAGAGAGAAAGCGTCATTCCCGGCCGGTTCGGCGTTTCTGCAACCCCAGTTCTGGCCGGTTATCCGCAAGGTAGCGACCCTGCTCAAGGATGTACCAGGCGAAATCACCATCTCTGGCCACACAGATAATGTGGCGACCGAGAACGAACTGTTTCGTTCCAACTGGGATCTGTCATCGCAACGGGCGGTGGCTGTCGCACACCAGATGATCAAGGTGCCCGGTTTTGAACAGGGGCGCTTGGTGGTGCAGGGGATGGCTGATTCCCAACCGCTGGTGCCCAACACTACTCCGGAAAATCGTCGGATGAATCGCCGGGTAGAGATTGCCATCATGCAGGGCAAGCCGACCGTTTCGGCGCCTATTTCGGTACCAGAAGGGAAGTAAGTGAGGGGAGTGTCGATGACGCAAGTGGGATCTGCATCAGGGGGCTGACGTGGATTTTGTGTTGGCTTCATATTAAGATGCCTCATCCGAACCGATTGCTGCGGCCTCCTTGCAGATGGCCGCAGTTTCTATTTTCAAGCAACCCAGGTTTCGACTATGAATCATACTCCGATGACTGTTCGCGGCGCTGAGAAGCTGCGCGCAGAGCTCGATTATCTCAAGACCGAGCTTCGTCCCCAGATTATCGAAGCGATTGCCGATGCCCGTGAGCACGGTGATTTGAAAGAGAACGCCGAATACCATGCTGCTCGTGAGCAGCAGGGGTTCTGTGAAGGCCGTATTCAGGAAATTGAAGCCAAGCTCTCCAATGCTCAGGTGATCGATGTCACCAAGATGACCAACAATGGTCGTGTTATCTTTGGCGCGACCGTCACTTTGCTCAAGAGCGAGACAGAGGAAGAGGTGGTTTACCGCATCGTTGGCGATGATGAAGCGGATATCAAACAGAACCTGATTTCCGTCAACTCCCCCATTGCCCGCGCCCTGATCGGCAAAGAAGTGGACGATGTAGCCATCGTCAAGACCCCAGCTGGCGATGTGGAATACGAAGTGCTGGAAGTCGCTTATATCTGAGCGGATGCCACAAATGATGAAACAGGGGGGCTGGTGCTCCCCTGTTTGTCTTTATCTAGATGATTGTTGATAAAAATCAGGACAGATATGCCTCGGTAAAGGCGTCCTGATGACGCTGAAACAGCCAGTGGCGCAGCCGTTCGATGTCGCTCTCGCTCATTTGAAAGCTCAGCGCCCAGGTGGCATGGTCGGCATTGGCTTTGATGCGCCTTACCAGTCGTCCCTGCAGTGGAAGAGGGGCCTCTTGCTCGATACAGAGCTCGCCGTTGATGGGGGTATCGGCCACCATGTTGATTGGCAAATTTTCCACGATGAGGCCATTGAGGGAGAAGCTGAGCACCTGAAACAGGCCTAGGTCGCTGCAAAGCTTGGCTTTTTGGGTGAGACGCCAGGCGCGCGGTTGCGCAAACCCCAGCTCCCTGATGACCGGTGCAGATAACCGGGGCTCGACGAAGCCCTCTTCCCCTTGGGTAAAGGCCAGAGGAAAACGCAGCTGATGGCCTGCGAAGCGGGCTTCGAGTACAAGGTGTTCGGCTTTTTGCAGCAAGCCAAGCATGGGGGCATCGAGGTGACCACTCAGAACATGGGTGTCCTGATTGCTCCCCAAGTCCCGCAGCATGGCCAGCTCATCGTCGGTCAGAATAGGATGGTGAGCCACAATGCGTGTCCGGAAGTATTCATCGCAGGTTAAGGGCTTTGCGACTACTTTGGCAAGCGACTCGGGA
This sequence comes from Aeromonas australiensis, assembly GCF_000819725.1. Taxonomy (GTDB): domain Bacteria; phylum Pseudomonadota; class Gammaproteobacteria; order Enterobacterales; family Aeromonadaceae; genus Aeromonas; species Aeromonas australiensis. The sequence goes on along the minus strand of NZ_CDDH01000045.1, from coordinate 141,398 downwards.
AGAAGTGGAATAAGGAAAGAGCGATGCTCTTTCCTGTTACTTGCGGGGCAGCTGGATTTTGGGTTCGTTGGCTTGACGGTAAATGGTCAGCACATGGCCCATGCTTTGCACCTTGATTGAACCGGTTTCACGGACGATAGCATCCATAACCAGTTGTTTCATCTCGCGATCTTCAGAGGCAACCTTAACCTTGATCAGCTCGTGATGGTTCAGTGCCAGATCGATCTCCGCCAGTACACCTTCAGTCAGACCATGCTGACCCAGCAGGACGACAGGCTTGAGGCTATGGGCAAGGCCCTTGAGGTACTGTTTCTGTTTATTGTTGAGAATCATCGCAATTTCTTCATAAGTCAGGGTTGAAAGGGGCGTATTCTACCCCCACTTAGCCCTTAATACTAATAACCCTTGTGGTTTTTTAAAGTCGATTATCATGACCCAGAAAAAACGTTCCCCCAGTTCAACTCGCTGGTTAAAAGAACATTTCGACGATCAATACGTCAAAAAAGCCCAGAAAATGGGCCTGCGTTCTCGTGCTGTTTTCAAGATTGACGAGATCCAGGGCAAGGATCGCTTGCTGAAACATGGCATGACTGTAGTGGATTTGGGGGCAGCCCCTGGTGGTTGGTCCCAGTTCGCGGTTGAACAGGTTGGTGATTCGGGTCGCGTCATCGCATGTGATATTCTGCCGATGGATCCCATTGCTGGTGTCGATTTCCTGCAAGGGGACTTTCGAGAGGAAACTGTGCTTTCAGCCTTGCTGGAACGAGTCGGTCCCGACAAGGTCGATGTGGTGATGTCTGATATGGCACCCAACATGAGCGGTACCCAGCAGGTAGATCAGGCGCGTGCCATGTATCTGGTCGAGCTGGCACTGGACATGTGTAATCAGGTGTTGCGCAGTAACGGCAGTTTCGTGGTGAAGGTGTTTCAGGGAGAGGGCTTTGATGCTTATCTCAATGAAATTCGTCAACTTTTCTCAGCTGTCAAAATTCGTAAACCAGACTCATCCCGCGCTCGTTCACGGGAAGTCTACATTGTGGCTACTGGTTTTAAACTGTAGTACCCTAACCTTCATCGTTAACTGTCAGTCTGCGAGGTTACTGATTTGAGTGACATGGCGAAAAACTTAATCCTGTGGCTGGTCATCGCCGTCGTGTTGATGTCGGTGTTCAATAGCTTCAGCCCCAGCGATACCACCAGTCGCCAGCTGGACTATTCCAGCTTCGTTAAAGAGGTGACCCAAGATCAGATCCGTGAAGTGCGGATGGACGGTAAGGTCATTAATGGCGTCAAGCGTACTGGTGAACGGTTCACCACTATTATCCCTGCGCCGGATCCCCAGCTGCTCAATGATATGCTCAATCACAATGTCAAAGTGATGGGCGAGAAGCCGGAAGAGCCGTCTCTGTTGACCTCTATCTTCATCTCCTGGTTCCCGATGCTGCTGCTGATCGGTGTCTGGGTCTTCTTCATGCGTCAGATGCAGGGTGGCGGTGGCAAGGGTGCCATGTCGTTCGGCAAGAGCAAGGCTCGCCTGATGAGCGAAGATCAGATCAAGACGACCTTCGCCGATGTCGCCGGTTGTGACGAAGCCAAGGAAGAGGTGAAAGAGCTGGTCGACTATCTGCGCGACCCGAGCAAATTCCAGAAACTGGGTGGCAAGATCCCGACCGGTGTGCTGCTGGTTGGTCCTCCCGGTACTGGTAAAACCTTGCTGGCCAAGGCTATTGCGGGGGAGGCAAAGGTGCCTTTCTTCACCATTTCGGGTTCCGATTTCGTCGAGATGTTCGTAGGGGTCGGTGCCTCTCGGGTACGCGATATGTTTGAGCAGGCCAAGAAGTCTTCTCCCTGTATCATCTTCATCGATGAAATTGATGCGGTCGGTCGCCAGCGTGGGGCCGGTTTGGGCGGTGGTCACGATGAGCGTGAGCAGACTCTGAACCAGATGCTGGTTGAGATGGATGGCTTTGAGGGCAACGAAGGCATTATCGTCATCGCGGCGACTAACCGTCCTGATGTACTGGATCCGGCATTGCTGCGTCCGGGCCGTTTCGACCGTCAGGTCGTGGTCGGTCTGCCGGATGTTCGTGGTCGCGAGCAGATCCTGAAAGTGCACATGCGTAAAGTTCCGTTGGCGGATGACGTCAATCCGGCGCTGATTGCCCGTGGCACTCCCGGTTTCTCCGGCGCGGATTTGGCCAACCTGGTCAACGAAGCCGCCCTCTTCTCTGCCCGCGAGAGCCGCCGGGTGGTCTCTATGGCCGAGTTTGAGAAGGCCAAGGACAAGATCATGATGGGGGCAGAACGCCGCTCCATGGTGATGAAAGAGTCCGAGAAAGAGATGACTGCATATCATGAAGCCGGTCACGCCATTATCGGTCGTGTGGTGCCTGATCATGATCCGGTTTACAAGGTCTCTATTATTCCTCGCGGTCGTGCGCTGGGTGTGACCATGTATCTGCCGGAGCAGGATCGCTGGAGCCACTCCAAGCAGCATCTGGAGTCGATGATCTCCAGCCTGTACGGCGGTCGTCTGGCAGAAGAGCTGATCTACGGCGCCGAGAAAGTATCGACCGGTGCTTCCAACGATATTGAGCGTGCGACCGACATCGCCCGCAAGATGGTGACCCAGTGGGGTATGTCCGAGCGTCTTGGCCCCATGCTCTACGCGGAAGAAGATGGCGAGGTATTCCTCGGTCGCAGCATGGCCAAAGCCAAGCATATGTCCGACGATACTGCTCGTGTCATTGATGCAGAAGTGAAGCAGGTGATTGATCGTAACTATGATCGTGCCAAGCAGATCCTGCTGGATAACATGGATGTGTTACACAGCATGAAAGATGCGCTGATGAAGTACGAGACTATCGATGCCAAACAGATCGATGATCTGATGGCTCGTCGCGAGGTTCGTGCTCCGAGCAACTGGCATGACGAGCATGGTGATACGCCGCAAGGCGGTTCCACTGTGGCTGCCGAGGCCAAGCCGGCCGATGAGGCGGCACCGGTGGCGGATGTCACTATCGACAAAGCCAACGACGCGCCGGCCAAATAATCGTAACTCTCCAAACCCCGGGCTTGCCCGGGGTTTTTCTTTATCAGATGGACGTGAAAATGCAGTTAACCAGCAAGGGGCTCAGCCTTTCTCTCGATCGTCCCCAGGTGATGGGGATCCTCAATGTGACGCCCGACTCTTTCTCCGATGGTGGCCATTTCAACCAGTTTGAACGGGCAATGGCCCATGCGCGGCAGATGGTCTCTGAGGGTGCGACCCTTATCGACATTGGTGGCGAGTCAACCCGCCCTGGTGCGCCTGATGTGAGTGAGCAGGAGGAGCTGGACAGGGTCATCCCCGTGGTTGAGCGGATGGCTGCCGAACTGGAGGTGATGATCTCCCTCGATACTTCCAAAGCGGCAGTGATGCGGGAGGGCTGCAAGGTCGGTGCCCATCTGATCAACGACGTGCGGGCACTGCAAGAGCCGGGAGCACTGCAGGCAGCGGCCGAGGCTGCCGTCCCTGTCTGCCTGATGCATATGCAGGGGCAGCCGAGAACCATGCAGGTCGAGCCCCACTATGACGACCTGATCGGGGAGGTGCGCGCCTTTTTTGATGAACGCATTGCGGCTTGTCTGGCGGTCGGGATCAAGCGCGAAGAGCTGTTGCTGGATCCGGGATATGGCTTTGGCAAGACTCTGGCGCACAACTATCAGCTGTTGGCGGCTCAGAAGACGCTACTTGATTATGGCTTACCGCTATTGGTGGGGATGTCGCGAAAGTCTATGATAGGCAACCTGCTGGGCCGTCCTGTGGAGGAGCGTCTGGCGGGCAGCCTGGCATGTGCCCTTATCGGTATGCAGCATGGGGCCCGCATCATCAGAGTGCACGATGTAAGGGAGACCATGGATGTATTGCGCGTCGGCTGGCAGGCAATGACGGGACAAGATTTTATTTCCAGATAATAAAGAGAACAGACAATGGCAAGAAAGTATTTCGGTACCGATGGTGTGCGCGGCAAAGTTGGCGAATATCCGATCACTCCTGATTTCGTGATGAAACTAGGTTGGGCGGCCGGCAAGGTGCTCTCCAAGAAGGGCACCAAAAAGGTGTTGATTGGCAAAGATACCCGCATCTCTGGCTATATGCTGGAGTCTGCACTGGAGGCCGGGCTCTCTGCGGCAGGCCTCAAAGCCATTTTGATGGGGCCCATGCCCACACCGGCGGTCGCCTACCTGACTCGCACCTTCCGTGCCGAGGCCGGCATCGTCATCAGTGCCTCCCACAACCCCTTTTACGATAATGGCATCAAGTTTTTCTCTGCCGATGGTACCAAGCTGCCCGATGATGTCGAGCTGGCTATCGAGGCCGAACTGGATCACGAGCTCAAGTGTGTCGAGTCTGCCGAGCTTGGCAAAGCGGTGCGCATTGATGATGCAGCTGGCCGCTATATCGAATTCTGCAAGAGCACCTTTCCTTCTCACATGAATTTGGAAGGGGTGAAAATGGTGGTGGATTGCGGCCATGGTGCTACTTACCACATTGCGCCATCGGTATTCCGCGAGCTGGGCGCCGAAGTGATCACCATGGGCTGTGCCCCGGATGGCCTCAATATTAACGATGGTGTCGGTTCGACTGCGCCTGACGCACTGGTTGCCAAGGTGCTGGAGTGCAAGGCCGATTTGGGGGTTGCCTTTGATGGTGATGGCGACCGTCTGATCATGGTGGATCACACCGGTTATCTTATCGATGGCGACGAGATCCTCTACATCATCGCCCGCGATGCCCTGCGCAACGGTCGCCTCAAAGGCGGTGTCGTCGGCACCCTGATGGCCAACATGGGTCTGGAGCTGGCGCTGCAAACTCTGGGGATTCCGTTTGCTCGTGCCAAGGTGGGTGACCGCTACGTGTTGGAGATGATGGAAGAGAAGGGCTGGCGCATCGGTGGCGAGAACTCTGGTCACATTATCTGTCTGGATCAGACTACCACCGGGGATGGCATCGTGGCTGCTTTGCAGGTGCTCACCGCTATGCGTTGTGCCGAGATGCCGCTGGCCAAGCTGCGCTCCGGCATGAGCAAGTTCCCGCAAGTTTTGGTGAATGTGCGTTTTGCCGAAGGCAAGGATCCGCTGGCCGCTGATGCTGTCATGGCTGAGGTTGCCAAGGTGGAACAGGAGCTGGCTGGTCGTGGTCGTGTACTGTTGCGTAAATCAGGTACCGAACCGCTGATCCGGGTCATGGTCGAAGGGGAGCATGAACAGCAGGTGCGTGACATGGCTCAGCGCATCGCCAAGCAGGTTGAATCGGCGTTTTAATGAACAACCAGGGCGGCTTTTTAGCCGCCCTGGTTGTATCTTGTTCAATCGATTCAAAAATTTAAAAATAGCACTTGTCAGCTGAGCATCCTCTGGATATTATCAGCCCCGCTTTCGCAAGGGAGTTGCCGATGGGACATCGCAAGCCGTTTGTAGCAGCCAACTGGAAGTTGCACGGTAGTAGGTCGCAGTTAGAGCAGTTTACGAGTCAGTGCCTGAACGGCGTTGACGGAAAAGTAGATGTGGTTCTCTGCCCTTCCCATGTGCATCTCGACTTTAGTGCTTCACTGCTCAATGAGCAGAAAGCAATAAAGTTGGGGGCTCAGAATGTGAGTCAGCACGCAACTGGTGCTTACACGGGAGAAATCTCGTGTCAGATGCTGGTTGAGGCAGGGTGTCGTTACGTATTGGTAGGGCACTCCGAGCGCAGGCGTCTCTTTGGTGAGACCAGTTTTATCGTCGCAGAGAAGTTTGCGGCAGCCAGAGCGGCAGGCTTGATTCCCATCCTCTGTTTAGGTGAATCAGGTGCGGCGAGGCAGGCGAGAAGAGCCTTCGAGGTGATCGCTGAAGAGCTGGATATCGTCATAGAGAAAAATGGCGCGATGGCTTTCGATAATGCTATCATCGCCTACGAGCCGATTTGGGCTGTAGGTACAGGTAAATGCGCCACACCCGAGCAGGCACAAGAGGTTCATTCCTTTATACGTGGTCGCTTGGCGGAGGATACTCCGGTAATAGGTGAGAAAGTTAGAATCATCTATGGTGGGAGCGTAACGCCGAGCAACGCGAGAGATTTGTTTGCCCAGCCCGACATTGATGGCGGACTGATTGGCGGAGCAAGCCTCGATAGCGATGCGTTTTTAGGAATTGTTGAAGCGGCAAAGGGTGCAAGTTAAATGTACGAGATTCTTTTAGTCGTTTATCTGCTGGTTTCACTGGCTCTGATTGGTCTGGTGATGATTCAGCAAGGTAAAGGGGCTGATATGGGCGCCTCCTTCGGCGCAGGGGCATCGAACACAGTATTCGGCTCCGGTGGATCAGGCAGTTTCCTGACCCGAACAACAGCAATTTTGGCTACTCTGTTTTTCGTTATTAGCTTGGTGCTTGGCTCTATGTCCAGCAACAAGGTAAAACAGGGTAGTGAGTGGGAAAATCTGCAACAAACCCAACAGGTTGAGCAGAGCAAAACGCCAGTAAACAAAGATACTGACGTTCCACAGTAAGTGAGTTTTGCCGTGGTGGTGGAATTGGTAGACACGCTATCTTGAGGGGGTAGTGCTCTAGGGTGTGCGGGTTCGAGTCCCGCCCACGGCACCAATTAAGTAGTGAGCTCGGGTAGCCGAGTGTATTATAGCCAGTCAGTCTTGTATCGAGAGAGTGAAATGGCTATAATCTCGCACGATTTCGGACGCGGGGTGGAGCAGCATGGTAGCTCGTCGGGCTCATAACCCGAAGGTCGTCGGTTCAAATCCGGCCCCCGCAACCAAATTTCACGCATTTCCTACGCTCAGGAAGGCGGTCGCTGCGAGGCGACAATCAGGGTAAAGCGCCAAGCCCCGATTTGACATCGGGGCTTTTTGTTATGTGCAATTTACTCTGAATCGATATCTATCTGGGCTTTATGCCCTTTTTTTGTTTTTCGGAGGGTGACTTTGGCTACGTTGGAACAACGTTTGACCGATCTGCTCGAGGCTCCGGTGGTTGCCTTGGGTTTTGAACTTTGGGGTATCGAGTTTATCCGTGCGGGTAAACACTCCACCTTGCGCGTCTACATTGACGGCGAGCAGGGCGTGACCGTTGAGAACTGTGCTGAGGTTAGCCACCAGGTTGGCGCCATCATGGATGTTGAAGATCCCATCACCGAGGAGTATTACCTCGAGGTATCTTCCCCGGGTCTGGATCGCCCTCTGTTCAAGGTTGCCCAGTTCGAAAAATACGTTGGCCAAGAGGCGGCGGTAACGCTTCGGATGGCAACAAACAACCGCCGCAAGTTCAAAGGCGTAATCAAAGCCGTTCAGGGCGACATGATCACTCTGACGGTAGATGGTAAGGACGAAGTGTTGGCTTTCACCAATATCCAAAAAGCAAACATTGTGCCGAACTTTGGTTAACGAGGCTATCGGATATGAATAAAGAGATTTTGCTGGTCGTTGACGCAGTGTCCAACGAGAAGGCGGTGCCCCGCGAGAAGATTTTCCAGGCTCTGGAGACTGCGCTGGCGACTGCGACCAAGAAGAAATATGAAGGCGAGATTGAAGTTCGGGTCGAAATCGATCGCAAGACCGGTGACTACGACACTTATCGCCGTTGGGTCGTCATTGCGGATCAAGCCGCAATGGAGAACCCCTACGCCGAAATTACTCTGGAGGCCGCCCAGATCGAGCAGCCGGAAATCCAGATCGGTGAGTATGTTGAAGATCAGATCGACTCGGTGACCTTTGACCGTATCACCACTCAGACTGCCAAGCAGGTTATCGTGCAGAAAGTGCGCGAAGCCGAGCGTTCACAAGTCGTTGACCAGTTCAAGGACAAAGAAGGCACCATCATCAGTGGCGTGGTCAAGAAGAGCAACCGCGACAACGTGATCCTAGATCTGGGCAGCAATGCCGAAGCCGTGATCTTCCGTGATGACATGCTGCCCCGCGAAACCTTCCGTCCAGGCGATCGTGTCCGTGGCCTGCTCTATGCGGTGCGTCCGGAAGCCCGCGGTTCCCAGCTGTTCGTCAGCCGCTCCAGCCCTGATTTCCTGAAAGAGCTGTTCCGCATCGAAGTACCGGAGATCGGTGAAGAGATGATCGAAATCATGGGTGCTGCCCGTGATCCGGGTTCCCGCGCCAAGATCGCGGTGAAGACCAACGATCGTCGTATCGATCCGATCGGTGCCTGTATCGGTATGCGTGGTGCCCGTGTGCAAGCGGTCTCTGCCGAACTGAGCGGTGAGCGTGCAGATATCGTGCTGTTCGATGACAATCCGGCCCAGTACGTGATCAATGCCATGGCGCCTGCCGATGTGGCCTCCATCATTGTTGATGAAGACAACCACACCATGGATATCGCCGTGGAAGCGGCCAACCTGGCGCAGGCCATCGGCCGTAATGGTCAGAACGTGCGTCTGGCCTCTCAGCTGACCGGTTGGGAGCTGAACGTGATGACCGTTGAGGACATGCGTGCCAAGCACCAGGCAGAAAACGACCGCATCATGAACCTGTTCACCAGCACCCTGGATATCGATGATGATTTCGCCAGCTTGCTGATGGAAGAGGGTTTCTCCACTTTGGAAGAGATCGCATTCGTTCCGGTCAACGAGCTGCTGGCTATCGATGGTCTGGATGAAGATATGGTCGAAGAGCTGCGCAAGCGTGCCAAAGATGCCCTGACTACCCAGGCGCTGGCCAAAGAGGAGTCTTTTGATGGTGTTGAGCCGTCCGAAGAGCTGCTTACTCTGAACGGTCTGAGCCGTGAACTGGCTTACGCTTTGGCGGGCCGCGGTGTGGGTACCCTGGAAGATTTGGCTGAGCAAGGTATTGATGACCTTGCTGGTATTGAAGGGCTGACTGCCGAGAAGGCGGGTGAGCTCATTATGGCTGCTCGCAATATCTGTTGGTTCGGAGAAGAGCAGTCTAGTTAAGATCAAGCGGAGGAAAATGAATGGCAGAAGTATCAGTCAAACAACTTGCCACTGACATCGACACACCGGTTGATCGTCTTCTCCAGCAATTTGTCGATGCCGGTATCAGCAAGAGCAAGGCCGACGACATGGTCAGCGAGTCCGAGAAGCAGGCTCTGCTGGCACACCTGAAGAAACAGCATGGGGGTGATGAGATCACCGCTCCTGCTCGCATGACTTTACAGCGCAAGACCAAGAGCACCATCAGTGTGCAAGGGACTGGCGGCAAGAATAAAGAAGTGCAGGTAGAAGTTCGCAAGTCTCGCACCTATGTAAGACGCTCGGCGCTGGAAGAAGAACAGCGCCAGGCGGAAGCCGAGGAAACAGCGCGTTTGGAAGCAGAAGAAACAGCTCGTCGCGAAGCCGAAGAGAAGGCTCGCCTCGAAGTTGAAGAGAAGGCTCGCCGTGAGGCTGAGCAGGCTCGTCGTGAAGCTGAGGAAAAGGCGCGGATCGAGGCACAACAGAAGGCTCGACAGGCTCAACAGCCCGCCAAAGCAGCCAGTAGCACAGCTCAGCAAGAGGCAGAAAAGATGGCCAAGCGCGAAGCAGAAGAACTGAAGCGCCAACAGGAACAAACAGCTTTGCAAAAAGCTGAAGAACTCGCCGCGAAGAAAGCCGAAGAGGCTCGTCTCATGGCGGAACAGAACGCAGCCCGTTGGGCTGAAGAAGAGGCCGCTCGTGCCAAAGAGAGCAGCGACTACCATCTGACCACTAACAAGCATGCACAAGCTGCAGAAGACGAGTTGGATCGGAAAGAAGAGAGTAGCCGCCGCACTGCCGCTGCTGCCAAGGCACCGAAGAAAGCTGGTCGCCGCGACGATGATCGCAATGACCGCAACTCCCGTGACCCGCGTGCCCGCAAGGGGAAACGTGGCAAGGTCGCTATGCCGAATGCCATGAAGCACGGCTTTAACAAGCCGGCCGCAGTGGTCAACCGCGACGTGGTTATCGGTGAGACCATCACTGTGGCCGAACTGGCCAACAAGATGGCCGTCAAGGGCGTTGAAGTCATCAAGGCGATGATGAAGATGGGCGCCATGGCCACCATCAACCAGGTGATCGACCAGGAGACTGCTCAACTGGTCGCCGAGGAGATGGGTCACAAGGTTGTACTGCGTCGTGAGAATGAGCTGGAAGAGGCGGTACTGAACGATCGTGACGAAACCTCTGAAGCCAAGCCGCGTGCCCCGGTCGTGACCATCATGGGTCACGTTGACCACGGTAAGACCTCGCTGCTCGACTATATCCGTAAAGCCAAGGTTGCCGCTGGCGAAGCCGGTGGTATTACCCAGCACATCGGTGCTTACCACGTTCAGACCGACAGTGGCATGATCACCTTCCTGGATACCCCGGGTCACGCTGCATTTACCTCCATGCGTGCTCGTGGTGCCAAGGCGACCGATATCGTGGTGCTGGTTGTTGCAGCTGACGACGGCGTGATGCCGCAAACCATCGAAGCGATCCAGCACGCCAAGGCTGCCGGTGTGCCGCTAGTTGTTGCGGTCAACAAGATTGACAAGCCGGAAGCGGATCCTGATCGCGTCAAGACCGAACTGGCCCGTTACAACGTCATGTCCGAAGATTGGGGTGGAGACTGCCAGTTCGTGCACGTATCTGCCAAATCCGGCCAGGGTATCGACGATCTGCTGGAAGCCATTCTGATCCAGTCTGAAGTGCTCGAGCTGAAAGCGGTCGTTGATGGCATGGCCAACGGTGTCGTGATCGAATCTTTCCTGGATAAAGGTCGTGGTCCGGTTGCGACCGTGCTGGTACAAGAAGGTACCCTGCGTCAGGGTGACATCGTTCTGTGTGGCCTGGAGTACGGCCGTGTTCGTGCCATGCGTGATGAACTGGGTCGCGAGATTAAGGCTGCAGGTCCGTCGCTGCCGGTGGAAATCCTGGGTCTGTCCGGTGTTCCCTCTGCTGGTGACGAAGCCACCGTTGTCCGTGACGAGAAGAAAGCCCGTGAAGTGGCGCTCTACCGTCAGGGCAAGTTCCGCGAAGTCAAGCTGGCTCGCCAGCAGAAGGCCAAGCTGGAAAACATGTTCGCCAACATGACTGAGGGCGAAGTGTCCGAAGTGAACGTGGTGATCAAGGCCGACGTACAGGGTTCTGTGGAAGCGATCTGCGATGCGCTGGTCAAGCTCTCTACCGACGAAGTGAAGGTGAAGATCGTGGGTTCCGGCGTAGGTGGTATCACCGAAACCGACGCGACCCTGGCAGCAGCTTCCAGCGCCATCCTGGTGGGCTTCAACGTCCGTGCCGATGCTTCTGCACGCAAGGTCATCGAATCCGAGAGCCTGGATCTGCGTTATTACTCCGTCATCTATGACCTGATCGACGAAGTGAAGCAGGCCATGAGCGGCAAGCTGGCCCCTGAGTATCGTCAGGAGATCATCGGTCTGGCTGAAGTGCGTAGCGTCTTCAAGTCGCCGAAGTTCGGCGCGGTTGCCGGCTGTATGGTTACCGAAGGTGTGGTCAAGCGTTCCAACCGTATTCGCGTTCTGCGTGACAACGTGGTTATCTATGAAGGCGAGCTGGAATCCCTGCGTCGCTTCAAGGATGACGTCAACGAGGTTCGCAACGGCTACGAGTGTGGTATCGCAGTCAAGAACTACAACGACGTGCGCGAAGGCGACCAGATCGAAGTTTATGAGACCGTTGAAATCCAACGTACTCTGTAAACCTGGAGTCAGAGTGAAATAGGGGGCCGCGGCCCCCTTTTATCGCAGGATAGAATATGCCTAAAGAATTCAGCCGGACCCGTCGGGTCGGACAGCAGATCCAGCGTGAAATCGCGCTTATTCTGCAGCGTGAGGTGAAAGACCCGCGCATCGGCATGGTGACCGTTTCCGATGTGGAAGTGTCCCGTGACCTCAATTATGCCAAGGTGTATGTCACCTTCTTGCAGTTGGAAAATGATGCCGAGCGTATCAAGGAAGGGCTCAAGGCGCTGACCGAAGCCGCAGGCTACATTCGCAGCCTGCTGGGCAGCGCGATGCGTTTGCGTGTAGTGCCCGAACTGCGTTTCTTCTATGACCAGACCCTGGTCGAGGGGATGCGCCTCTCCAATCTGGTGACCAACACCATCCGCGAAGACAAGCGTCGCATGGCCGAATCCGGCCGTGAAGACGATGCTGATGTCGCTGCGGATGATACAGAGGATAAAGCCTGAGATGTCTCGTAGACGTCGTTTCAAGGGGCGTGACGTACACGGCATTCTGCTGCTGGACAAGCCAACCGGACTGACCTCCAACGATGTGTTGCAGAAGGTCAAGCGGATCTACAACGCCGCCAAGGCCGGCCATACCGGCGCCCTGGACCCGCTGGCAACCGGCATGTTGCCCATTTGCCTGGGGGAAGCCACCAAGTTCTCCCAATATCTGCTGGATGCGGACAAGCGCTATGAGGTGACTGCCAAGCTGGGTGAGCGCACCAACACCAGCGACTCCGACGGTGAAGTGGTCTCCACTCGTCCGGTGAACGTGGCTGTCGGTACGCTGATCGAGGCACTGGACCAGTTCCGTGGCCCCATCATGCAGGTACCATCCATGTACTCTGCCCTCAAGCACAATGGTCGTCCGCTCTACGAATATGCCCGTGAAGGTATCGAGATCGAGCGGGAAGCCCGCCCCATCACCATCTTCGAGCTCAAACTGCTGAGCTTTGAAGGGGATGAAGTGCGCCTCGAAGTGCACTGTAGCAAGGGTACTTATATTCGCTCGCTGGTGGATGATCTGGGTGAAGTACTGGGCTGTGGTGCTCACGTTACCCAACTGCGCCGTACCCAGGTGGCTAGCTACCCGTATGAACGGATGCTGACTCTGGAGCAACTCGAGTGCATCTTCGAGCAGGCCAAGGCCGAGAGTATTCCGCCGCGCGAGCAGCTGGATCCTCTGCTGCTGCCAATGGATACCGCCGTTGCATCCCTGCCCGAGGTGAACATGCTGGCCGTCGTGGCTGCCTATGTGAATCAGGGGCAGGCCGTACAGGTGGCGGGTGCGCCGCAAAGCGGTCAGGTTCGCATGACGGTCGGCTCGGAGCGCGAGTTCATCGGGGTTGGCGAGATCGATGATGATGGCCGGGTCGCCCCCAAGCGACTGGTGCGTTATCACGATGATCGTGACGAGGAGTGATCCTCGGGCGGTATCCAGACGCTTTCTGATTGCGTAAAGTGTTCTGGACGATTATGATACCGCCCTCATTTCACGGCTGAATTAGAGATTGGCTGTGAACCTTTAAACACTCTATTGGAGTACACACATGTCTCTAAATGCTGAGATCAAAGCTCAAATCGTTGCTGATAACGCCCGTTGCGCCAACGACACCGGTTCCCCCGAAGTGCAAGTTGCCCTGCTGACCGCCCAGATCAACCATCTGCAAGGTCACTTCAAAGAGCACTCCAAGGACCACCACGGTCGTCGCGGTCTGCTGCGCATGGTTTCCCAGCGTCGTAAGCTGCTGGACTACCTGAAGCGTAAAGATGTTCAGCGTTACGCTGCTCTGATCGCCAAGCTGGGTCTGCGTCGTTAATCGACCATCAGATTTCGCAAAAAAGGGGAACCGTCAGGTTCCCCTTTTTTATTGTGCTTCAAGCTATTGCCTGCCTCACAGAATTCGCGTCGCCGCTTACCTTTTGCATCGAATCAAGTATACTTGTGCGCGAATTTAAAGAGCCAAATTGTAAAAAGGAAATTCACGTGAATCCTATTGTAAAGTCATTCCAGTACGGTCAACACACCGTCACTCTGGAAACCGGTGTGATGGCCCGTCAAGCCACTGCGGCCGTTATGGTCAGCATGGACGATACCTGCGTATTTGTGACCGTAGTCGGTAAGAAAGAGGCCGATCACGGCCGTGATTTCTTCCCGCTGACCGTCAACTACCAGGAGCGTACCTATGCTGCTGGTCGTATCCCGGGTGGTTTCTTCCGTCGTGAAGGCCGTCCGAGCGAAGGCGAGACCCTCATCTCCCGTCTGATCGACCGTCCTATTCGTCCGCTGTTCCCGGAAGGCTTCCTCAATGAGGTTCAGGTGGTTGCCACCGTCATGTCCGTGAATCCGGCCGTATCTCCCGACATCGTTGCCATGATCGGTGCCTCTGCTGCACTGGCTATCTCCGGTATCCCGTTTGGCGGCCCGATCGGCGCTGCTCGCGTGGGTTACATGAATGGTCAGTATGTGCTGAACCCGACCACTACCGAGCTGCCGCAGAGCGATCTGGACCTGGTAGTTGCCGGCACTGCCAACGCGGTACTGATGGTTGAGTCCGAAGCGGCCATCCTCTCCGAAGAGGTAATGCTGGGCGCCGTGGTATACGGTCATGACCAGATGCAGACTGTGATCAATGCGATCAACGAGTTTGCTGCTGCTGTCGGTACCAAGCCGTGGGACTGGACTGCTCCTGCCGTCAACGAAGCGCTGAAAGCCAAGGTTGCCGAGCTGGCGAGCGCCGAGCTGGGTGAAGCCTACCGCATCACCGAGAAGGCTGTTCGTTACGAAACCATCGCTGCCATCAAGGGTCGTGTGGTTGAGCAAGTTATCGCCTCCGGCGTAGAAGAAGATGCCAAGAAGATCGGCGAAGAGTTCCACAGCCTGGAAAGCCGCATTGTTCGTGGCCGCGTAGTACGTGGTGAGCCGCGTATCGATGGTCGTGACCCGGAAATGATCCGCGCCCTGAGCGTAGGTACCGGTATTCTGCCCCGTGCCCACGGTTCTGCCCTGTTCACCCGTGGTGAAACCCAGGCCATCGTGGTCGCCACTCTGGGTACCGAGCGTGATGCCCAGAACATCGACGAGCTGACCGGCAACCGTGCCGATCGCTTCATGCTGCACTACAACTTCCCGCCATACTGCGTCGGTGAGACCGGCATGATGGGTAGCCCGAAGCGTCGTGAAATCGGTCACGGCCGTCTGGCCAAGCGCGGTGTTGCTGCCGTAATGCCGAGCGCCGCCGAGTTCCCGTACGTGGTGCGCGTGGTCTCTGAAATCACCGAGTCCAACGGTTCCTCCTCCATGGCGTCTGTCTGTGGTTCCTCTCTGGCGCTGATGGATGCCGGTGTGCCGATCAAGGCCTCCGTTGCCGGTATCGCCATGGGCCTGGTGAAGGAAGAAGAAGGTTTCGTCGTGCTGTCCGACATTCTGGGTGACGAAGATCATCTGGGCGACATGGACTTCAAAGTAGCCGGTACCACCGAAGGTGTGACCGCGCTGCAGATGGACATCAAGATCGAAGGCATCACCAAAGAGATCATGGAGATTGCGCTGAAGCAAGCTCGTGGCGCTCGTCTGCACATCCTGAAAGTGATGGATGAAGCCATCCAGGCTCCCCGTGCCCAGATCTCCGATTTCGCACCGCGTATCCACACCATCAAGATCAATCCTGAGAAGATCAAGGACGTGATCGGTAAGGGTGGTTCCGTGATCCGTGCGCTGACCGAAGAGACCGGCACCAACATCGAGCTGGATGATGACGGTACTGTACGTATCTCCGCCGTGGCCAACGAAGCTGCCATGGAAGCGATTCGTCGCATCGAGGCCATCACTGCCGAGATCGAAGTGAACCGCATCTATGAAGGTAAAGTTGTTCGTCTGGCCGATTTCGGTGCATTCGTCAACATTCTGCCGGGCAAAGATGGTCTGGTACACATCTCCCAGATCACCGATGCGCGCGTACAGAACGTGGCTGACCACCTGACCATCGGTGACGTGGTCAAGGTGAAGGTACTGGAAGTGGACCGTCAGGGCCGGGTACGTCTCTCCATCAAGGAAGCTAACGCCCCGACCGAAGCGGCTGCTAACGCCACTCCGGCCGCTGAAGAAGCGCCTGCTGCAGAGTAATCTGCTCGCCTGATACCGGATCGGTTCCGGTTGATGTAAAAAGTCCGGCTCCCCTTGGGGAGCCGGACTTTTTTATGGTGCTTATAGGTGCGTGAGGAAACGGATTTGGTGAAGATGGCGGCTTGCGAACTGGGGGGCAGAGCCAGGTGGGGATGAACAGGAGAGAAGGAGCCTGAGGATCCAGGCTCCTGATGAGGATCACGCCTCGTTGGCGTGAGCCTTCTGGCAACCTTCCACTGCGTGGGCAATCAGCTCCAGCGCACTTTGACCACAGGGGGGCAGTTCGGCGTCGCACACCTTGATGGGGGTGACGCGATCGCCCCACTTGATGATGGCGGCGCCCCAGGTCAGGCCGGCACCGAAAGCGGCGGTCAGCAGATAGGAGTTCGGCTTTACGCGCCCCTGCTCCAGCGCTTCACACAGGGCGATGGGCACAGTGGCAGCGGAGGTGTTGCCGTAATTTTCGATGTTGACCATCACCTTCTCCATCGGCGCATTCATCCGTTTGGCGAGGGTCTCGATGATGCGGATATTGGCTTGGTGCGGCACGATCAGGTCGACCTGCTCCGGTGCAATACCGGCCTGAGCCAGCACAGTGCTGGTGGCTTCACCCATGCCGCGCACGGCGCGTTTGAAGATCTCCGGCCCTTCGAAGTTGAAGGTGAACAGCCCATCGATATCGGCAAAACGCACCCGATCGGTACCGAAGTTCGGAACGTGCAGGATCTCCCGCGCTTCGCTGTCACAGCCCAGTTTGTTGGCGATCAGGCCACACTCCTGCTCGCTCGCCTCGATCACCACGGCACCGGCACCATCGCCAAACAGCACGGCGGTATCGCGGCGTGCCCAGTCCAGCAGGTAGGTGAGGCGCTCGGCGCCAATCACCAGCACCTTCTTCATCATCCCGGTCTGCACCAGCGAGGTGGCGACGGAGAGGGAGTAGACGAAACCGGTGCAGGCCGCGTTGAGGTCGAACACGGCGGCGTTGACGGCGCCCAGTTTCTTCTGCACCGCAGATGCAGCGCTTGGCAGCAGGTTGTCCGGGGTGGCGGTGGCCAGGATGATGCCATCGAGATCGCTCGCTTCCAGACCGGCGCAGGCCAGTGCGCGGCGACCGGCCAGGGTGGCGAGATCCGAGGTACTGACGTGGGAGATCCGGCGGGCCTTGATGCCGGTGCGCGGATAGATCCACTCGTCTGACGTATCCATGATGGTGCTGAGGTCGTCGTTGGTCAGCACGGAGGGAGGCAGGCATTTGCCCCAGCCGGTGATATTGGCGTATTTCATCTTGTTACCGCTTCTCAAAGTGGATCGCCCGCGGGCGGAAAATCGTGCAATTATGCCGTACGAGACAACCACTGTCATCTTGTGGTCATGGTTATGTGCTGGGCAAGTGGCTGCGCCATCTAGCAGGAAAGGGTCGCAACGTGCTGAGCATGGCTGGAAATTTTGCTTAAAACGCGGGACTCCTCTGCCCTAAGATAGGCGTTTTACCACCGATGAGGGTATCTCCTTGCTCAGAGCCAATCTCAACTTGTTGCCGACCCTCAAGGTGCTGCTGGAGACCCGCAATATCAGCCGCGCCGCCGAGCTGTTGCACCTGAGTCAGCCCTCTATCAGCAAGCAGCTTGCCCAGTTGCGCAGCGAGTTTGACGACGAGTTGCTGGTGCGGGAGGGGCAACGCTGGCTGCTGACGCCACGGGCCGAACTGTTGGCCGCCCAGCTGGCGGATTCTCTCGGTGCGCTGGAGCGGCTCTACGAGGCGCCCGGATTTGACCCGAGCCGCTGCGAGCGGGTATTTCGGCTCGCCTCCTCCGATTATGTGGCCCAGCATATCCTGCCCGATATCTGTGCCGCGCTCGCCAACGAGGCGCCGTTGGCGGCGCTGGAGTACAGCCTGTGGGACAAACGTCAGCTGCCGCAGTTGTGGCAGTCCGAGCTGGATCTGGTCTCTACCATCACCGAGCAGGTACCGGAGCAGATCCGCGGTCTGCATCAGGGGGAAGATCGGCTGGCGGTGCTGATGGGACGTCACCATCCGCTGGCAGGCAAGGGGCTGAGTCTCGATGACTATCTCGCCTGGCCTCACCTGCAGGTGAGCGGGGGAGGCGACAAGGACAGCCCGGTTGAGCAGGTGTTGGCGCCGCAGGGAGTGAGTCGGCGCTGGTTTGCCCGGGTGCCCTTCTTTCAGGCGGCGGTGGAGGTGTTGCTACGCACCGATTGCCTGATGACCACCCCGGCCCATATCGCCTGGCAGCTCTCCTGCGGCCATGAGCTCACCTTTGTCGATCTGCCATTTGCTACCCGCGACCAGCAGTATCATCTGCTGTGGCATCAGCGCCACCATCAGGATCCGGCCCACCGCTGGTTTCGCGAGCTGGCCTACCCATTCCTGCGGGATCACCTGCAACGTACCGTCGGCGAGAGTCGCAAGCTGCTCGGTCTCGGCGGTTAGCCGCAGTCAGTTGTGTAGTGCCATAGCCATTGGTTATGGAATCTATTCATAACTTTCACTACTGGCATAATGGCTCAGCCCGTACCCTGAGTGCAGGTCATCATATTGAGCATAAAAGAGGAAAAGCATGGAACTGACGAGTTGGCTGGCACTGGCCGCAATCTGCGTGATGGGGGCCATCAGCCCGGGGCCGAGTCTGGCGCTGATCATCCGCAACACGGTGCAGGGCGGGCAGGGGCATGGTGTCGCCACTGCGCTAGGTCATGGCTTCGGGGTTGGTATCTATGCGCTGGTCACCGCGCTTGGCCTCTCCATTCTGATCACCCAGACTCCGCTCCTGTTTGATCTGATCCGCTACGGCGGCGCCGCATTTCTTGCCTGGCTCGGGGTGAAAGCCCTGCTGGCAAAGCCTGCCAGTAGTGAAGCGAATGAAGAGGTGCATCAACTGCGCGGTCGGCAGGGGGCCTTTGAAGGTTTTATGGTTGCCTTCCTCAATCCCCAGCTGGCGGTCTTCTTCATCGCCCTGTTCAGCCAGTTTGTGCGGGCCGATACCGGCTGGAGCGAAGGGGGCATCATGATGCTCACCGCGGGCGGGATCGATGCCGTCTGGTACGTGCTGGTGGCGCTGGTGCTCTCGCGCGGGCCCGTGCTGGCGTGGCTTAAAGCCAAATCCTTTGTCATCGACAAGGTGAGCGGGCTGGTGCTGCTCGGGCTGGCACTCAAGGTGGTTATCTAATCCTGCATTTTGCGGATACCTTAAGCGGGATCAAGGCATGCGGGTGGTGAATGGGCTAGAGTAGCGCCCATTTGCTGTCCGCCCTGATCCCGAGACCATGCACCAGAACAAGCACCCTTTAAGCCACAATAACCGGTTGGAGCTGCTGGCTCCGGCCAAGAACCTCGCCTACGGCATAGAAGCCATCAACCATGGTGCCGATGCCGTCTATATGGGTGGCCCAGCCTTTGGCGCCCGCAGTGCGGCGGGCAACTCCATCGAGGATATCGAGGCGCTGGCGCGCCACGCCCACCGTTTCGGCGCCCAGGTCTTTGTCGCTTTCAACACCCTGCTGCACGATCATGAGCTGGAGCAGGCCCGGCGGCTGACCCACCAGATCTACGAAGCCGGTGCCGATGCGCTCATCGTGCAGGATATGGGACTGCTGGCGCTGGATTTGCCTCCCATCGCGCTCCATGCCAGTACCCAGACCGACAACCGCACGCCACAGAAGGTGAAGTTTCTGCAGGATGTGGGTTTCTCTCAGGTGGTGCTGGCGCGCGAACTGTCTCTTGCGCAGATCCGCGAGATCAGTGCAGCGACCAATGTGCAGTTGGAGTTTTTTATCCACGGTGCGCTCTGTGTCTCCTACAGCGGCCAGTGCAATATCAGCCATGCCCGTACCGGCCGCAGTGCCAATCGCGGCGAGTGTGCCCAGTTCTGCCGTCTGCCCTGCTCGCTGCAAAAGCCGGATGGTGAAGTGCTGGTGGCCGACAGCCACCTGCTGTCACTCAAGGATATGGATCAGACCGACAACCTGGAGGCCTTGATCGAGGCGGGGATCCGCTCCTTCAAGATTGAAGGGCGACTCAAGGGACTCGACTACGTCAAGAACGTTACCGCCTGGTATCGCCAGAAGCTCGACGCCATTCTGGATAGCCGCTCCGATTTGGTTGCCGCCTCTGCGGGTCGTTGCAGCTACAGCTTCACACCAGACCCCAAGAAGAGCTTCAACCGCGGCAGCACAGACTACTTCCTCCATGGCCGCCAGCAGGGGATCGACTCCACCAAGAGCCCGAAATATGTGGGTGAGCCGCTGGGGCGTGTCACCAAGGTGACCCGTGACGGTATCGAGATTGACGGCAAACAGGTCACCCTCAACAACGGTGACGGTTTGGGCTTCTTCAAGCCGAACAACGAGCTGGTGGGGATGCGCCTCAACAAAGTAGAAGGTAAGCAGTTACTCCTGTCAGAACGCATGCCGGGGCTAAAGGTGGGGACCGAAATCTACCGCAACCACGATCAGGCGTTCAGCAAGATACTGGAGAAGGCGAGCGCGGATCGCCGCATCCGGGTCGATATGGTGCTGGCAGAGTGCGATGAGGGCGTGAGCCTCACCCTCACCGACGAGCAGGGCATCAGTGCCGCGGTGACTTTGCCTTGCGACAAACAGCCTGCGGATAATCCGGAGCGGGCGCTGCAACAGGCGCGGGATCAGCTCGGTAAACTCGGCAATACCCTGTTTGTGGCCCGCAAGATTGAGTTGGCAGTAACGAGGCCGCTATTTATCGCCGCATCACAGCTCAACGGTTTGCGCCGGGATGGTATCGCCGCGCTCGAGGCGGCGCGGGTGGCCAGCTACCAGCGCCCCGAGAGACGTATCGCCCTGCGGGATATCAACTATCCCCAGCACCGCCTCTCCTACCTTGGCAACGTGCTGAACAGCGCCGCCGAGCAGTTCTTCCGCGAACACGGGGTGGAGCGCATCGCTCCCGCCTATGAGGCGAACAAGGAGGAGCGGGAAGTGGTGCTGATGATCACCAAGCACTGCATCCGCTATAGCCAGAACCTCTGCCCGAACGAGGTGCCGGGCCTCAAGGCCGAGCCGCTGGAGCTCAAGATGGGTAAAGATACCTTCCGCCTGCGTTTTGACTGCAACCGCTGCGAAATGCATGTGATGGGCAGCCTGAAGCGGTGACTGACAAGTATATTGTCAAATGGCAATATAACTCATTGAATGGCTTGAGAGATGTTACCCATCCTTACGCTGGCTCTTACCATGGCAGGAAAATACAAGGACGTATTGATGCTCGCACTTTCGATAGTGAGTCCGCATGGGGCAAATATAGCCTCAGGAAAGAAAACGTTGGAGGTGCGCTCATGGTGCCCTCAATACCTCCCTATTCGCGATCTTTTGATTGTTGAAAACTCAGTATTTTTATCTCGCGACATGCCAATTGACCCCTATGGTAGGGCCGTTGCGATCGTTGATATTGAGGAGATTCATGAGTGGCAGCCTAATGAGGTCGTTGCCGCCTGTTCAAGTGGTTGGGAATCAGGTTATTGGGCATGGAGTCTGTCAAATGTTCGCGCCATTGAGAATGGTCAGTTCATCTGTGCAAAAAGAAAGCTTTACGAAGTTGATTTCGATCTTTCTGGGCTTTAGCCAATTCAACTAACAGCTTTCATGTAAAAAAGGTTCCACTGCGATCGAGTCCTTTACCTGTCCATGTGGTTATTTCTCTCAAGGGATTGTCACAATGGAAACCGAGCTGATTCCAGTGCCAGCAGCGCTTTTTTAATCTCCAATCCCCCCGCATAGCCGGTCAGGCTGCCGTTCTGGCCGATCACCCGATGGCAGGGAACGATGATCGAGAGCGGATTGCGGCCATTCGCCGCACCCACCGCCCGCACCGCATCGGGTTTGCCGATGGCGCGGGCAATATCGCTGTAGCTGCGGGTCTCGCCGTAGGGGATGTCGCACAATGCTTGCCACACCTCCTGCTGAAAGGCGGTACCACGGGCGGCAAGGGGCAGGGAGAAGCGCTGCAAGCGACCGGCAAAATAGGCGTCAAATTCGGCGAGGAAGGGGGCCAGAGTCTCGTGATCTTGCTGCCAGCCACTTATATCGGGCAGTGCTCGCAGGCCCGCCACAAAGTCCACGTGTACCAGACCGGATTCATTGATGGCAACCAGCAGATCGCCGCAGCGGGTCGGCAGGATATCGTAGCGGATCATGGTGTTATCTCCTGTTGTTGGGTATCTGGCTGTTGTTCGTTGCTGGTGGCACGGAGCAGCAAATCGGGCGCTTCGCTCATGGCGTGCCACAGCCAGCTGGCCGCATAGCTGCGCCACGGCTGCCATGCTGCGCTTTGCGCCAACACCTCTTTCACCGGCAGCTTGGCACCGCCTCCTAGTGCCTTTTGCAGCACCAGATCGGAGGCGGGAAAAGCATCGGTATCCAGCCCGCAGCGCAGCCGCCAGTAAGAGACCGTCCAGGGGCCTATGCCCGGTAGTGCCAGCAACTGGTCATCACTGGCTGTCGTGAGGGGCAGTTCGCCGCTGGCCAGTGCCTGCGCCACGCCCCGCATGGTGCGAATGCGGCTGCCAGGCATGCCGATGCCGTCGAGATCGAGTTCGCACAACTGGGCGGGGGTCGGTAGTTGCGCCACCCCGTATTGCGCCTCGGTGCGCGCCACCAGTCGCCCGAGTATGGTGATGGCTCCCTTGACCGAGACCTGTTGGCCGACGATGGCGCGCAGCATCACCTCGTATTCGTCCCAGCCACCCGGCAGCCGCACGCCGGGCCAGCGCCCCTGCAAGCGGGCGAGCAGCGGATCCTGACCGAGCAGATCGCCGATGCGCTGCATATCGGCATCGAGATCCCACATCCGGCGCACCCGGTAGAGCAGATCCGGCAGTGCCGCGAGCGGCAGGTCATGCACGGTGAGTTGCAGGCTATGCCTCTTGCCCTGCGCGATGCGCACCAGTGCGACCTGATCGCCGACCCGGTAGCGCCGCTCATACACCTCACCATCCACCCGCTCCAGCCCGGGGATCGCCCGCAGCCGATAGAACGCCAGCATGGCCGCCACGTCATACGGAGGGCGGTAGGGCAGTTGCAGTGTCAGAGTCGCCCCACGTTGGCCTGAAGCACTGTGATCGGCCATATCGTCACAACCTTCCTGCTGGCGAAGGGTGCGCGGGGCCAGTCCGTAGGCGTTGAGCCAGGCGTCATTGAAGCGGCGGATGCTGGCAAAGCCAGCGGCAAACGCGATGTCGGTAATGGGCAGCCCGGTTTCAGTCAGCAGTCGTTTCGCGAGTAGCAGGCGGCGCGTCTGCTCCACCTGTTTTGGTGAGGCACCGAGGTGCTGCTCGAACTGGCGGCGCAGGGTGCGTTCGCTGATCCCGGCCTCAGTGGCCAGTTTGGCGAGCGTGCCTTCCGCCAGCTCGCCGCGATCGATGCGTGCCAGCAGCCGTGCCAGCTCAACCGGCAGATCGCCACGGGCGGCGGGAGCCAGCTCAGGGCGGCAGCGCAGGCAGGGTCGCAGTCCATACTGCTCGGCGGCCGCGGCGCTTTGGAAGTAGCGCACATTGTGCACGTGCGGCGGCCGTGCCGGGCAGACCGGTCGGCAGTAGATGCCGGTTGAGATGACGCCAGTAAAGAAGCGGCCATCAAAGCGAGCGTCGCGGGCGAGCCGTGCAGCGTGACACTGTTCGCGGCTGAGGGTGTTGATCACCTCATTTTGTGACGACTCCGGGCTTGGCTTTGCATTCATGGTGTTGGCGGCTTTGCTGGAATAGATGGCAAAAGAGTAAGGGGGCTCGGGGGCCGTGACTAGCCAGAAACGGACAGGGATAGCAAAAATTGGCCAAAGGTTTTTTTTACTCTTTCATTGCACGGCCGGGTTTCACTCTTCGCTCCGTTGTTGTCCATGTATCTCGGCTCGACAGAAGGGCGCATAACGGACGGGTCGTCGGCACGATTGGCCTAGCTTTATTTGCTTAGCGAGATTAGTGGCGGCGAAAATGGCTTAAAAATTAATAACAGATCACATAACTATCTTTTTTACATTGAGTGTGACGATTTTGTGTTGTTCAATTGAGTCAGTTAATTTTTTGTGATTATTAAGTCATCACATCTGCGGCCTTAGGCCGACCAATAACAACACTTGCCAAGGATGATAAGTGAACGACTTTAAGGCGTGGTCCCATTGCCGGGGGTTTAGTCTGATCGAGTTGTTGATCGCCATGACGGTTGTCAGCATTCTCGCCGCCATCGCGTTGCCAGCGTATCAGGGTTATCTGCAACAGGGACGTCGTTACGAAGCGCAGCAGCAACTGCTGGAGCAGGCACTCGCCCTCGAACGTATCTATACCCAACAGGGCCGTTATCCCGACACGTTTGCCACCCCTTCCAGCACGGATTTCTACCAGTTCAGCTACAGCCAGCAAGATGCTGGCGACTACCTGCTCAAAGCCATTCCAACGACGCGACAACAGGATGAGTGCGGCACTCTGACCCTCGATCAGACCGGTTATCGCGCGGCCAATCGCCATGATTGCTGGGGATCATAAGATGAACGTGCGCGGATTTACCCTGATTGAGTTGATGGTAACGGTCGGCATCGCCGCCATCTTGTTATTGGTCGGGTTGCCCTCCATGAGTCAGCGCCTCGCGGCCGAACGACTCGATCGCAGTGCGACCGAGCTCGCGTCAGCCTACCGCTTTGCCCGCAGCGAAGCGGTCAAGCTGACCCTGCCGGTGGTACTGCAGGGCACCGAGAACGGTGGCTGGGAGGTGATGGCTGACAGCAAGTTGCTGCGTCAGGCGGCAGCACCTGCTGGCGGCGTGGTGATCAAGCCGTTTGACCCCATCCAGATCGCGCCAACCGGCAGCAGTAGCCATGCCGAGATCATTCTGGCCAATCGCCTCGGTGAGCAGCGCGTGCTCTGCGTGGCCCCGAGCGGCCAGCTGCTGCAAGGGAGCTGCTCATGAGACACGCCTCACTTGCCCGCCAGCAAGGCTTCAATCTGGTGGAGATCATGGTCTCCATGGTACTGGCGGTGATGGTGTTTCTCGGCTTGGCCAAGGGGCAGGTGGTCTCGTTGCAGCAGGCGCACTACAGCTTGCAGAGCACCCTGGCCACAATCGAGGCGAGCAACAGCGTGGAGCAGATCTGGAGTTCGCTGTGCGAAGTGCAGCGCAAGCCCGAGCGGTTCACCCAGGCCGATTTTCTTGCCCGTTTCACCCTGCGGGATGGCCACCGGCTGGTGCTGCCGAACCGTTATAGCGACAACTTTGTGGTCGCCATCGAGTGGCAGGATGCGCGGGTCTCCGGTGCCAAGCGGGTAGAACTGAACGCAGGATTTCCGCCCTTATGCTAAGCCTCCCCTCACGGCAACGAGGCGTCAGTCTCGTCGAGCTGATGATCTCCATGGTGCTCGGTCTGATGTTGATGCTGGCGATTTTTGCCGGTTACGCCCCGATCAAGAGCACGGTTGAGCAGAGCAAGGCGCTGGAGCAGGCAAACGAGGTACTTCGCTTTGCCGCCCTCACCTTTACCAACAGCATCAAGCAGGCAGATCAGCTGATAGCCATCACCCCTGATCGCCTGACGCTCGCCTTCAAGGTGGAGGGGGGCAGTCAGGTGCTCTCCTGCCTTGGCAACCATAAAACCGTCGATTTTACCGAGCAGTACCGCTTCACGCCGCCGGTACTCAGTTGTGATGACGGAGATGGCCCGCGCCTGTTGCTGACCCATCTTCAGGATCTTGAATTCGGCCAGCAGGGGGCGCTGGTCAATATTCGCATCTTGCCCGAAGGGCTGCCGAGCTATCTGGCGCCTGGGGTCGAGGTGCAGGTGGCCCGCCGCAAGGCGGTCTGGGCGGCAGCGCTGGCCACATCCGGTGCCAACGCCACAGCAGGGGGAGCGGGATGAACAAGGGATTGCAGGGGCAGCGGGGAGCCGTACTGCTGGTGGTGCTGGTGGTGAGCCTGCTGTCGAGTCTGCTGGTGTTTACCAGCATTCAGGAGAACCAGTTGCAGACTCGCCTGAGCGGCAATTTTCACAAGAAGATCAATGCGCAGCTCAGTGCCGAGCAGGGGATGAACGACAGTTATCGTGCCCTGCATCAGGCTCTTGGCGCCGAACCGCGCATCGAGTGGGAGCGGCTGGTGCAGAAGGTGCCTGGCAGGGGGGAAGGGGCCATGGCGGGCAGCAGTTTCAACATCGACCGGTTGACTTCCTCCGCAGGCAACAAGCTGGCGCTGCAGAGCCATGGCCACTATCTGGAGGGTAATGCCAGCCTCAATGCGCTGTTTGCCCTCAAGCGCGAGCCGGGCAATCTGATCTTTCAGGATTCGGTGGTGGCATGCGAAGGGCTAAGCCTCTCCGGTAGCGGTTTTATCGACAGCTATGATTCGCGCAAGGGGGCGTACAAGGAGTCTGTTTCCGGGACTCTTAATCAGGGGCAAAACGCCAAGGTGGCGACCGTTAGCGACAAGGCCAATGTGGTGCTCGCCGGGCACTCCCCCATCTGGGGTGATGTGCGGGCGACCGGCTCGGTGACCTTGAACGGCTCTTCACCTGTTGCGGGTAATGTACTTGCTGGCGGTGACATCACCATTTCTCCCTCTGATGGGGTCGTCAGGGTTGAGGGCAGCGTAAACGGGAGTGGAAATTTTGCCTTGCAAGGGGGGCATATTGCCGGAGCTGTTGCGATCAATGGAGATGTTTCTATGGGTCATGGCACCAGCATTGCTGACGACAAATTGAACTATGGTGGGAAGGGGGCATTCCTCGATGAGAATCACCAGAAATATCTGGATGCCCAGTACAACACCCACCCCAGGCTACCACCGGTAGTCGGGCAGGTGTGTGACCCGCTCAATGTGGCCGCGCTGCCGAACTCTCCCAAGCTGGCCAATCTGCCGCCCAATGGCCCGTTGAGGCTGGGTGCCACCCAGCAGATGGTGCTGACCACGGATCCCGCCACCGGCTCGGTCACCAGCAGCAACCAGCACAAGCCCGGACTGCCGCTACCCGGCAAGGGGGAGCTGTTTGGCAAGGAGCAGACCGTTTACAAGCTCGACAGTCTCAATATGGGGGCCGATGCCAATCTCACCATCAAGGGGGATGTGGTGCTGCTGATCGACAAGGATTTCACCATGACTGGCAGCAACAAGTTGACGGTGAGCGAGGGGAGCAGCCTGACCCTGATCGTCAGCGGCAAGGTCAATCTCGGTGCCGGTGCCGAGGTGACGGCAGCCAAACAGGGGCTGACCGCTGGCGGTACGCCTGCCATTTCCATCTATTCCGCGTATAGTGGCAAGGATGGGGTCAAGCTGTCGGGTAATACCCCGCTCTATGCCGCCCTCTATGCCCCGCTCACCGAGATGGACATCCGCGGTAGTGGAGGGTTGTTCGGCGCACTGCGAGCCAAGTCTCTGACACAGAGTGGTACTGGTAGTCTTCACTACGATGAGGCGCTGGGCATGGCGGATCTGGGGGCAGATCAGGGGCCACCACCGACGCTGGCACTGCGGCAATGGCACTTTGTGTTGTGAGGCTGGGGAGCTGCTAAAAAGGATCGAACAGGGCACGCAACTGTGAGAAGGTGGGGAGCTGTCTACCCAGCCGTTCACTATTCGTTCACCATTGAGGAGTGCTCCATGCCAGGCCCCGCTCGCGCAGGTGCCCTGATCTATGCCAAGGATCTGGGCCTGCTGACCCACTTTTACCGAACCCTGCTGCAGATGGCGATCTGTAGTCAGGATGAGCAGTTGGTGGTGCTGGAAAACAGCGATATCCAGCTGCTGATCCACGCCATTCCAGAGCCCTATGTTGGGCAAGTTGTTATCAAGCGGCCGCCGGAACTGCGGGAAGAGGGGGCCATCAAGCTGTTCTTCACCGTATCCAGCCTCGCCAGGGCGGAAGCGAAGGCGGCGGATCTCGGTGGCGGCCTGCTGCCACAGCAGTGGACGGGGCCCGGTTTTGTGGTACGCAACGCCTTCGACCCTGAGGGCAATATCCTGCAACTGCGCGAGCTGCTGGGGTCACCTGACCCGCTCTGAATCCGCTATGTGGGGATTATCGCGTTAGCTACTTCACTCTGTATCAGTGACCAGAACCTTGATGGTTAAGAGCTCTTGCCTGGTTGCGTCAACGTTTGTGCTGGGAAGATGATGCGCAAGCCACCACTGAAAGCGTGACTTTTTCCCGGGATCATGTTGTTACGGTGCCGCAATTGTAGCCTTGCTCTCGCCCCATTGTTTCTTGTGTGCCATAGCAGGCCGTCAAGCCAGACGGGAAGAGGGCATCATGGTGTTCGATGGAATGTTCTTCCTCTCGTCGTTCAAGGGGGAACAGTGACTACCGTGTCTGCAATGTCATCGCGGTTTTGCCGCCACAGGTGTCACAGAGGATGCCAGTTTCAGCAAAGTGCAGGGTGGGGGCTCATTGGGCTTCAATTGTTAGTGCGAAGAGGTGGGCGCTTACCACATCCAGCATATGAGCGAGTATCGCCATCGGTTGAATGCCTGGATAGAAGCGCGGTTTCATGGCTACCTGGAGAGCGACCAGGGTTGGCGCAGGATGCAGAAGCGTTACGGAAAGGGGGCGCATGTTACATGAGGTGCTCGGGCGCCTCATGTAACAGGGTATTGGGGTATAGACAAAAATATAGCCAGACAGGTTTGACTGACTGGCTATTGTGGGGTGACAAACTGATTGGCGTAATGCCTTACAGCTGCTCGATACCAACGATATGCCAAGGGGCATTGTCTTTCGCTAGATCTCGCTCGAGGTGCCATACCTCTTGGATATCCTCTTCTACCTGCTCCTGACGGTCCATGTAGCGGCCACTGAAGCGCACGCTCACCTGGGCCCAGTCACTGCCGTAGTCGGCGCGTACCAGCTGGGTATCGACGTACATCACTTCGGTATGCTGTTCGCCAGTCAGGTCGGCGCGGTCGGCCTTGAGTTGCTCAAACAGCTCCGGGCTGACGTATTCACGGATCTTCTCCAGATCGTTCTTGTTCCACGCCTCTTGCAGGGTGCGATAGTGGTCGCGGGCTCCGGCCAGGAAACCGTTCATATCGAAGCCCGGTGGCAGGCGGAACGGCACATCGCTGTCAGCAAAGCCAGTGGCTTGCGGTGCGCTGTTGCTCTGCTCGAACTGCTGGGGGGCAGCTTGTGGCGCCTGATAGCCCGCATACGCAGTCTGCTGCTGTTGCGGCGCCGCCACCTTGCCTTTGCGCAGGGCGCGGATCAGGAATACGGCCCCCAGAGCCAACAATGCGATCAGCAGGAAGTCCATACCCTGCAGACCCTCAAAGGCACCGCTGCCCAGCAGGTAGGCAAACAGGCCACCAGCCAGCAGGCCGCCAAGCAGGCCACCCATCATGCCACTCTTTTTCGGCGGGGTTTGGGCGTTCAGGGTCGGGTTTTTGTTGTCGACCGGTTTGGCCGCAGGCTGGGCCGGCGCAGTTTTGTAACTTTTACCAAAGGATTTGCCGCCGCCCATTTTTTTGGCTTCGGCGTGAGGTGCCCCCAGGCCAATGGCCAGGATCATGGCAAACAGGGTCAGCATCTTTTTCATTTTGACTCTTTTCACTCTCGTCTGTTATTGGGGCATGCTCTGCTTTGGCAAGCTCAGCAGGGCGCATGGCAGGCTGCCAATCCCTGATTGTGTCGCAGCTTGTATTAATCAATATCACCTCTGGCATGAATTATTCATGAACGAGATTGCCGCGATGCGGCGTCAAACGAGAGGAGAAAACCAGATGAAAAGCAGAAGATTGAGTCGCAAGGAGCGCAAAATGCGAAGCAAAATCAAAATGGTCAAGGTAGAGCAGACTCTGGTATGGCCTTTTATGATGGTCTGAGCCGCCAGATAGGGCTCGCCGTGGTTGGCTTTCTTTTGTAAAATTCCCGTCCCCTTCCCGCTGCGGTTTTTATGTGTATGGCAGAGCAAGTGACGGCGAAAAAAGACGCCAAGACACAACAGCTGAAAGTTCCTCCCCACTCTTTTGAGGCCGAACAGTCCGTACTGGGCGGCCTTATGCTGGATAACGATGCCTGGGATCGGGTTGCCGAACGGGTGATCGATCAGGATTTCTACAGCCGTCCGCACCGGTTGATCTTCCAGGCCATGACCCGCCTCTCCAATGCGGGCAACCCCATCGACCTCATCACCCTGCAGGAGGAGCTGGAACGCTCCGAACAGCTGGAAGAGTCCGGTGGCTTCGCCTATCTGGTGGAGATCGCCAAGAACACCCCGAGTGCCGCCAACATCAACGCCTACGCCGAAATCGTGCGCGAGCGGGCGGTGGTACGGGAGATGATCTCGGTCGCCAACGAGATAGTCGAAGCGGGCTACGAGCCACAGGGTCGTACCTCAGGCGACTTGCTTGATCTTGCCGAGAGCAAGGTATTCAAGATTGCCGAGCAGCGCACCAGCGCCAACGAGGGGCCCCAGCCGCTTAAGCTGATCCTCGAGCAGACCGTCGACAAGATTGAAGAGCTGTTCAAGACCCCGCACAACGGGGTGACCGGGGTATCGAGCGGCTACAACGATCTGGACAAGATGACCGCCGGTCTGCAGCGTTCGGACTTGATCATCGTGGCGGCCCGTCCCTCCATGGGCAAGACCACCTTTGCCATGAACCTGTGCGAGCATGCGGCCCTCACTGCCGACAAGCCGGTGCTTATCTTCTCGCTGGAGATGCCCTCCGAGCAGATCATCATGCGTATGCTCGCCTCGGTCGGTCGCATCGACCAGACCAAGGTGCGTACCGGTCAGCTCGATGACGAGGATTGGGCCCGCCTCTCCTCCACCATGGGATTGCTGCTCGAGAAGGGCAAGATGTATATCGATGACGCCTCCGGCCTCACCCCGACCGATGTACGCTCCCGTGCCCGTCGGGTGGCACGCGAGCACGGTGGCCTATCCATGATCATGGTGGACTACCTGCAGCTGATGCGGGTGCCGGCGCTCTCTGACAACCGTACCCTGGAGATCGGCGAGATATCCCGCTCCCTCAAGGCCTTGGCGAAAGAGCTGCAGTGCCCGGTGGTGGCGCTCTCCCAGCTCAACCGAAGTCTGGAACAGCGGGCCGACAAGCGCCCGGTCAACTCGGATCTTCGTGAATCGGGCTCCATCGAGCAGGATGCGGATTTGATCATGTTTATCTATCGTGATGAGGTTTATCACGATGACAGCCCTGACAAGGGGATTGCCGAGATTATTATCGGCAAGCAGCGTAACGGCCCTATCGGAAGAGTGCGCCTCACCTTCCAGGGTCAGTTCTCCCGGTTCGATAACTATGCCGGCCCTGCGTTTGACGACGATTATTGATGTAAACCCAAGGTGATGGCGGTTTCGCCATTACCACGACTGCCCTGATCGATTGCCAGGCATTGGCTGCCGTTCAGGGCCTGTTTTCCCGGTTCGACAATTATGCCGGTCCGGCCTTCGACGACGATAAGTGAGTGGCGGTCTTCGGCCCGATGAGGGGGAGACTATTTGTGCCCTCGTAAGGGAAAACCATGAAAGCGGCTACTGCCCAAATCAACACTGCGGCTTTGCGCCATAACCTCGCCGTGGTCAAGCGCCACGCTCCTGCTTGCAAGATCATCGCCGTGGTCAAGGCCAACGCCTATGGCCATGGCCTGCTGCCGGTCGCCCGCACCCTGGTGGATGCGGATGCCTATGCGGTGGCCCGTATCGAAGAGGCGCTGATGCTGCGCTCCTGCGCCGTGGTCAAGCCCATCGTGCTGCTGGAGGGATTCTTCTGTGCCGACGATCTGCCGGTGCTGGCGGCCAACAATCTGCAAACGGCGGTTCACACCTGGGAGCAGCTCGAGGCGCTGGAGCAGGTCGAGCTGCCAGCCCCCGTGGTGGCCTGGCTCAAGCTCGACACCGGCATGCACCGGCTCGGGGTGCGTGCCGACGAGATGCCCGCCTTTATCGAGCGCCTCGCCAAGTGCAAGAACGTGGTGCAGCCGTTCAATATCATGACCCACTTCAGCCGCTCCGATGAGTTGGATCAGCCCACTACCCGCGAGCAGATCGACTTGTTCAGCAAGTTGACCGCGCCGCTCCTGGGCGAGCGGGCCATGGCCAACTCGGCGGGTATTCTGGCCTGGCCGGACTCCCACTGCGACTGGGTGCGCCCCGGCGTCATCCTCTATGGCGTGTCGCCCTTCCCCAATACAGTGGCGGCCGATTACGACCTGCAGCCGGTGATGACCTTGAAGACCCAGCTGATTGCGGTGCGGGATCACAAGGCGGGCGAGCCGGTGGGCTATGGTGCCAACTGGGTGTCAGATCGCGATACCCGACTCGGGGTGATCGCCATCGGCTACGGTGACGGCTATCCGCGCATGGCGCCCAACGGCACGCCAGTCTTGGTCAACGGCCGCATCGTGCCGCTGGTGGGGCGTGTCTCCATGGATATGAGCACGGTGGATCTGGGGCCGGGCGCCACCGACAAGCCCGGCGACGAGGCGGTGCTGTGGGGCGAGGGGCTGCCGGTGGAGCGGGTGGCTGACGAGATTGGCACCATCCCCTACGAGCTCATCACCAAGCTCACCTCTCGCGTCTTTATGGAGTACGTCTGATGTGGCAGCAGTGCCTGCTGACTCTTAAGCCCCGTTCGCGGGGCTTTCATCTGGTGACGGACGAGCTGGTGGCCAAGCTGCCGATGCTGGCGGATTACCGGGTCGGCATGGCGCATCTGCTGCTGCAACACACCTCCGCCTCGCTCACCCTCAACGAGAATTGCGACCCCAGCGTGCGCAGCGATATGGAGGCCCATCTCCACCGGCTGGCGCCGGAAGATGCCCCCTACTATCGCCACACCTATGAGGGGGCGGATGACATGCCCGCCCATATCAAATCTTCCCTGCTCGGGGTAAGCCTGTTGCTGCCCATCCGTGATGGTCAGTTGGCGCTCGGCACCTGGCAGGGGATCTGGCTCGGCGAGCATCGCGTCGATGGCGGCGCCCGCAAGGTACTGGTAACCCTGCAGGGGGAGTAGTCAGGCTACAACCGGCTAACAGGCAAGGAGAAAAAAGAGGGATGGCATTGAGCCATCCCTCTTTTGTTTCTACGTTGCTTTGAGCCATCTGCCTGCCAGTGGTTCGGCGCTCTTCGTGGCTTAGCCGACCTTGAAGGGGGTCAGCTCGGCCAGCGGGGCGGCGTCCATAAAGGCTTGCGGCTCCTGGTTATGTTTGAAGATCTTGAAGTCCTGATCGCGGGCGCTCCAGTACTCTAGATGTTCGCTGCCGTTTTCTCCGGTGATTTGCAGCAGACTTGCTTCGCGCAGGGCCACCACATATTCGCTCGGGTTGATGGCGCAGAACTCGGCCAGACGCTCGTCGCGGGTCTCGCCCATGTGGCCGCTGATGCTGGCATCCAGATAGTGCGGGTTGATCTGCAGCGGGAACAGACCCAGCGCCGGCAGCACGGCGGCGTTGCAGACCGGCATGTCGTTGGTGGTGCGGATGCTGTGGGTCGCCACGTTGCAACCGGCGCTCCAGCCTACATAGGGGACACCCCGCTCGCGCACGGCACGCTGGATCGGCACGATCAGACCGTTTTCGTGCAGCAGCTGGTTGAGGCGCCAGGTGTTGCCGCCGCTGATAAAGATGGCGTCGGCCTGATTGATGGCCTCGACCGGATCATCGAAGTGGTGAATGCTGATGGTCTCGATCCCGAGGCTCTCGGTAAGTTCGTTGGCGCGGGCATCCCAGTCGCTGCGGATCACCGCGTAGGGGATGAGCAGAATGCGCTTGACCTGTTTGCGCGCCAGCAGGCTTTGAACCCGCTCTCGGGCCCAGCCGAGCAGACCCGGACATTCGTTGGCTTTACCATTGCTAAGCAGAAGCAGTTCCATCAAATGGTTCCTCAAAAAGTGAAAGCGGAGGAGGGAGGGCCACCGGATCCGCCGTGCGGCCGGATGGCAAGAGGAGGCATGCTACCACCATTGGCGAGGAGGTTCTGTGATCGCGAGGCCCATTCAACGGCCATTGAGGAGTTATGGATTGATAACCCAATGCCAGGGCGGTGGATTAATAAGCCGAGGTCAACTCGATGCCCATCGCCAATAAAAGACCCCGCCGTAGCGGCAATGCTGTTCACTTAAGAGAATTTGAGTTCCAGTCCACGTAGTATCAGGGCTAAAAAATGAGGGAGGCATAATGCCTCCCTCTTTCTATTGCAAGCCACGCTGGATAAAGGCTGAAGGAAGAGCGACTGGAAACAGCCTTGCTCCCCCAATTCAAGTCGCATTTATGAATAATCAGTCAAAAATGTGCTTATCTGAACAGCATTGCGCCGTAGCGGGGTCATGGCAGAGTTAGTCGAGTTTGAGATCGACCCAGACCAGACGGTGATCCGAGCTGACCCCCTTGGCGATACCGAGTTTTGCATCATAGACCAGGTGATAACCGGCTTCGAAGCTGGCCGGCCAGAAGACGCCGCTCTTGACCGCGTTGAGATTGGCGGAGGGGATGAGGTGATCCAGCTGCAAACCACTGCTGCTGGTGATCCGCTCCGGATGTGGGCGAGAGTTGTTACGTTTGCAATCGGTCCCCTTGCTCAGACACTCCGGGCCCCCTTCGCTGATCGGGATCAGGGTGCCATTGGTGATGGCCTGATTCATCAGGGCGTTGTCCAACAGCGCCTGAATGGCGGTCAGATCGCCATCACCGGTGAGCGGGTCGGCGTTAAGATCCCCGGCGATCACAAACTTGGCGTTTTTGGCCAGCCCGCCTTTGGCGCCCTTGTCATCGGTCATATAGCCAAGACCCTTGACGTAGTCATTCCAGAAAGCAACCTCGGCGCGATTGTGCTTGACGTTGTGACGTGCCGCGTTGCCGAAGATGGGGGGCGTCGGGTGGGAGATCAGGAAGTGAATCACCTCCTCCCCTTTGTCGGTCTTCACGCGCACCGGCACATCGGCGTGGTTCTTGGAGGAGAGCGGGAACTGCTGCCAGGCGGCATCATCGTACCAGGCATCGCCACACTGGCGGCTGGCCGGGATCTTGGCCTTGGGATTGTTGCAGTCGTCGATGATGGGGTTCTGCTCGCCCGGCATATCCTTCCATTTGAACTTCTGGAAGGTGCGGATCTGCTGGGTGTCGATAGGATATTTTGACATTACCGCCATGGCGTATTGGCCGTGGTAGTTGCCAAAGCCCCAGGCATCGTCGGGGCCGCTGTTGACCTTGCCATCCAGATTGAGGTCATAACCGCTCATCAGGCCGGTGTTGGTGGCCAAGTTCTGCAGTACCGGATAGCTGATAGCCGTCACCTCTGCGTGCTGGGCGTGGGCCAGATAGTTGTCGTTGAAGGCTTTCAGATCGGCGGTGCTCTCGCCCTTGCCGTCGTTGTCGAACTCGTTGAGCAGGAACACATCCGGGCGGGTGCGCTGGATGATCTCCGCCACGTTGCGGATCTGCTGCACGTTCTTGGCTTTGGTTTCCGCGGCGCCGCTCAGGCTCCCTTCGGCGAGGCGAGCCAGCAGGGCATCCTGCTCGGTGCGGGTCAGCGCCAGCTCACCGGTCAGCATACCGGCGGCAGAGCGGTCAAAAGAGAGGTTGAAGGTGGCAAAACGAACCATGGGATCAGCTGCCTTTGAGTCGTTGTCGCTGTTGCAGCCAGCCAGCATCCCGAGGGAGATAGCGGCAGCCAGTAGGGTTTTGTTGATTTTTTTCATTTTAATTGTCCCGTAGCATCAATGAGTTATGCCTTCTGTGAGGCGGCGCCATTATAAGTAGGCGGCGATGCTGCTGGGATTTTGCCTAAGCGAAGTGTGAGGATATTCACACCCCATATCTGGCGATGATGAATTTTAATCCAGTTTGGCGAGGCTAACGGAGGCAAATGAAAACGTTTATGGCCATAGCTGGCCATCCCGTTGTCACACCACCATCGGCAGGCCGCTCTCGGGGTGGTGGATCACCTGGGCCGGATAGTCATAGAGACGGGCAATCAGCTCGGGGGTCAGCACCTCGGCAGGTGTGCCATCGGCCATCAGTTTGCCCCGCTCCAGCATCACCAGCCGATCGGCATAGCGCGCCGCCAGATTAAGATCGTGCAGGACCACCAGCACAGCAGTATTGCGGCTGGCCAGGGCGCGCGCCATGGCCAGCAGCTGATGCTGGTATTTCAGATCCAGCGCCGAGGTGGGCTCGTCGAGCAGCAGCAAGCGAGGTTGCTCGGCCTGCTCGGTCGGGGAGGGGGCCTGCCAGATCTGCGCCAGCACCCGGGCAAACTGCACCCGCTGCCGCTCGCCGCCGGAGAGCCCGGGATAGAGCCGCTTGGCCAGATGCTCGACTCCGGCATGGGTCATGGCCGCCGCCACAATCTCGTCACGCCGCGCCGCCGGTTCACTGTGGGGCAAGCGCCCCATGGCGACCACTTCCTCGCAGAGAAAGGGGAAGTTGAGGGAGGAGCTTTGCGGCAATACCCCGAGCCGGTGGGCCAGCTGGCTGCTGTTCCACCCTTGGCGATCCGCGCCAAACAGGGTGATGGAACCCTCATATTCCAGCTCGCCGGTCAGGCACTTGAGCAGCGAGCTCTTGCCCGCCCCGTTGGGGCCGAGCAGCGCGGTGAGGGTGCCGCTCTCGAGGTCGAGATTGAGCCCATCCAGGATCTGGCGCTGGCCACGGCGCAGGCTCAGGCGGGTGCAGCTCAACAGGGGGGAGGAGAGTGAGGATGAGAGTGCGGATGAGAGTGGTTGCATAACAGTCCGTATCACAGGGCGCGGCGCCCTTTTACCAGCAGCCAGATGAAGAAGGGGGCACCGAGCAGGGCGGTGATGATGCCTACCGGCAACTCGGCCGGGGCTAGCAGGGTGCGTGCCAGCATATCGGCCGCCAGCAGCAGGGCGGCGCCAAGCAGGGCCGAGAGCGGCAGCAACCTGACATGGT
This sequence comes from Aeromonas australiensis, assembly GCF_000819725.1. GTDB lineage: Bacteria > Pseudomonadota > Gammaproteobacteria > Enterobacterales > Aeromonadaceae > Aeromonas > Aeromonas australiensis. Next base: position 104,692 of record NZ_CDDH01000045.1, on the reverse strand, counting down.
TGGGGCCCGCCAGCAGGCGTACCAGATGGGGCACTACCAGCCCGACGAAGCCGATCATTCCCGATACCGCCACCGCCACCCCGACGCCCGCGGCGGTGAGCAGAATGAGGCGACGTTTGAGGGATTGCACATTGACCCCCAGATGACGGGCCTCCCCTTCACCCAGCAGCAGGGCGTTGAGGGGATTGGCATCGCGCATAAAGAGCCACAGCAGGGCCGCCAGGGTGAGCAGGGCCAGCGCCACATCGGCCGGTTTGCCTGCCGCCAGCGTCCCCATCTGCCACAGGCTCAGGTTGCGCAGCATCTGATCGTCCGCCAGATAGGTGAGCAGGCCGATCACCGCGCCGGAGAGCGCCGTGATGGCGACCCCGGCCAGCAGCATGACAGTGACCGAGGTGCCCCCCTCACGGGTACCGAGCAGATAGACCAGAGTGGTGGTCAGCGCGCCGCCGAGAAAGGCGAGCAGTGGCAGCAGGCCAACCCCTATGGTGGCTTGCAACTGCTGGCTGAGGGGAGTGAGCAGGACAATAGCGAGCGCCGCGCCGAGCGCCGCACCGCCGGAGACCCCTATGATGCCGGGGTCAGCCAGTGGGTTGCGAAACAGCCCCTGCATCACGGCGCCACAGAGCCCGAGGATCCCCCCCACTGCGATGCAGAGCAGGGTGCGAGGCAGGCGAATTTCCTGCACGATCAGCAGCTTGTGCGACTCAATCCCGCTCTCCTGCCCGGCAAACAGCGCCCGCAGACTCTCGCCCAGAGTGAGGGTCATGGGACCGGTTGCCAGCGAACCGAGCAGCAACAGCGCCAGTGCGGCTGTGGTAAAGGCCAGCAGCCAGGAGAGGGGCAAGCGCATCATGACCCCTGCTTGATCCACTGGGCGATCTGGTTCGCCTGCTGCAGGGAGTTGAGGCTCAGGCCCCCTTGCAGGGCGTGGCCGTCGATGGCGTGAATGGCGTTACGCTTGCCAGCCGGGGTGGCGGCCAGGGCGGGCACCTCTGCCAACACCTTGGCCGGATCGGCATATTGTTGCCAGTCACGACCGCTGACCAGCACCAGGTCGGGCTGCATCTCTATGAGGGATTCGGCGGATACCGGCTTGTAGTTGCGCAATTCGGCGACCGGATTGATGCCGCCCGCCAGCGAGATCAGCGCGCTGGCGGTGGTGTCCCCCCCGGCGATGCTGGTGGGTTGCCCCTTGTGCAGCAGCAGGAAGGCGACCTTGAGTGGTTTGCTCTGTTTGGCTTGCGCCGCCAGCTGAGCGGTCTGGCTCTGGATCTCCGCCTTCAGGCGATCGCCAGCGGCTTTGTCACCCAGCAGATTGGAGAGGGTGTCGATGCGTTGGTTGAGGTTGGCCAGCGTCGGCGCGGTATCCAGCACCTCCACCTTGACCCCGGCCCGGCGTAGCTGATCCAGGGTTGGGGCCGGGCCCATCTCATCGCTGCCCACCAGTCGGGTGGGGGAGAGGCTCAGGATCCCTTCGGCGGCCAGCGCCCGGTGATAGCCCACCTTGGGCAACTCTTTTGGCAAGGGGCTGCTGACATCGGTGGCGATCAGGCTCGATTCACCACCAAGGGCCAGAATGAGCTCTGTGGTGGCGGGGCCGATGCTGACGATGCGCTCTTTCTGGCCGTCGGCGGCAACGGCAGAGAAGGGGGGCAGTGAACTGCAGAGCAGGGTGATGGCGAGGGCAAGACGACGGCCCATGCTAACCTCCGAAGGGGTGAATGAAACGGGTGTGCCGCCGAGAATATCAAGGCTTTGAAAAAAATGCACTGATAATGATAGCAATTATCAATTGCATTGATTTCGGTGCTTTATTAGAGTAGCCGCCATGATAAACAGCGGGACGATCTGGTCTCGCAAAGGGAGAAAACATGAGCATTGCACAACGCATTCACGAGATGCTGGAGCAGGATCCCAGCGCTCATCCGTCCACCCTGGCGGCCCAGCTCTCGGTCAGCGAATGGGAGGTGGTTCGCCATCTGCCCGCCGAGTTGGTGACCCTGCTGCCTGCCGAGCGTGCCCAAAGCCTGCTGGAAGATCTGGCTGACTGGGGCCCGGTGACCACCATCGTCGAATCTGAAGGCTCTATCTTTGAGGTCAAAGCCCCCTTCCCGAAAGGCAAGGATGCCCGCGGTTACTACAACCTGATGGGCCGTGACGGCGAAATGCATGGCCACCTCAAGCTCGACAACGTGGCGGGCATTGCCCTGGTCAGCAAGCTGTTTATGGGCAAGGAGGGGCACTCCTTCCAGTTCTTCGGTCACTCCGGCCGCTGCATTTTCAAGGTCTATCTGGGTCGTGACGAGAAGCGCCAGTTGCTGGCCGACCAGGTTACCCGTTTCATGGCCTTGCGCCACCCGATTCAAGAGGAAGTCAAAGCATGAGTGAACGTCAGGAACGTCTGCAAAACCGTCTGCAACCGGAGATCCGCGAGTTTCGCGATAGCTGCCGTACCCTGCAGCTTGCCACTGTCGATGGCGAAGGCAATCCCAACGCCAGCTATGCCCCGTTCGTGCTGCAGGAAGATGGCTACTACGTGCTGATCTCCGAGATCGCCCGCCATGCCCGTAACCTGCAGCAGGTGCCCAAGGTCTCCTTGATGTTGATCGAGGACGAGACCGGTGCCCGCGAGCTGTTTGCCCGCAAGCGGCTGACCTTTGATGCGACCGCTGAAGTGGTGGTCCGCGATGATGCCCGTTGGGACAAGGCCATTGTTGCGCTGGAAGGACGTTTTGGCGAGATCATCAAGGGCCTCTCCAACCTCAAGGATTTTAAACTGTTCCGCTTCAAGCCGGAGCAGGGGCTGTTCGTCAAGGGCTTCGGGCAGGCTTTTGCGGTCTCCGGCGACGAGCTGGTGGATTTCGTCCATCTGGTTGAGGGGCACAAGCGCATCGACAACGGTGCCGAGCTCACCAGCCCGGCCGATGCGCCGGTCTGATAATCCCTGTCAACTACGACAGCCGTCATAACAAAACGGGCAGCCACTGGGCTGCCCGTTTTTATTGCGTTATCTCATCCGACCGGTTCAATCCTGCCAGGAGGCCTGGTTGGGAAAAGCGCGACGATCGGCGTCGGTGGCCGTTTCGTTGCACTCTCCCCGCACCTTCCAGGAGCTCTGGCTCAGCACTATGTACCCCTGACGGCAATACTGCTTGGTCGCCAGGGTCTTGGTCAGCAGACTCTCCTGCAGCGCCTCCCGCCGTTCCAGCAGCCGCTGGCTCTGGGCGGCCGAGAGGCCGCGTGGCAAGGTGTCGTTGGGCGTAGCTTCAAAGGTGAACCGCTTGCTCCCCTCCTCGTTGATATGGGTCAGAAACAGAGGTTGTGGCCCGTCATCCTTCTGTCCGGGCAAGCTGGAGCAGGCCGACAGCAGGGGAACAATCAACAACAGGGTGGCAGACAACAGACGCACGACAGACTCCAGTGAGAAACGAGGCGAGGCTGGCAGATTAGCACGGCTGCAGGGCGGGTGTTACTGCCAGCAGCTCGTCGGTGGTGAGCAGGGTCACACTGCGCCCCTCCGGCAGGTCGAGATTGCGCCATATCCAGTTGTGATGCTCGATGATCTGGGGGGCGCCAAGGTGAGGGCGATTGGCGGTGGAGTGAGCATCGCTCAATACGAACACCTCGAAGCCATGAGAGGCTGCGCTGCGCACCGTGGTATCGACGCAGAAATCGGTGTTGCTGCCGCAGAGGATAAGCCTGTCGACCGGCTGTTCTGCCAGCAGAAACGAGAGCTCGGTGTCGAGGAAGCTGTCACAGGCTGTCTTGCGCACCCGGCTATCGCTCTTGGCTGGCTGCAGCGCACTGTGCAACTGCCAACCCGGGGTGCCGGGTTCCAGTTCGCCACCCGCCAGATCATCATGCTGGATATAGATGACTCGCCCCTGTTGTTGCCTGACATGGGCCGCAGCCCGGTTGATATTGGCCAGCACTTGCTGTTGCTGATGATGGGTCTCCTTCATGACCCCTTGCTGCACATCGATGATCAGTAACACATCCATATTGTACCCGCCGTTTCCTTGATGATTAGGGTTGCAGCCACTGGCTGCAGTCACGGCTGCGGGATTGATGCAGCGCGCCCATATCTTGCTTCATCTCGGCACTGTTTTGCCAGCGCTTAGGCAGCGGCATGATGGTTACCTGCACATCGGCTGCGGGATCTGCAACAGAGGTCTCATCTGTGCGGGGGACGACCAGCGCCACCTTGAGTGCCGGATTGCGGCTGGCGATGCGACTGGCGAGCCCAAGCCCCCCCTCGACGTGGAAATTGCCGGCGATATGCATGATCTGCTGGCCCGGGTGCTTGGCGAGATAATCCACCATGCTCTCGGCCATGGTGTCATCCCAGCTGGTCTGGGCCGCAAAGCGGCGAGTGTTGCTGTCGGCATCGCCGTGGTGCATGGAGGCCATAAATTTCTGGCGATAGGGGTCATCCCCCAGGGTCAGTTGGCGGGCCAGCTGACTGCGACGTGCGGCTGGCAGTTTGTCGAGCCACTCAGCCCCTTCCTGACCGACACAGCTCACCAGCGGTTTGGGGGCGTTGGCGGCGATCACTGGCATCTGGTGCGCCTTGGCAAACTCCACCAGCGGGCGGTAGTCGCTTGGATAGTTGGGCCAGGCGTTGCCTGCGCGGATCAAGGCCGCTTCACCAATCCGGTTCGCCAGATAGGCATCCAGCGTCTGCTGATCGGCGCGGCTGAACTGCTCCATGGAGAGGGCCAATGGCCGCCCGTGTTGCTGGCCGGCAGTGTAGAGCCCGCTCAGCAACTGCGATTGCAGCAGATGCACGGCGGGATGGCTGTGCAGCTCACCCACCAGAATGATATCGGCATCGGCAATGCGCGCGATTGCCTGCTCCAGCGTCAAGTCAGTTGTTGCTGTATCGCTCAAGCGGTAGTCATAGAGCGTTTTCAGCTGTGATGACACGCTCGGTTGGGTAGGGGTGGCACAGGCTGCCAGCAGCAGCGGCAGGGCGAGTAGGGGGAGTCGTCTCATCATGGGATCTCACGGCTGATATGTCCGGATGCTGATGCATCTCGGGGGCTAACACAGAATAGGGGCAATGTTTGGCGACAGTGTAAAAGCAATTTGGTTCAAAACAAAATGAGAATGATTTCGTTTATTGTTGATCTTTGTCGAGAGCTGGGTAATATGCGGGCTGTTTGATAACAGTTCTCAATAAGGATTCGCTGTGACCCATCATAACGCACTCTCTCTGGTTGCCCTCGCAGTGGCGGCCGGTCTCTCCTCCCAGGTCTTTGCTGCCCCTCAGAAGGCGGATGAAGTCGTGGTCGTCAGCGGCTCACGGATGGAGCAAAAGCTGGAAGATGTCTCCGGCCCTATCTCGGTGATCACCGCCAAGCAGATTGAAGAGCAGGTCGTCACCAATGTTGCCGATCTGTTCCGTTACGAGCCGGGTGTCAAGGCCCTGGGGGGGGAAGGGGATGCCCAGACCTTCGTTATCCGCGGTATGGGTGAGAACCGGGTCAAGGTGGTGCGTGACGGCGTGCGCCAGAACGATGCCTATAGCAAGGGTGGCATCGGCCAGAGCTACTTTGACACCGACATGATCAAGCAGGTGGAAGTGGCCAAGGGGCCGGCGTCTGCCGCCTACGGCTCCGATGCGTTGGGTGGCGTGATTGCCATCACCACCAAGGATGCCAGTGACTTCCTCAAGGGCAAGGATAGTTATCTGGACGTGACCAGCGGTTATGCCTCCAGCAGTCACCAGAAGATGGCGGGCTTTACCGGTGCACTGCGCACTGGCGAAGTGGAGAACCTGCTGCGCTACACCTGGCGCGATGGCGGCGTGACTCAGAATTTCGCCTCCACCAAGAACGACTTCGATATCGGTACCCATGCCCTGCTGCTCAAGAGCAAGTGGAATCTCTCTGATGAGCAGTTCCTCAAACTGACTGTTGACTACCTGACCGATGGCGAGGATCCGGATGCGGTCAAGCTCAACAAGGTGGGTAGCCGGATGGCGCAGGTCTTCGAGCAACCCATCACCGACAAGCAGACTGACAACCTCTCGCTGGTGCTGGATCACGGCATCGCGCTCAATCAAGGCTGGGCCGATCGGATGGATAGCAAGGTCTATTTCGCCCGCACCAAGCAGACGCTGGATCAATACGCATCTTCCAAATATCCGGTCAGCCCCAGCAACCCCTATGTGACCAAAAACTCGCTGGATCACAATGTGTTCGATCAAAAGAACATCGGCGCCCAGCTGCAGTTCCACAAGGCGGCGGCCAACCACCGTCTGGCCTGGGGGGCTGAGTACGAGCACACCGACAACGAACGTACCCGTTACAAGGGGCCGACAACACCCGGTGATTTTGTCGGTTACAACGAGCTGAGTTTCCCGGCTACCACCAGCGAGCGTGGCGCCCTGTGGGCCTTTGACGAGATCAAGTTTGGCGAGCGCTGGGTGCTGACCCCGGGTGCCCGTTATGACTACTACCGGATGACCCCGGACAACGATCCCGCCTACACAGGCGACAAGCTGCACAAGTTCTCCGAAGGGGAGTTGTCACCCAAGCTGGGTCTGGTGTTCAAGGCCCACGAGGCGGCTAACCTGTTCGCCCAATACAGCCACGGTTTCAAGGCCCCCATGTATGACAGCGCCTTCTCCACCCTGAACCACCAGGCTTACGGCTATCGCATAGAGCCCAACCCGAACCTCAATCCGGAGAGCAGTGACGGTATTGATGTGGGTGTACGTGGCAGCCATAACGGCTTCAGCTATGAAGTTGCCAGCTTCTACAACAAGTTCGACGACTTCATCGAGCTGGTTGAGGTGGGTAAAGAGGGGCGTACCGCCGTCTACCAGTACCAGAATCTCAGCAAGGCGACCACCAAGGGTGTCGAAGCCAAGGCTGATTACTGGCTCAACGATATCGTCAATGTCTGGGGTAACCTCGCCTACATCGAAGGCAAGGATGGGGATGGTAACTACCTCAACAGCCTGAGCCCGTTCAACGGTTCGGTCGGTGTGCGTCTGGAACAGGCCAGCTGGAACTTCAACACCGCGCTGCGCTTTGCCGACGATATGGACAAAGTCCGTAAAGACAGCAAAGGCAATGAGTATGTGAAGAGTGCCGGTTGGGGTGTGGTGGATATGTACGCCCAGTTCAATCCGATGACCGATCTGCAGCTTAACGTCGGGGTCTTCAACCTGTTTGACAAGGAGTACACCAGCTACGAGCGTATTGCCGGCCGTGATGCCAGCTCGGATAACAGCATGATGACAGAGCCGGGCCGCAACCTGAGTGCACGGGTCAAATACGTATTCTAAAAAGCAAGCAATAGACGCAGATAAACTAAGGGGCTTCGGCCCCTTTTTTGCGGCCGCTATATGGTGACAATGGCGCAGGGCGGATGTTTGCCTAAAAAAGAAACCCGCCATGGGCGGGTGGAAGGATTGCAACACTAACCAGGAGGAGGTGTTACCCGATAGACCCCACCTCTTCGGTAATAGTTCAATTTTATTGAAGTTTTTTCGTTTTCTTGGCGGGGTTTCCACCGGGATCTGTGGGGGCGGATGGGTTATCATTCTGCTCCCATCATCCGGTTGCAGAGGATCTATGCCCGCGTTCTCCTGGTTAGCGCTCTTTTTCGGCGCCTTCTATTTTGTCTACGGTGCTTATTTGCCGTTCTGGTCGCTCTGGCTGGAGGGGGTGGGCGTCAGCGCCGAGATGATAGGTCTGCTGCTGGGGGCGGGGATGGCGATCCGCTTTGCCGGCAACCTGATGGTGATGGGGCAGATCAAGGGAGCGGGCCATCTGTTGCCGGTTACCCGATTGCTCTCCCTGCTTAGTCTGCTGGCCTTTCTCGGCTTCTATCTCAGTCATAACCTCTGGTGGCTGGTGGGCTTGACCCTGCTGGCGAACTTTATCTATCCGACCCTGATGCCGGTGGGTGAGGCGCTGGCGACCCGCATGGTGGTACAGGCTCACCTCGATTACGGCAAGGTGCGGCTGTGCGGTTCGTTTGCCTTTATCGTCGCCTCGACCCTGGTGGGGGCGCTGGTGGGCAATTTCGGTAGTGAGTGGATTTTGCACACCATGGTGGCGGGGCTGGTGCTTATGCTACTGCTCAGCTGCTTGCCACTTAATCCCACGCCACAGGATGTGCAGGGGGAGCGCGCCAAGGCCTCTTTACTGGCAACCCTGCGCAGCCCATTGGTGCGCCGTTTCTTGTTGCTGACCGCGCTACTGCAGGGGAGCCATGCCGCCTATTACGGTTTCAGCGCCATCTACTGGAAGGCGCAAGGGTATAGCGGCACCATCATCGGCTATCTCTGGGCGCTCGGGGTGGTGGCGGAGATCTGTATGTTCGCCGCCGACAAACGCTTCCTGCAACGCTTTGCTGCCCAGAGCCTCTTTATCGCCGGTGCCATCGGTTGTGTGGTGCGCTGGGTATTGCTCGGGGCCTCGACCGAGTTGTGGATACTGGTGGTGGGGCAACTGCTGCACGCGGTCACGTTCGGGGTCAGCCATCTGGGGGCGGTGCGTTTTATGACCCGTCAGCTACCGGCCGAGCAGTTGATCCCGACCCAGGCGCTCTATGCGGCCCTTGGCCTCGGCATGACGGTGGCGGCCCTGATGGCTGTCTGCGGCGTGCTGTTCGAGCCCCTCGGTGGTGGCATCTTCTTCCTGATGGCATTGGTGGTGTTGCCGGTGTTCTTCCTGCGGCTGCGGCAGACGACTGTCGGGACGTGAGAAGGGGTTAAACGGTGCAAGCGGGGCAAGGAGTGCTCCTCTTGCTACATGACTTTTGCTGCCAGCCTCTCTAGACTGGCCAAACTTTCCTACAAATTATCAACACGGACAAGGGGTTGCAGATGCACCAGGGATGGTTGCTGATCGGTTTGTCGCTCGCGTATCTGGGCCTGCTGTTTCTGATTGCCTTTGTGGCTGACAAGCAGAAGCGTCCCCGTCTCAAGGGGCAGCCGCTGCTCTACAGCCTGTCGCTGGCGGTCTACTGCACCTCCTGGACCTTCTTCGGCACCGTGGGGCAGGCGAGCGAATCCCCCTGGTCGCCGGTCCCCATCTACCTTGGCCCCATGCTGGTCTTTCTGTTTGGCTGGCGGCTGCTGGCCCGCCTTATTCTGGTGGCCAAGCGGGAACACATCACCTCCATCGCCGACTTTATCGCCGCCCGTTACGGTAAATCCCAGCGCCTCGCCATGGTGATCGCCCTCATCGCCATCATGGGGATCCTCCCCTATCTGGTGTTGCAGCTTAAAGCGATTGTCACCGGACTGGACCTGCTGATGGTCAGTAGTGCCGGTGCCAGCCTGACCAGCAATACGGCGGAGCTGGCCCTCGGGGTGACCCTGCTGCTCGCGCTGTTCAGCATCTTGTTCGGCACCCGCCATCTCGATGCCACCGAGCACCACAGGGGGATGGTGGTGGCGATTGCTTTTGAATCGGTGGTGAAACTGCTGGCCTTTATCGCAGTGGGAGGCTTTGCCCTGTGGCTGATCCTCAACAGTCCCGCCGTCGCGGGTGAGCCGGTAACCCGCGACTTCTTTGCGGCCGTGGTCTCCATCACACCTGGCAATCTGCTGGAGCTGGCCATCTATACGGTGTTGGCGATGTGCGCGGTTATCTGCCTGCCGCGCCAGTTTCACGTGACTGTGGTGGAGAACAATCAGGGGCAGGATCTCCACTGGGCACGCTGGATCTTCCCGCTCTACCTGTTCGTGATGGGGCTCTTTATCTGGCCGTTGGCGCTGGCGGGCAAACTCTGGGTCGGGGCTGAGGTTCCCTCGGATACTTATGTGATCAGTCTGCCGATGGCCCTGGGGTTTGATGGCATGGCGATGCTGGCCTTCCTTGGCGGCACCTCGGCGGCGACCGGCATGGTGATTGTCTCGACCATCGCGCTGGCCATCATGGTAAGCAACGATCTGGTGCTGCCGGTGCTATTGCGCCGTTTCTGGCGCCAGGGGCGGGACGAGCGGCTGGTTCGGCTGCTGTTGCAGGTGCGTCGCAGCGCCATCGTATTGATTTTATTGGCTGCCTGGGGCTTGTATCTGTGGCTTGGCGATCTCGCCAGCTTGTCGCGCATCGGCTATCTCTCATTTGGAGCTATCGCCCAGTTTTCGCCGGCTCTACTGCTCGGCCTCTATTGGCGTCATGGTAACCGCAAGGGGGTCTATCTCGGGTTGGCGCTGGGGGTGAGCCTGTGGCTGGTCACCCTGATGGTGGAGAGTGGCCTGCTGGCCGGTTCACCGCTGGCGTCACTGCTGGCACCGCCCGACTGGCCCGCCTTTCGCGAACTCAGCCTGGGTGCCTGGTGCATATTTCTCAGCCTGCTCTTCAACTTGTTCGGTTATGTGGTGGGGTCGCTGCTGTCCCAGGCGGCAGTCAGCGAGCGATTACAGGCGGCCAGCTTTGTCGGCAAACAGAGCCGTGATACCACGGCGCTCTATCAGGCGCGGGTGTCGGTCAAGGAGCTGGAGATGCTGGCAGCCCGCTTTGTCGGCTCAAGCCGGGTCAAGCGTGCTTTTGGGCGTTTTGCTGGCGAGCATGGCGGCACCTTGGCTCCCCAGATGCAGGCCTCGGCCGAGTTGATTGCCCACACCGAACGGCTGCTGGCTGGGGTGTTTGGTACCTCATCTGCACGACTGGTGCTCGCCTCTGCCTTGCAGGGGCGCAATATGCAGCTCGAGGAGATCGCCACCATAGTGGATGAGGCCTCCGACGTATTTCGCTTCAACCGCGGCCTGCTGCAGGGGGCGATCGAGCATATCGGGCAGGGGATCTCGGTGGTGGACCGGGAGCTCAAGCTGGTGGCCTGGAACCGGCGTTACATCGAGTTGTTCAACTACCCCCGCGGGCTTATTCAGGCCGGCCGCTCCATTGAGGAGATCATCCGCTACAACGCCGAGCAGGGGCTTTGCGGTCCCGGTGATATCGAGGATCACGTTGCACGGCGGGTTGCTTTTATGAAACGGGGCAGTGCCCATATCTCGGCGCGGGAGCGCCCGGATGGGCGGGTGATCGAGATGCAGGGCAACCCCATGCCCGCCGGTGGCTTTGTTATGACCTTTACCGACATCACCCCGTTTCGCGATGCCGAACGGGTGCTGCGCGAAGCGAACGAACATCTGGAAGCGCGGGTTGCCGAGCGCACCCGCGAGCTCTCCGAGCTCAACCGCCAGCTCTTGCTGGTCAATCAGCAGGTGGAGCGGGCCAATCACTCCAAGAGCCGCTTCCTGGCGGCGGTCAGTCACGACCTGACCCAGCCCCTCAATGCCGCCAAGCTGTTTACCTCCTCCCTGCTGGAGATGCTGCCAGCAGAGGAGGAGCCTGCCCGCATCGCCCGTCATATCGACGATGCGCTGGGGGCGACCGAGGATCTGATCAGCGATCTGCTCGATATCTCCCGGCTGGAGGCGGGCAAGTTCAAGGCCAAAAAACTCGACTTTGCTCTGCATGAACTGTTCGACAACCTCAAGGCCGAGTTTGGTGTGCTGGCACAGGCGGGAGGGATCCACTTCTCGGTGGTCGAGAGCCGGCTGGCGGTGCACAGCGATGTGCGGTTGCTGCGCAGGGTGCTGCAGAACTTTCTTACCAATGCGTTTCGCTACAACCCCGGTGGTCGGGTGCTGCTTGGTTGCCGCAGGTCGGGCAACAAGATCCGCATCGAGGTGTGGGACAACGGCCCCGGTATTCCGACCGACAAGCAGGAGACCATCTTCGATGAGTTCTCTCGCCTGGACCACTCGCGCACCGCGCGCGAGCAGGGGTTGGGGCTGGGCCTTGCCATCGCCCGCGGCATCTCGCTGGTATTGGGTCATCAGCTCACGTTGCAGAGCTGGCCAGGCAAGGGGTCGGTCTTTGCGGTGACTCTCAATCTGGCGACTCAACCGGTTGCCGCTCTTCAGCAGGTGGCGCCAGTGGTACGTGACAGCCAACTGGAAGGGGTCAAGGTGCTTTGTATCGACAATGAGCAAGATATATTGGCCGCAATGCAGCTGTTGCTCGGTCGCTGGGGCTGCGAGGTGCGCGGTGCCGTTGATCTGGTCGAAGCGCAGGGGCTGGTGGCAGAAGGTTTTGTGCCAAGGTTGGTGCTCTCCGATTATCACCTTGATGATGGTAAAACCGGGTTGGCGGCGCTGGCGTCACTGCAGCTGGTGTGTGGTGCCGAGATGAAAGGCATCATCATCAGCGCCGATCGCAAGAGTGAGTTGCAGACGCAGATCCGTGAACAGGGTTATGGCTACATCAGCAAACCGGTCAAACCGCTCAAACTGCGGGCCCTGATGAACAGCCTGCTGCTGCGCTAGCCGCATCCGGGGCGGCAAGCCGTGAAGTGGTTCACAAAACCGCACAATGATCCCGTGGTACCTGCTCATGGATAAATGCCGAAAACAGGTGTTTATTGGCGAAATTCTCTTCATCTTGCTGCGTAATGGCCGCCAGTTACTGCATTGGCTTGCTACTGTCGGTGAATGCCGACAGTGGCAGACCGGATTGCCTCACTCTATAGTCGGGATGCGATTTTTTTCATCGCGAATGAAGTGACTAAAGGGCAAACCGATCGCGAGGTCGGGACGCAAAGCTTCCGGTCCAGGGATGAGCCGTACCTGAGATAGCGGGGCCACCACAGGTTGTTGTGCACCTTTGCCAAGAGGCCGCACTGCTGTCTGCGTTACCTGTCAGGGCGTAGCCCTTTTCGTTGCCAACATAACGAAATAGGGAAATATAAAAATGCTAAGTCCAAAACCTACCATGCTGGCCCTTGCGGTCGGTCTGTGCTGCGCCTCGTCCGCTTATGCTGCGGCGCCCGGCAAGCCGACCATCGGATGGGGCCCCACCAAGTTTTCCATCGTTGAAGTCGATCAGGCGGCCACTGCCTACAACAATCTGGTCAAGGTGAAGGATGCCGCCGATGTGGAGGTGAACTGGAACCTCTGGAGCGGCGATCTGGGCCAGAGCGCCAAGGTGCTGCTCGATGGCAAGGAGGTGTGGTCTGGCCCCTCGGTTGCGGCGGGCAGCGCCACATTCAAGGTGAAGAAAGGGGGGCGCTATCAGATGCAGGTGGCGCTGTGTAACGCCGATGGCTGCACCCTCTCTGATGCCAAGGAGATAGTGGTTGCCGATACCGATGGCAGCCACCTCAAGCCGCTCAAAGCGCCGCTGCAGGAGAATAACAAGCCCTACACCAACAAGTCCGGCAAGGTGGTGGGCACCTACTATGTGGAGTGGGGCGTCTATGGCCGCAAGTTTACGGTCGACAAGATCCCGGCCCAGAACCTGACCCATATCCTCTATGGTTTCACCCCCATCTGCGGCGGGGATGGTCTCAACGATAGTCTCAAAGAGATCGAGGGGAGCTTCCAGGCACTGCAGCGGGCCTGTGCCGGCCGTGCCGACTTCAAAGTGGCCATCCACGATCCCTGGGCTGCCGTCCAGATGCCACAAAGCGGCCTGACCGCTCACGATGAAGCCTATAAGGGCAACTTCGGCGCCCTGATGGCGCTCAAGCAGGCTTATCCGGACCTGAAGATCCTCCCCTCCGTCGGTGGCTGGACCCTCTCGGACCCCTTCTTCTTTATGCATGACAAGGCCAAGCGTGACGTGTTCGTCGCCTCGGTCAAGGAGTTCCTGCAGACCTGGAAGTTCTTCGACGGTGTCGATATCGACTGGGAGTACCCGGGCGGACAGGGGGCCAACCCGAAACTGGGTAGCCCGAGTGATGGTGCTACCTATGTGGCCCTGATGAAGGAGCTGCGGGCCATGCTCGACGAGCTGGAGGCCGAGACCGGTCGCCAGTATGAGCTCACCTCGGCCATTGGTGCGGGGGGCGACAAGATCCAGGATGTGGACTACAAGGCGGCCCAGCCCTACATGGACCACATCTTCGTGATGACCTACGACTACAACGGTGCCTGGAGCAACACTGAGCTGGGTCACCAGACCAACCTCTATGCGGCGAGCTGGGATCCCGCTACCAAGTACACCACCGACAAGGCGGTCAATCAGCTGCTGGCGCAGGGGGTTGACCCCGGCAAGCTGGTGGTCGGTGCCGCCATGTATGGCCGTGGCTGGACCGGGGTGAGCGGTTATCAGGGCAACAACCCCTTCACCGGCAAGGCGACCGGCAAGGTGAAAGGCACCTGGGAGGACGGGGTGGTGGATTACCGCGACATCGTCAACAACCGGATGGGGGCGGGCTGGGAGAAGGGGTATGATGAAGTGGCCGAGGCGCCCTATCTGTTCAAGGCGGCGACCGGCGATCTCATCACCTATGACAACGATCGCTCGGTCAAGGCCAAGGGGCAGTATGTGCTGGCCAACAAGCTGGGTGGTCTCTTCTCCTGGGAGATCGACGCCGACAACGGCGACATCCTCAACGCCATGCATGAAGGTCTCGGTCACGGTGAAGGGGTTACCCCGCCAGCCAACAAGCCGCCAGTGGCCAACGCGGGCAGCGATCTGAGTGTCACTGGCCCGACCGAGGTGACGCTGAACGGCTCTGCGTCACACGATCCGGAAAATGGCGCTCTCACCTATAGCTGGAGGCAAGTCTCCGGCCCGCAAGCCACCCTGCATGATGCGACTCAGGCCAAGGCCCGTGTAGTACTGGATGCCGTGGCAACCGACATCAATCTGGTGTTCGAGCTGACGGTGACCGATGACCATCAACTGACCGCCAGGGATCAGGTGGTGGTGACCAACAAGGCGCCGCAACCCAACCTGCCTCCGGTGGTCACTCTGCCCGCCAGCGTCAAGGTGGAAGCGGGCAAGCAGGTGAGCATCACCGCCAAGGCATCCGACCCCAACGACGACGAGCTGATCTATCAATGGCAAGTGCCTGCCGGTATCACGGCGACCGGTCAGAACAGTGCCACCCTGGTGGTCACCGGCCCGGCGGTGGATGTCGAAACCGGTTATGACCTCTCAGTGACTGTCTCTGATGGCGCACTCGACGCCAGCGCGGCCACCCGTCTTACCGTCACGCCAGTCAACGAAGGCGGTGAGGGGGGCTCTTGCAACACCACAGATCCGGAAGCGGCCAACGTCCCGGCATGGCAGGCCAGCAAGGTCTATAACGGCGGTGACAAGGTGAGCCATAACCAGCTGGTATGGCAGGCTAAATACTGGACCCAGGGCAACGAGCCGAGCCGCGCCGCCGATCAGTGGGCGCTGGTGAGCCAGGTTGATCTGGGCTGGAACGCGGCCGTTGCCTACAACGGCGGGGATCTCACCAACCACAACGGCCGTCAGTGGAAGGCGCAATACTGGACCAAGGGCAATGAGCCCGGCAAACACGATGTCTGGCTGGATGTGGGGGTCGCCAGCTGCCGATAAACCGAGCTCACCACTATGGTGGCGGGGTCTGATAAGACCCCGTTTTTCCTACTGACCATCTTGGTTACAGCGCAACGACAATGAATAGCATTGACGAAAAGATATCGACGCTCAGGTACAGCCAGTGCTTATGGGCCCGGTAGAGGGCAGTGGCGCTATGCTTGGACCAATATGCCTGGACCAAACAGTGTTCCGGCAATGAGCCGATGCAATAAAAGATGGGGCCTGCGGGCCCCATTGTTGTTTGGTGGAGTTCAGGTTTGGCCGTGGAACATCTGGCCCGGACAGGACAGCACCTCGAGAGGGCTGTGTGATGATGTGTGTTGTATTTTTATTACGTTTTCCGTGAAAGGCTTTCAGCAATTACTTGCCGTAGCGGAAGTAGTATTCACGGGTGGAGGGGGCATAGGCATCTTTCTCTACAATGCCGCTCTTGGTGGTTGCGCCCTTAAGGCGGAACAGGACAGCCAGATTCTCAAACATGGTTTACCTCATCGCTCTGTCATTTCTGGTTATGGTGTGTGACCTGGGTCACGATTTGATCCTATGGTCATCTGTGAGCCAGATCAACTTTTTGTGTTGTAAATTTACAAAAATCATGGAAAGGGTTTTCAAATGCAATGCCCTTTATGGAAAGGCTTTCCCGAGGTGACGGGGGAGAAGTTGATTACCAGCTAGCAAAAGAGCCCCGAGAGCAGGAGCATTGCACCGGGAAAGAGGCTTGCTAAACGGCCTCTCCTGTATAGGTACTTGAGCCGATTTTTGACATAAAACAGAGGGATAGCGTGCTCCTTGCTGGTAAAAACAGCGAACTGCTGCAATTTTGACTAAACGAATCAGTCGCGGTTATTTTAGGGTTGACAGCAAAGCGGGTGATGCCTATCATGCGCCTCCGTTGCCGGAGATAACTTCGTCAGCGCCGAGGTGAGTTGGGGTTATAGCTCAGCTGGGAGAGCGCTTGCATGGCATGCAAGAGGTCCGCGGTTCGATCCCGCGTAGCTCCACCAAATTCTCCTCGAACAATCTGGAATCCAAGGGGTTATAGCTCAGCTGGGAGAGCGCTTGCATGGCATGCAAGAGGTCCGCGGTTCGATCCCGCGTAGCTCCACCAGATTCTTGATTGTTGTATTGAATACCCAGGGCATTGTGGTGTGTATCACCCAGGCCGACCTTTGTGGGGTTATAGCTCAGCTGGGAGAGCGCTTGCATGGCATGCAAGAGGTCCGCGGTTCGATCCCGCGTAGCTCCACCATTATTTAGGATGAATGGCCGCCAGAACCATTCATTCAGTACCGAATTTGGGGTTATAGCTCAGCTGGGAGAGCGCTTGCATGGCATGCAAGAGGTCCGCGGTTCGATCCCGCGTAGCTCCACCATTATTTAAGATGAATGGCCGCCAGAACCATTCATTTAGTACCGAATTTGGGGTTATAGCTCAGCTGGGAGAGCGCTTGCATGGCATGCAAGAGGTCCGCGGTTCGATCCCGCGTAGCTCCACCATCTTTCGTAAAGAAAGTAGAAAAGGCCACCGCATTGCGGTGGCCTTTTTGTTTTTGCGATATCTGGTTTCCCGCATTTCCCCAATTGCATGGGTAAAACCCTTGATATGGACAAAAAAGCCCGCGACTCTCGCGGGCTTTGCTTGCACTATTCAAACGCGCCGTGGTTAACGGCGACGTCGCCAGGCCAGCGGCAACAGGGCCAGCAGGCCGAGCCCCAGTGCACCACCCCCGGAGGAGTTCTCCGGTTTGCTTGCATCACCACTGAGTGTCAGATCGATGATGATGGGGTCGTGGTCGGAGGCGCTGAAGGGGTTATCGGACTTGAGCAGGTTGCCGGTGTACTGGCTGCCATACTCGAACAGATTGCTCTCGAACGAGTTGATGTGCCAGTCGGCCACGCCTGCCACCTTGCTGGCCAGTACCGGGTTGGCGAGGGCGTAGTCCAGGGTACCCAGCTCACCATCATAGCTGTAGGAGATGGCCTTCTCCTTGTTGAATCTAACATTGAGGTCGACAAGGCCGTAGCTTCTGGTTACTTCTCGCCCCATCTGCTCGTAAGGCTGTTCACCGATAAAGGTGTGAGAGGCCGAGAGGATCTTGCGTTCACTGGTAGCCGGGTTGTAGTCGGTCAGCACCCGGATCGGGTCCTCCTTGGCATAGGAGTTTAAGTCGCCAACCAGCAGTACTTGTCCCGGCAATTTGCTGACCGCTTCACCCAGCACCTTGGCGGCGGAGACCCGGAACTCGGTGCACTTGCCCTGCAGGTCAGCCGGTTCTGTCTTGCCATCGCCATTTTCGTAGCAGCCTGACCCTTTGGATTTGAGGTGGTTGACCACCAGTGTCAGCGGCTCCTGGCTCTTGTCTACGGTGAAGGTCTGAACCAGTGAGTCGCGCTGACCGGCTCTCTTGGCCACCCCACCGGTGGTATAGCGCTGCTCCGGCAGCTTGATAACGGTGGCATCGCTTGCCGGGGTCAGTTTGGCGGGGCGATAGATCATGGCCACCATGATGGCATCGCCACCGAAGAATTTTTCACCGGTGAGCAAGGTTGAAGGGACGCGGACATAGGAATAGTGCTTGTTCGCATCTCTTTGTTGCTCATTGAGGCGTGACACCAGATTGCTGATGGCCGAGTTGCTACCAAAACCGTTGTTTTCCATCTCCATCAGGCCAAGCAGGTCAGCATCCATATCAGTGATGGCGTTAACTATCTTGGTACGCTGTTTCTCGAACTCGGCCTGGCTCTTGGCGCCGCGGTTACACCCTTTTTTAGGGTTATCGGCATCCGCCTGATCCTTGCACAGGACGTTGAGGTCGCCGCCAATGCTGGAGTGGCTGGTGAAGTAGTTGAGTACGTTGAAGCTGCCGATCCGCAGATCGGTGCCTGCTGCCCGCACCGGAGCCGTTTGCCGGTCATCTTCGGGGGTGCGCAGCAGGGCTCCCGCTGTCAGGGTGACATCCCGTGGTACCACCAGACGGTAGGCATCCTTGTTATAGATGATCACTCCCTCCAGTCCATTCAGCTGATCACCAATGCGCAGATAGCCCTGATCAGCATCCCAGCCCGGGAACCAGGGCAGTACGCCATCCGGCGCTTTGAAATCTGACTCGACCACCAGGCGGCTGCTGGCGTTTTTGCTGGCTAGCGCGACCGCATCCTTACTATTGGCAATATGGAGTTGGGTGGGCTTTACCAGTGCTGCTTTGTGGGCTAGCTCCAGGTTATTGCGATAGACCTTGTAGTCGAAGCTGAAGTTGCGAGTCAGATGCAGGTCACTGCTGCTGTCGAGGCGTACCCGCATTCCTTCGTGGCGACTCAGTGCCTGGGTGAGGGTCTCTCCTTCATTTATCTGCAGCACGCTGGTCGGGACATTCAGCCCCTGGGTGGTGACTTGCAGACGGGCCTTGCCGGATTCGAAGGTGGGTTTGAGCTGGGTGCCACCGTAAAACTCCTCAACTTTGGCTTCGAGGCAGAGCTCGGCTCCCGGCTTGATGTCTGGATATTTGGTCGCGAAGTCCTTGTCGTTCAGATAGACAAAGATACCGTCAGAGGTAGCAGGGTTGCCATCGCCCACCGGATCGGTCAGATAGAAACCCTTGGTCAGACTTTGGCCCAATGCCGTCACTACGCCGCGCACCTTGAAGGTGCCGGGGCTGATTTTGCCGGTCACATTGCCATTCTTGTCGGTCACTGTCTCGGTTGCCAGCGCGCTGGCGGAGTCTGTGCCCTGAATGGTCGGGATAGAGGTGAGTTGAGCCGGGTCGGACGGGCAGACAAATGCCGCATGGGCGCCTGAGGATGCAAGCGCCAGCCCCACGGCCAGCGACAGCAGAGTACGAGTACCTTTCATCGGTGTTCCTTTTTTATTTTGCCAGTGATTCCATAGCCTTGGCTCGTTGACCAAGGGCGCGCATTGTCACATTTCTGGCATGTCATACCAGTGAGCCAGCGCACATTACCGGGATACAAATGGGTGGGCATTGATTTTTTTGAACTGACTAACACGATGAAATTAATGATAAAAAAATCATTTTCTTGATGTGTTGAATGTGAAACTACCACGGAGGAATACATATTTTTCTTCGAGAATGAAGATTGAGACTCAGTGGGCGGCTTCCTATACTCGGCTTGTTCCTCACGGAACCCAGGTAAAGGGCAAACCGGTCGAAATACCGGGACGCAATGCCTCCGGTCTCCCGATCCAGTGATCCAGATAGCGGGGCTTCTCAGGGTGAATGTCGTGTTTGTGGCAGGTCCATTGCCAGTTGTCTGCACCCTTCACACAGGTTGCGCTTGTTCTTTGCCTTGGTAACCAATGCCAAGACAAAACAAGGAAGATAACAATATGCAACAGCTCTTCAGACCCAGCAGGCTTGCCATGCTGGTCGCCCTTGCGGCTGCGCCGCTCTGGGTACAGGCAGCCTATCCCGTCTATCAGGCCGGTACTGCCTACAAGGCCGGCGACATCGTCAGCAACGTCGGCAGCCTCTACGAGTGCAAGGAATTCCCCTATTCAGGCTGGTGCGGCGCCTCGCCCTATCATTACGCCCCCGGTGTCGGTGTGGTCTGGACGGATGCCTGGAAGCCCTATGGCGGCGAGGTGCCGCCACCGGCGCTCGGTGTAGCCGTCAGCTCGCCGGCTGCTGGTGCCAGCTTCAACGAAGGAGCCAGCATGGCGCTGGCGGTTACCCTGAGCGGCCCGGCCACGGCACTGGCTCGGGTGGAATACCTTGTCGACGGCAAGTTGGTCGCCACGGCGAGTGCTTCGCCCTGGAGTGGCAGCTGGACTGCCGCCGGCGCGGGGGCCCATACCCTCAAGGCTCGCGCGCTGGATAAAGATGGCAAGTTGCTTGCCGAGGCGGATTCGAGCTTCAGCGTCGCCGCCGTGGTGGCGCCAGAGGCACCCAAAGCGAGCATCAGCAGCCCGGCCAATGGCGCCAAGGTGACCCTGGGGCGCAGTGTGGCGGTGAGCGGCAATGTCACCGATGCCAACAACGATGTGGCCAAGGTCGAGCTGTTCGTCGATGGCAAGAAAGTGGGCGAAGACACCAGTGCCCCCTGGCAGGTGAACTGGACCCCGGACACCAAAGGCAGTGCCGCCCTCAAGCTGGTGGCCACTGACAAGAGCAATCTGAGCGGTGAGTCGGCAGTGGTTACCGTCAATGTCGAGGAGGCCGCACTGCCGCCCACCGGTGGCAACCTCTCCTGCGATATCCGCCAGATCTACCGCCCGGATGGCTACGAGTGCATGGGGGATGATCACGCCCGCCGGGTCATCGGCTACTTTACCTCCTGGCGTACCGGCAAGAACGGTCTGCCCGCCTATCTGGTGAATGATATTCCCTGGGACAAGCTGACACACATCAACTATGCCTTCGCGGCAGTGGATGAGCAGAGCCACACCATCAAGGTGGATGACTCGGCGACCAGGATGACCTGGGACGGGGTGCCGGGGGCCGAGATGGACCCCGAGTTTGCGTATCAGGGGCACTTCAACCTGCTGTCGAAATACAAGAAGCAGTACCCGGACGTGAAGACCCTCATCTCGGTGGGGGGGTGGGCCGATACCCGCGGCTTCTACACCGCCACCACCAAAGGGGGCTGCTCGGTCAACATCGCCGGCATCAACGCCTTCGCCGACTCGGCGGTGAGCTTTATCCGCCAGTACGGCTTTGACGGCGTGGATGTGGACTACGAGTATCCCACCTCTATGAAGGATGCGGGCAACCCCAACGACTTCCCGCTCTCCAACCAGTGTCGTGGCAAGCTGTTTGCCAACTACGAGGTGCTGATGAAGACCTTGCGCGAGCGGCTCGACAGTGCCGGCAACGAGGATGGTCGCAAGTACATGCTGACCATCGCCTCACCGGCTTCCGCCTACCTGCTGCGCGGCATGGAGAACTTCCAGGTCACCCGGTATCTCGATTTCGTCAACCTGATGACCTATGACTTCCACGGTGCCTGGAACCACTTCGTGGGTCACAACGCAGCCCTGTTCGACAACAATGCAGACCCCGAGCTGGCGCACTGGGGCGTCTATAGCCAGGCCCAGTTTGGTGGCATCGGCTATCTCAACGCCGCCTGGGCGGCCCACTACTTCCGCGGCGCGATGGCTGCCGGCAAGATCAACGTGGGCGTACCCTATTACACCCGGGGCTGGCAGGGGGTAAGCGGTGGCACCCACGGGCTGGGGGGCAAGGCCGCGCTGCCGAGCCAGAGCGATTGTCAGCCAGGCACAGGTGGCAGCACCATTCCGTGCGGCAACGGGGCGGTCGGTATCGACAACATCTGGCACGATCTCGACAGCAACGGCAAGGAGATAGGCGGTGGCGCCGTGCCCATGTGGCACGCCAAGAACCTGGAACACGCCGCCAGCCTTGGTATCACCACGCTGCCGAGCTACGGTACCGCCTGGGGTCTGGATCCCAACAACCCGGCCCATGTGATGCAGGGCAAGTATGTGCGTTACTACGATGACAAGGCCCAGGCCCCCTGGCTGTGGAACGAAGAGAAGAAGGTGTTCCTCTCCACCGAAGATGAAGAGTCCATGGGCAAGAAGCTCGACTACATCGTCAAGCGTGGTCTGGGCGGGGTCATGTTCTGGGAGATGGCGGGTGACTACGCCTTCGACCCGGTGAAGAACGAGTACGGCATGGGCAATACGCTCACCACCCTCGCCTACGAGACGTTTGCCAAGGCGACGCCCTATCACACCCAGCAGAATGACCTGCCGGCACCGAGCGCCCAGCTCGATATCCAGGTCAGCCTGACCGGTTTCAAGGAGGGGGATTCCAACTACCCGATCAACCCGACACTCAAGCTGGTCAACCAGTCGACCCAGACCATTCCGGGCGGCGCTCGCATCGAGTTTCTGGTGCCTACGTCCACCTCTGACACCATCACGGATCAGAGTGGTATGGGGCTGAAAGTGGTCCAGAGCGGCGGCAACGACAACTCGGAAGGTATTGCCAACGAGCAGGACTTCCACAAGGTGGCGCTGACGCTGCCGGCCTGGAAGGCCTGGACCCCGGGCACTGACGTGGAGGTGGCCATGACTTACTATCTGCCGGCCGCCGGTGTGCCGAGCGGCATGCGTATCATTAGCGGCAGCCAGACCATAGGGCTCAAGGCAGAGTTTCCGACCCTGCCGGAAGCGGTCGTGGGCACCGGGGACGGCGAGAATCCGGGTGGCGCCACCTGCAGCAGTCAGAACGTCAATCCGGCGGCCTATAACAGTTATCCCAACTGGCCGCAAACCAGCTGGGATGGCAAACCCAGCCATGCTAATACCGGGGATCGCATGACCCATAACAAGGTGGTATGGCAAGCCAACTGGTGGACCAGTAGTGAGCCCAAGGCGGGTGATGGCAGCTGGAGAACGGTGTGCAGCTATTAATTTGAAAATCAATGATATAAGTGAGGCTTCGGCCTCACTTTTTTTCTCTGAATGGTCGCTCTGGTTGAAAATGCGCCTGCCTTTCCTTGCGGGCTGCCTCTATAATAGAGTCGATTAATAATCAGATGGATGTAAGCATATGGCGAGCATATTGGATTCCGTTGATCAACGAACTCAACTGGTGGGGGAAAACCGCCTCGAGTTGTTGATGTTTCGTCTCGGCACCCGCCAGATGTTCGCCATTAACGTCTTCAAGGTGCGGGAAGTGGTCAAGTTGCCCCATCTGAGCAAGATGCCGGGTTCCCATCACAATATCAGCGGGGTAGCCAATATCCGCGGCACCTCGATCCCGGTGATCAACCTGCGTAGCGCTATCGGTATGCGCCCCATGCCTATCGACAGTGAATCCAACCTCATTATCACCGAATACAACCGTTCCATTCAGGGCTTTCTGGTGGGGCAGGTGGCCAATATTGTTAATATGACCTGGAAGGACATCCTGCCGCCGCCCCGCTCTGCCGGACGGGCCAACTACCTCACTGCCATCACCCGCATTCCCGAAGATGGAGTGGATCAGATCGTCGAGATCATCGATGTGGAGAAGGTGCTGGCAGAGATCATCACCTATGATATTCGCATCTCTGAAGAGGTGCTGGATCGTGAGATCCTGCCCGAGATGCATGGCCGCAAGGTATTGATCGTTGATGATTCCAGCACCGCCCGTAACCTGGTGCGTGAGACGCTCAATCAGCTGGGTCTCGAGATCATCGAATGTCAGGATGGTTTGCAGGCTCTGACCTTGCTCAAGGGGTGGTGCGATGCAGGCAAGAAGGTGACGGACGAAATTTTGCTGATGATCACGGATGCCGAGATGCCGGAGATGGATGGTTACCGCCTGACCCACGAGGTGCGTAGCGATCCACGGATGTCCGGTCTCTTTATCACCCTTAACACCTCCCTGAGCGGCAACTTCAACGAAGCCATGGTCAAGAAGGTGGGGTGCGACCGCTTTATCTCCAAATTTCAGCCTGACCTGCTGGTGGGGGTGGCTCAGGAGCGGCTACGTCAGGTGTTGGAAAACTGAGAGGCTGCCTCTGCCGGTTATGCTCAATCAATAAAACATCCCGCTTCGGCGGGATGTTTTGTTATTGGTTATTGGTTATTGGTTATTGGCGCTGGACTGGTTGAATCAAGGTGTCATGCAGAGAGCGTCGACAGCTCAAAACATCGGATTTTGGCGGGATGTTTGGTTATGAGATATTGACGATAGAGCCGCGGACTTATTGGCTGAGCAGCGGCTCCATAAAGCGGGCAACTTTATCGCGGATTTTGGGCTGGGCCGCCGGGGTTGGATGAATACCATCGTTCATCATAAGTTCAGGGCTCAGCGCAATATCATCCATAAAGAAGGGCAGCAGCGGCAGATCGTTGATCTCTGCCAGTTCCGGGAAGATCTGCTCGAACTGGCGCAGATAGCGGGCACCGTAGTTGCGGGGCAGCTGGATCTGGGTCAACACCACGCGGGTCTGCTGCTCCTTGGCGAGCGCGATCATGCTGGCCAGATTCTGGCGGGTAATGGTCGGTGCGAAGCCGCGCAGGCCGTCGTTGCCTCCCAGTTCGATCAGCAGCCAGTCCGGTTTGTGCTCCTTCAGCAGAGCGGGCAGACGGGCCAGCGCCCCTTGGGTCGTTTCACCGCTGATACTGGCATTGAGCAGGGTGTGTTTGCCCCCCTCTTCCTGCCATTTCTGGTTGAGCAGGGCAGGCCAGCTCTGCTCAACCTGCATCTGATACCCGGCACTCAGGCTATCTCCCAGCACCAGCAGGGTCTGGGCCTGAACCGACGAGAGCAGGCTGCCAAGGCCCACCAAAAAGGCAAACAGAATACGCACCATCAATTCAACTCCCGCTATGGATTCTCATCAAGGGATTGGAACAAAGGATATAGAGCATGAGTTCAACCCCCATTATTGTCGTCAAGGGCCTCGGCAAATCGGTTCGCCTCGGCCAGGAAAGCCTCACCATCCTTGAAGGGATCGATCTGCAAGTCAATAGCGGCGAGACAGTGGCGCTGGTTGGCGCCTCCGGCTCAGGCAAGTCCACCCTGCTGGGATTGCTGGCCGGGCTCGATCTGCCAAGCCAAGGAGATATCGAGATCCTCGGCAAATCCCTTGGCGAGCTGGATGAGGAGGGGCGGGCCCGATTGCGCGCCGAGCAGATCGGTTTTGTGTTCCAGTCGTTCCTGCTGCTCCCGACCATGACGGCGCTGGAGAATGTGATGCTGCCTGCCGAGTTGCGTGGCGAGCGCCACTGCGAACCAAGAGCCCGCGAGCTGCTGGCCGCGGTCGGCCTTGGTGAGCGGTTGCACCATCTGCCGCCACGGCTCTCTGGTGGTGAGCAGCAGCGGGTGGCTATCGCCCGCGCCTTTATGACCCGTCCCAGCCTGTTGCTGGCGGATGAGCCGACCGGCAACCTCGACAGCAAGACCGGCGAGAAGGTGATCGAGTTGCTGTTTGAACTCAATCGCAAGCACGGCACCACCCTGTTGGTGGTTACCCATGACCATCAGCTGGCCGAGCGTTGCCAGCGGCAAGTGGTCATGACGGCGGGCAGACTGGATCGCGAGGTGGCCCATGATGTGGTGTAACGGGGTGAATGGTAGATCAGGCTGGAGATGCAAGGGATGATGCAGTGGCGATTGGGATGGCGACTGCTGCGCCGGGAAGGGTTCAGCGGCGAGCTACGCTGGTTTGTGCTGGCGCTGGCCCTGAGCGTGGCGTGCGTCTTGAGTGTTGCGCTGGTAGCGGATCGGCTCGATGCCGGGCTCAAGGCGTCGGGCCGCGACTTTATCGGGGCGGATCGGGTGTTGCGCACTGCCGCCGCCCTGCCGGATGGTTGGCTGACTCGGGCGAAACAGGATGGTCTGATGGTGCAGACCACCGTCAGCTTCAACAGCATGCTGTTTCACGGTGATGTGTTGCAGCTCGCCTCCATTCGGGCTGTGCCCGATGGTTTCCCCTTTTACGGCAAGCTGGAGCTGGAACCGGCCCGTGCCCCGGCTCCCGGCGAGATCTGGCTCTCTACCCGGGTGATGCAACTGCTGCAGGCCAAAACAGGGGATGAGCTGGAAGTGGGCAATACGGTGCTCAAGGTAGCCGGGCTGCTTGGCAAGGAGCCGGATCAGGGGTTCAGCCCCTTCCTGTTGGCGCCGCGGGCGCTGATCCACAGTGCCGATATCGAGGCGACCGGTGCTCTGCTCCCCGGCAGCCGCCAGCAGTGGCGCTATCTGTTCAAGGGGCCGCAAGAGTCGCTGGCCCGTTACGAGCAATGGCTGCTGCCGCAATTGCAGGCTGGACAGAAGTGGATCAAACCGGATGATAGCGAATCAGAGGTGGGCCGCTCGCTGGCCAATGCCGAACGTTTCTTTCGGCTTGCCTCGCTAAGTGGGGTATTGCTGGGGGCGTTGGCGATGGGTATCGCGGTGCGCCACTTTGCCGAGCGCCAGACCAATATGGTGGCGCTGCTCAAGACCTTGGGGGCATCCCGTCGCTCGCTCTGGCAACTGATGGGAACCCTGCTGCTGTCGCTAACGCTGGTTGGCGCGCTGCTGGGACTGGTGGCGGGCACTGCCATGCAGTGGATCACCTTGCAGCTGCTGGGGAGTCTGCTACCGCCGGATCTGCCGCCCCCCTCCTGGCGCCCCTTTGCGCTGGGCGTGGCAGTGGCGCTCTTTATCACCCTGCTACTCGCCTTTGTGCCCTTCCTGCGGCTGCTGAAAGTGCCGCCACTGCGGGTATTGCGCCGGGAGCTGGAGGCGGGCATTCCCCCCTGGCTGGCCCTGCCGGTCGCTCTGCTCGGGCTGTTTACGCTGGTCTGGGGTTTTACCGCCGATGTGCGGCTGGCGCTGGGGCTGGTCGGCGGTATGGGCTTGCTGATGGGGCTGTTGGCCCTGCTGGCAGCGCTGATGTTGCGGCTGGGGGCAAGAGTGAGCGGGCCTCATGCCTTGCGGTTGGCGCTGGCCCACCTGTCGCGCGAGCGCAGCAGTGGCCTGTTTCAGCTGGCGGGCTTTGCGCTGGCATTGATGCTGTTTGGCCTGCTCTGGGCGGCCCGGGTCGATCTGTTGGATGAGTTTTCGGCTCGCCTGCCTGCCGATGCGCCCAACCGTTTTCTGGTCAATGTGGCCGAGAACGAGCGGGAGGGGATCCTGAGCGAGCTGGCGGCAGCCGGGGCCACCACCTCCGATTTCTATCCCATGGTGCGTGGCAGGCTGACCCATATCGCCGGTGAGGTGGTGGGCGAGGGGGCCAGCAGTGGTCGCGAGGGGGTCGATCGGGAGCTCAACTTCACCACCACAGCCACCCTGCCAACCGACAACAAGCTGGTGGTAGGGAAATGGCTCTCCGGGCCCGGCGAGGTGTCGGTCGACAGCGAGCTGGCCAAGCGGCTCGATATCAAGCTGGGGGATATGCTCGCCTTTACCATTGAGGGGCGCAGCTTCGGCGCCAGGGTGACCAGTCTGCGCAGCATCAAGTGGGACAATATGCGCCCCAACTTCTACATGATCTTCTCTGAGGATCTGCTCTCCCCCTTCTCTAGCACCTGGCTTGGTAGCTACCGGCTGCCCGAGGCGGGGCGCACTGCCGAGGTGGAGTTGATCCGCCGCCACCCCACGGTGAGTCTTATCGATGTGGATGACCTGATTGCGCGGCTCACTCAGGTATCGGAGCAGGTGAGTAGGGCGCTGGCCCTGATGCTGGGGCTGGTGACGGTAGCGGCGCTACTGGTGCTGCTGACCCAGACCCAGGCAAGTATGGCCCAGCGTCGGCGCGAGCTGTTGCTGATGCGCACCCTGGGTGCCAGCAGTGACCTGCTGAAAAAGATGCTGCGCTGGGAGCTGGTGGCCAGTGGTGCGCTGGCGGGGCTCTGTGCCGCCATGGTGGTGGAGCTCTGCTCCTTTGGCCTGCAGTGGTGGTGGTTCGAGGGGCAGTGGCAGTTCCACTGGGCCATCTGGCTCGGCCTGCCGACGCTGGGGGCCTTGCTGGTGACGCTGGCGGGGCAGGGGATGCAGCGCCAGCTGCTGGCTGGCACCCTGAGCGATCGGCTGCGGGGGTTGGGTCAGGGACTGTTGTAATCCCGCCAGTGCGAGCCGATGCCACAAGGTACAATGTTGAGCATCCGCATTAGACAGGCAGCCCGGCCATTGGCCGGGCTGCTTGTTATGCGAGGCGCTGACGAGCGGGCGCAGCGAGCAGATGTGAGTTAGCGGGGCTCACGCAGCAGATTGCTGAGGGCACTCGGCAGCTCGGGATAGCTGAAGTGAAAACCGGCCTGTTGCAGCCGCGCTGGTATCACCTTTTGTCCGGTCAGCAGCAGATCTGCCGCCTCCCCCATCACCAGTTGCAACAGCGGCGCCGGGACGAAAAAGAGGTGCGGGCGGTGCAGGGTGGTGGCCAGGGTCTGGCTGAACTCCTGGTTGCTGACCGGATGGGGCGCAGTGCCGTTGAAGATGCCGCTGCACTCCTCGTGCTCCAGTAAAAACAGCATGGCGCGCACCAGATCCTGCACATGGATCCAGCTCATGATCTGGCTACCCGACCCCATGGGGCCACCGAGCCCGAGTCGGTAGGGGGGGAGCATTTTGGGCAGGGCGCCGCCATCCATGCCAAGCACCAGCCCGATCCGCACGATACAGACCCGGGTTTGGCGGCTCTGGGCCTCCTGCGCCAGGGTCTCCCACTGCTGGCAGAGCTGGTGGGTAAACTCGTCGTTGGGAGAGCGGCACTGCTCATCGAGGGTTTCGGTACCCTGTCTGCCATACCAACCGATGGCGGAGGCGTTGATCAGCACCTTGGGCGGTGTGCTGGATAGCTTGATGAGATCTACCAGCTGCTCGGTCAGCAGCCAGCGACTGTCGCAGAGCAGCTGTTTGCGCGACTCGCTCCAGCGTCCGGCGGCGATGGGTTCGCCGGCCAGATTGATCACCGCATCCACCTCATTGAGGTCATCAAGCCGGTCGAGGTTATCCAATACCTTGATATCGTGGCCGAGCAGGGAGTAAGCGCGGCTCCCCTGTCTGCTCAAGACCACGACCTCGTGATTGACCTTGAGATGGGCAACCAGCTTGCGGCCGATAAAGCCGGTCCCTCCGGTAATAAGAATCTTCATCGCTGCATGCTCCTGCTGCCGTTTGCTCAACTTTAATGGCGTAGCACCGCTTCAACAAGTGAGACGTGCTTCGGGAGTTTTCTGTTTGATGTTTGTTAACTCTATCCTCTTCTTACGACATATTGTTGAACAATAGTCTGAATTGATTGATTTTTATTGGGTGGACATTTGTTGAACACTCGCTATTATTGCGACCCTTTTCGCCTGTCCACCGAGGCTGTCACCCATTATCCGAGTATCAAAGAGGTCGCCATGCCATTTCGTCGTTTGAAACGTCGCCAGCTTTACTCGAGGATTCTGGTGGCGCTGCTGATGGGGGGCGGGATCCTGCTGCTGGGGGTTATTGCCGTTATCTGGCAGACGGTGACGGAGATAGAGCGTGATGCCGAATCACGGTTGCAGCATGCCCGGATGATGTTTGATCGCTCCATCGGCCATGCCCGACAAGCGGCCATCAATGTGGAGGGAATGCTTGGTCACCCCTGCAAGGAGGCGGCACAACTGCTGCGCGAGCAGGTGGCTACGATCCCTGATGTGCGGTCCGCCAATCTGGCTGTCGGCAGTCGTATCTACTGCACCTCGCTCTATGGCGACTACGATGGCCCTTTCAAT
Source organism: Aeromonas australiensis (assembly GCF_000819725.1). Taxonomy (GTDB): domain Bacteria; phylum Pseudomonadota; class Gammaproteobacteria; order Enterobacterales; family Aeromonadaceae; genus Aeromonas; species Aeromonas australiensis. The sequence goes on along the minus strand of NZ_CDDH01000045.1, from coordinate 75,187 downwards.
CCAGACAACTTCGTGGCTGGCAGGTTGCAACTGCTGCCTGGTAATGAGGTCACACCGGATCGCCCCTTGATTGTGCTGCGTCAAGCAACGGACAAGGGGAGTGTGCTGATCGGTGTAGATGGCTACTACCTGCGCAATACTCTGGAGATCTCCAGCAAGAACTCCCCGATAGCCCTGGTAGTGGGGCAGAGGGCGCTGTTTGGTTCAGGTCAGGTAGATACGGCGCCCTCTCCAGCAGAAGAGGGGTATATGGTGCTATCTTCGGCCGCTTTCCCCTATCAGGTCGTCACCTGGGTGACGGTGCATGACTACTTGAGTCATGCATGGCGCTACTCCAGAGATACCTTAACCCTCTTTCCGCTGCTGGCGCTGCTGATTGGATTCGGCACCTTCAGGCTGATGGGGCGTAGCAGCTCGCCAGCGGAGGAGCTCAAGCGGGCGTTGATCGAAGAGGAGTTTATCCCCTACCTGCAGCCGGTGGTCTCTGGCGATGACGAGCAGTGGCGTGGCTGTGAGGTGCTGATGCGCTGGCAGCATCCCAGGCAGGGGATGATCTCGCCGGATCGCTTTATTCCGCTGGCGGAAGATAGCGGCCTGATCGTGCCCATGACCAGCCTGTTGATGGCCCAGGTGCGCGACTACTTCTCTCCTCAAGCGCACAAGTTGCCAATCAAATTTCATTTTTGTTTCAATATCAGTGCCAAGCACTTTCAGGACATTGGCTTGTTGGCTGACTGCAAGGCCTTTCTCGACGCGTTTAAGGACAATCCCGTTGATTTGGGGCTGGAGCTGACTGAGCGGGAGCTGCTGGTGGCTGATGAGACAACCGCTCAGATGTTTGCCGAATTGCGTAAACTGGGCGTGTTGATCTCTATCGATGACTTTGGCACCGGTCACTCCAGTCTCACCTATCTGCAACAGTTTCAGGTCGATGCACTCAAGATTGACCGAAGCTTTGTGGAGATGATCGGCACGGATGCCCTCTCCAGCCATATCGTTGAAAACGTGATTGATCTGGCGACGCGACTTGACTTGATCCTGATCGCGGAGGGGGTCGAGAAGCAGTCGCAGGCGGACTACTTGCGGGCGCGCCAGGTGGACTATCTGCAAGGGTATCGTTATAGCCGCCCCATCCCGATGAAGCAGTTTTGCAAGACCCTGTTTGGCTGAACGGTTGAATAGGGAGCATAAAAAACCAGCGATCGCTCGCTGGTTTTTTTGTTGATACGGTTTGGCTTGGGCGATCAGAGCATCCGCTGGAGGGCGCGGGCCAAGCGTTGGACCCCCTCTTCAATGGTCGCTTCATCGACGCAGGAGAAGCTCAGGCGCAGGGTGTTCTGGATCTCGGGGCGCACGTAGAAGGGGGCGCCGGGTACGAAGGCTACCTTCTCCTTGATCGCCTCGTCAAACAGCGCCATGGCACTGATGTGGGCTGGCAGAGTCAGCCAGAGGAACATCCCCCCTTCCGGTCGGGTGTAGCTGACGCCGGGCGGGCAGTGACGGGCCAGTGCAGCCTCCATGGCGGCGCGCTGGCGGCCATAGACCTCCTTGATCTTCTCCAAGTGAGCGTCGAGGGAGTTGTCGGTCAGGAAGCGGTGCAGTACCTGCTGGCTGAAGGCGTTGCTGTGCAGGTCGGTGGCCTGCTTGGCGATGGTCACCTTCTTGCGCAGCCACTCCGGCATCACCATCCAGCCCAAGCGGAATGCAGGGACGACAGTCTTGGAGAAGGAGCCGAGCAGCACGGTATTGTTTGGCGCCAGCTTGGCAATGGGGGGCAGATGCTCCCCTTCGAAGCGCAGCTCGCCGTAGGGGTCATCTTCCACCATCAACAGCTCGTGGCTGATCAGTCGCTCCGCCAGTGCCTCGCGGTTGGCACGGCTGTAGGAGACGCCACTCGGGTTCTGGAAATTGGGCACGCCGTAGAGCAGCTTGGCATTGGATCCGCTGGCCAGCAGCGCATCCAGCGCCGCCAGATCCAGCCCCTCTTCTTCAAGGGTGATCGGCTTGAAGGTAGGCTGGTAGACAGAAAAAGCCTGAATGGCGCCAAGGTAACCCGGCTCTTCGATGATGAGATCCTGACCTTCGTCGATCAGCACCTTGCCCAGCAGATCCAGCGCCTGTTGGGAGCCGCTGGTGATCAGGATGTTGTCCGGATTGACCTGCATGCCGTGGCGGGCCAGATAGCGGTCGGCAATATAGTGGCGCAGCGGGGCGAAGCCCTCGGTCGCCGCATATTGCAGGGCGGCAGCCCCTTGCTCGCGCAGTACATCCTGACAGGCCTGATCGATCCCCTTGACCGGAAACAGGTGGGGATTGGGCAGGCCACCGGCGAAGGAGATGATCTCCGGATTGGCGGCAACTTTGAGGATTTCACGGATAAAGGAAGGTTCAACCTTCTCGAAGCGCTGGGCAAAAAACGGCTGCATAGACAATTCTCTCGGCATGTGGGCGGTCGCTCCATTCGACCGCCAGGTTATCCGTTTGTATCAGATTTCAAAAATGAGGCAATGGTTGTCACAAAAATCGGCAAAAAAGGGCTGGAACGACTCTGCTGCGGATTATATTGGACGGTTAGTCGGAGTGGTGATGCCAGTGAGGGGGCAGGGAAGTGGATGGCCGGAATATTTGTTGCGCGAAACACTTGCGCCTTGGGCCTATCTTGGGATAATTCGCTCCCCTGTTTGCGCGGGTCGATGAAATGCCGAGCCGCGAGCGGTCCCGCTCGGGATCGGACACCAGATGTATTACCCGGATTGATGAAATAACGAGACCATTATGCCTGTGACCCAAGATGTATTTAACGAAGACGGCCAGTTCATGCGCAAGATCCGCAGCTTTGTCCGTCGCGAAGGCCGCCTGACCAAAGGGCAGGAGAAGGCCCTGGAAGAGCTCTGGCCGGTCATGGGCATCGATTTCGAGCCAAAGCAGCTCGATCTGGTCGCACTGTTTGGCCGCGAGGCACCTGTGGTGCTGGAGATCGGCTTTGGCATGGGCGCTTCGCTGGTAGAGATGGCCAAGAATGCTCCCGAGAAGAACTTTATCGGCATCGAAGTGCACTCCCCGGGCGTGGGCGCCTGTCTGGGCAGCGCTCAGGAAGCGGGTGTCACCAATCTGAAGGTGATCTGCCACGATGCGGTCGAGGTGCTGGAGCACATGATCCCGAACGGTTCACTCTCCTGCCTGCAGCTCTTCTTCCCGGATCCCTGGCACAAGAGCCGTCACCACAAGCGTCGCATCGTACAGCCTGCGTTTGCCCAGGATATTCGCCAGAAGCTGGCCATCGGTGGCGTATTCCACATGGCGACCGACTGGGAAAACTATGCCGAGCACATGCTGGAGGTGATGAGCGCCGCCGAGGGTTACCAGAATACCTCTGCCACCGGCAACTGGGTGCCCCGTCCGGACTGGCGTCCGTTGACCAAATTTGAACAACGTGGCCACCGTCTCGGCCACGGGGTTTGGGATCTGATTTTCAAGCGTGTCAGCTAAGCTGGCACGTCAACACACCTAGCGTATCAACTAACTTGAGGAGCTATCATGGCCAATCGTAGCCGCCGCCTGCGCAAGAAACTGCGCGTCGATGAATTCCAGGAAATGGGTTTCGACATCAGTTTCAACTTCCCGGTCGGCACTGCCGAAGAGACCATCGATGCGGTAGTCGATGCGATGATCGATGAGGTTGTTGAACCTCGTAAACTGGCTTTTGCCGGCTCCGGTCACCTGGCCTGGGAAGGGATGATCTGCACCCAGCAACTGGGCAAGTGCAGCGAAGAAGACCGCGCGGCCGTCAAATCCTGGCTGGAAGGCAAGGGGATGGAAGCCGTGGTCGTTACCGAGCTGTTCGACCTCTGGTACGGTGAACCGGCCTGATACAAGGCTGCCGCATCTGGCGCCTTGTTGTGGGTAACTGAAAAATCCCGCCGCTGGCGGGATTTTTGTCAGTGGGGATGGGATCTCCACCGCTGTTTTAGTCATGGAATCGCTTATTGCTTATGGTGTTGTCATCCGAATTACTGGCCAGCATCCTTGAAGAGGTGCGCCCGTTGCTGGGACAAGGCAAGGTGGCCGATTACATTCCGGCACTGGCTCAGGTACCGGCCGATCGGCTCGGTATCGCAGTCTGTACCGTCGAAGGGGAGCTGTTCACCGCCGGTGACGCTTTTGAACCCTTCTCCATCCAGAGTATCTCCAAGGCCCTGAGCCTGACCCTGGCACTCACCCTCTATCAGGAGGAGGAGATCTGGGCCCGGGTTGGCAAGGAGCCCTCCGGCCAGCCCTTCAACTCGCTGGTGCAGCTCGAGTTCGAGCAGGGGATCCCCCGCAACCCCTTTATCAATGCCGGGGCGCTGGTGGTGAGCGATCTGCTGGAGACCCGCCTCACTGCGCCGCGTCAGCGCACCCTCGAGCTGGCTCGCCGCCTTTCCGGCAATCCGGCCATTATGGCGGATCAGGTGGTCGCCCGCTCCGAATATCAGCACTCTGCCCGCAACGCCGCCATCGCCTATCTGATGAAGGCCTATGGCAACTTCGAAAACGAAGTGGACAAGGTGCTGCAAAGCTACTTCAATGCCTGCGCCATCCGCATGAGTTGTGTCGATTTGGCGCGCGCCTTCATCTATCTGGCCAATCGCGGGGTACCGCTGGGCGAGAGCGTGCCGCTGTTGCCCGCTCGCACCACCAAGCAGGTTAACGCCCTGCTCGCCACCTGCGGCCTCTATGATGAGGCGGGCGATTTTGCCTATCGGGTCGGCATGCCGGGCAAATCAGGGGTCGGCGGCGGTATCATCGCCCTGATCCCGGGTGAACTCTGCATCTGTGTCTGGTCGCCCGAGCTCAACAAAGCCGGCAACTCGCTGGCGGGCACGGCGGCGCTGGAGCTGCTGGCCGAGCGGCTGGGTCGCTCCATTTTTTAACCTTGTTCACTATGAATCGAGAGATCACCATGAAACGATATCTTCGCTTCCTGCAGGCCGCGCTGGCGACCTTACTGCTCTGGTGTGCCCTGCCCGCCGTGGCTGGGGAGTTGCCACCGCTCTCGCTGGCCGATGCCAAGGCCAAGCAGGCTGTCATCCTGGATACCCGCGCCAGCCAGTTCTATCAGGGGTGGCCGATGGAAGGGGAGAAGCAGGGCGGTCATGTGGCGGGCGCCGAGAACCTCTCTGCCGAGTGGAAATACAGCGATGAAGAGTGGCCAAAGGCCCTCGAGATCAAGGGGCTGAAGGCCGATCGTCCGGTTGCCCTCTACGGTGCGCCCCGCGAAGTGGCCGAGGTGGCCCGTCTGCTGCGCAAGCAGGGGATCAAGCAGCTGTTCGAGTTGCAAGGGTGGCAAGCCGCGCCGCGCGAGCATCTGGCCCGCTGGCAGCAGCTGGTCTATCCGCGTTGGTTGGCGGATCTGCAAGAGGGCAAGCCGGTTGCCGCGGCGCCCAAGGGGGACTGGAAGCTGTTTGAAGTGGATTGGGGTTCACCCAAGGCATACCTCATCAGCCACATCCCGGGGGCCGGTTATATCGATACCAACAGCCTCGAAGAGGAGCCGCTGTGGAATAAAGTTTCTGACGAGGCGCTCAAGAAGCTGCTGCTGGAGAACGGCATCCGTCACGACACCACTGTGATCCTTTACGGTCGCAACACCATGGCTGCCGCCCGTGCTGCACATCTGATGATGTATGCGGGGGTGGAAGATGTACGCCTGCTGGATGGTGGTCTGGATGCCTGGTTCGTGCAACACCTGCGCACCGAAACCGGCCTGCCCAACAAATATGAGCCGGTGAAGGAGTTTGGCGTGGCTATTCCCGCTCACCCCGAGTACTACACCACGCTAGGTCAGGCGAAAGCGCTGCTCAATCAGCCCGATAGCGCACTGGTCAGCGTACGCACCTGGGACGAGTTTGTCGGCAACACTTCAGGTTACAGCTACATCAAGCCGAAGGGCGATATCCCGGGGGCCAAGTGGGGTCACGGCGGCGTCGATGCCAACAGCATGAGTGATTTCCACAACCCGGACGGCACCATGAAGCCGGCCCGCGAGATCCTCGCCATGTGGGACCAGTGGAACATCGAGCCGACCCAGCAGGCGGCGTTCTATTGTGGTACCGGTTGGCGCGCCTCCGAGGCCTTCTTCTACGCCTGGCTGATGGACTGGAAACAGATCAGCGTCTACGACGGCGGCTGGTATGAATGGAGCATGGATCCCAAGAACCCGACCGTGACCGGTGAGCGCCAGCCCGCCAAGTCATGATTGCGTGCTTGCGCTGAAAAGAAGAGGCCGGACAGAGATGTCCGGCCTTTTGGTATCCGCTCGGGCCAGTGTCAGTCTGCTACTACACTTTGTTGGTGGTGATCAGATCGATGTAAGGAGTGACTGATGAGACTGATATGGACAGGTCTGCTGGTGGCAGGTGTACTGGCACAGGGGGTGGTGGCTGCCGAACGGGCTCGCTATCTGGTGCAGCTGAAGCCGGGAGCTGAGGGGGTGGTGCTGGCCCAGAGCAAAGGGATGGGCGGTGAGCTGGCTCTGCGATTGTCAGAACAAAATGCCTTAGCGCTCTGGTTGCCAGCTGCTGCAGCGACAGCGTTGGCACGCAATCCTAATGTGCTGTGGGTGGAGCCGGATGCCAAACGCTATACCAGTGCCGAGACCCTGCCCTATGGCATCCCCATGGTGCAGGCGCCGCAGCTGAGTGATGGTACGGCCGGAGAGGTCCTGGTGTGCATCATTGACTCTGGCTACAGTGGCAACCACCCGGATCTGCCCCATGGCGCTCAGGTGCAGGGTAGTGATGATGCTGGCACCGGCAGCTGGAGCAGTGATGAAAACGGTCACGGCACCCATGTGGCAGGTACCATAGCTGCCGTGGGGGGGAATGGCATGGGGGTGGTCGGAGTATTACCGAATCAAAGCATTCCGCTGCACATCATCAAGGTGTTCGGTGCCAGCGGCTGGGCCTATAGCTCCAATCTGGTGGGAGCCCTCAATGGCTGCAACCAGGCGATGAGCAACCGGGGGTTTACCCGCATGGTCATCAATATGAGCCTGGGAGGAAGTGTGTCCAGCAAGACAGAAGAGCGGGCGTTCAATCAGGCCTACAGCCAGAATGTGCTGAGCGTGGCGGCTGCAGGCAATGCTGGCAACACCAGCAAGTCCTATCCAGCCTCTTACAGTAGCGTGGTGAGCGTAGCTGCAATCGATAGCAACAAGCAGCTGGCATCTTTTTCCCAACGCAACGATCAAGTGGAGCTGGCTGGGCCCGGCGTGGCGGTGCTCTCTACTGTGCCAAAGGGTTATGCCTATTACAGTGGCACCTCGATGGCAACGCCACATGTGGCAGGCGTTGCGGCACTGGTTTGGTCGCAGCGGTTGGAGTGTAGCAACGATCAGTTGCGCCAGACCCTGCGTAGTAGTGCACAGGATTTGGGGGCGTTGGGACGGGACAACAGTTATGGCTATGGTCTGGTACAGGCCCGGGCCGCGGCAGATCGGTTAGCACTTGGCTGTGGTTCTGGTACCGGTGGTGGAGGTGGAAAACCGGGTGGCCGCAAGTAGCTGATCTTTGATGGTGATCTCACTTTGTTGTGCAATTTTCCGGCAGCCTGCCGGATTGGAGTAGGCTGGATATGACACCCTCGTGGTGAGGGTGATAAGGAGAAGAGTGCGCCTATGAAAAAACTGATGATGATCCTGGTGTGCGCCCTGGGGCTGGTGGCATGCAGCTCCCAATACATCATGAGCACCAAGGATGGCAAGATGATCACCACCGAGAGCAAACCCAAGCTGGACGAGAGCACCGGTATGTATCGCTATTACGATCACGAAGGGCGTGAAGTGATGATTAAAAAGGATGACGTGACCCAGATCCTTGAGCGTTGAGCATTCAATATGATGCCGTCAGGGCCGCAAAATGCGGCCCTTCTTATTTTTACCCTCTAATCACCCAATTCTAAAGGGAGATTGCCCCTATTTCGCCGCAAATACGCGTTCGGGTACAGCTTCCGTTATGGTTTGGCTCGTATCATTGCCCTCCGTTTTTATTGGAGGTGTTATGTCCCTGATGTCTATCTGGAGTTCCCGTTTTTCTGCACGCAGCTTGCTGGGTGGTGTCTTGCTGGTGGTGGCGTCAGCCTGCCATGCTGGTGATGATCAGTTTACGCTGGGGCGGACAATCCTGCTGGGGGCCGGTGATCATGGTGCGACAATTCCTTTGGTAATTTGCCGTCAGACCAAATATATCAAGGTGAAGGCGGAGCGTGATTTGACCCTGGATCGGGTGGTGGTGACCTATGGCGGTGATCGTACCAAGACCATTCGTTTCGATCGGGAAATGAGCAGTGATAAAGAGACCGAGTGGAAATCACTGGGCTCGCGCCGTTGTGTGAAAAAAATCGAAGTGTATGGTAATTCAGAGCGCAGCAAAGCGGGCGTAAAAGTATTCGGCCGTAAATAATTGATGCTGCGTGTCTGCGCAAAAAAGTGAGTTAAAAATAATGGCGAGCCGCGGCTCGCCATTATTTTTATGGTCGGGTTCGCTATTTTTTCGGCCGAAATGGCTTGATGACGGCCTCATCACACTCGAGATACGGCCCCTCCATCAAATCGATGCAGTAGGGTATAGCGGGGAAGACCGCATCCAGACACTCGCGGATTGATTTGGGCTTGCCCGGCAGATTGACGATCAGGGTGTCATCACGCAGGCCGGCCGTCTGGCGCGACAGAATGGCGGTGGGGACAAACTTGAGGGATTCGGTCCGCATCAGCTCGCCAAAGCCTGGCATCATACGGTCACACACCGCTTCGGTCGCTTCCGGCGTGACATCCCGCTTGGCCGGGCCGGTGCCGCCTGTGGTGACGATAAGACAACATTGTTCCTCATCCGCCAGCCGGATCAGGGTTGCTTCAATCTGATCCTGCTCATCGGGGATCACCTGATAGACAGGTTCCCACTGTGAGGTCAGATAGGCGTTCAGTGTGTCGATAATGGCCTTGCCGGAGAGGTCTTCATAGATGCCAGCACTGGCGCGATCGCTGACGGTGATGATACCGATTTTTGCCTTGCTCATGGTCTGCTCTTGGATGTCTGATAAAAGTTACAATTAAAATAACATAATCAGTGAGATGTGTTAAATCGTCAGGGTGTGACACGGCTCGGCAAGGGATAAATAAAGTTTCGAATGAAGCAAATCAAGGTCGTCCAGACATTTATTTTCAATAAAAAACACAAAATTACAACCTAAAACGTATAAGCGTTTTATCTCGCCTGAATTAAAAATAATCGCTTGTTTCCAAACACAATTAAAATAGATAGGCACCCTCGTTGTGACCATTGTCCGGTTCAGCTGTTAGTAGATGGATTGAACCATTTTTAGCCGCGTCGTATATACAGGTTTATATGACTGGGGCGTGATGGGGTGGTACCGCATTGTGTTGCCAGCAATAGTCGCCAAGGAGGGCATATGGAGTTGCCTGATTTTGACACCCTGAAGGAGTTGGCTGCGAGTGAGCCCTCCCGGCTGGATGCGATTCTGGAGCAGCAGATCGACCAGTTGATGGCTCGTGCGAGCCCTGATCAGCAGCGCCGGCTGCGCGGATTGCAGTTCAAAATTGATGGTCAGCGCCGTCTGGCGAAAAACAATCTCGATAGCTGTATCCGGATTGCCAACATGATGCGGGAATCCTTTTATCTGATGCGCAACGAAATGATCCAGTTCAGAGAAGAGGGGGACCTTTCACCTGAAAACGATGGCAGTGGTAAAATAATCCATCTGGTGGACTACCAACATCGTAAATAATCTGACATAAACCACTTTGCTGATATTTAGGGGCGCTGAGGGAAGCCAAAATAAAGAGAGTGGATGGTGAGATAATTGTTATGGCTTTTAATGTCAGTGGTGATTTATTTGTAATGCAGCCCCTTTTTATTTCATGTAGTCACTCATCAACCAAGTTGTGATAGGGGTGGATGAATAATAGTAAAAGTTAGGCTAATATGGCCGACACTTTTATGACTACGACTCGAAGGGATTATGAGAAGTATCACACCAAGACGGATATTGTCGCGGGAGCAACAGACAGAGATCACCCGCATTATCGTCAAGGTGGGTCAGATGTTGGCCCAGTTTGGAGCAGAGAGCCGGATCATCGAGCAGACCACGGTGCGGTTGGGGCTGGCCTTGGGATTGGAGAGTGTCGAAATGGCCATCTCTTCAAGCGCCATCGTGCTCACCAGCCTTTATCAGGGCAGCTGTGTCACCACTACCAGACGGGTGCGCGAGCACGGCATCAATATGCAGGTGGTGTGCGAGATCCAGCGGATCTGCATCATGGCGGAGAAAGAGCTGATCGGCGCCCGTGAAGTGCGCCAGCGCCTCGAAGCCATCGTCCCCTTTCATTATCATCCCTGGCTGGTGGTGCCTATGGTGGGGCTCTCCTGTGGTGCCTTCAGTCTGCTATTTGGCGGTGACTGGCCCATCTTTCTGGTGACCTGCTTCTCGTCTGCCGTGGCAATGCGGGTACGCCAATTACTTGCTCGCCATCATCACAGTCCGCTTATCAACTTTGCCGTGACCGGTTTTATCGCCACCTTGCTATCTTCCAGCGCCACCTTCTTCAACTGGGGGGCCCAGCCCTATCTCGCCATGGCAGCCAGCGTGCTCTTGCTGGTGCCGGGCTTTCCGCTGATCAATGCGGTTTCAGATATGGTTAAGGGCTACTTCAACATGGGGTTGGCCCGCTGGGGCACGGCGACCCTGCTGACCATCAGCGCCGCCATAGGTATCATTTTGGCCATGTCGGTGACCGGGATCTGGGGGTGGAAAGTATGATGGAGTTGCTCTGGCTACTGGCCAAGGATGCCTTCTGGTCCTCCATCCCGGCGGTGGGGTTTGCCATGCTGTTCAACGTGCCACCACGGATGCTGAAGTATTGCGCCATGGGCGGGGCGCTGGCTCACAGCCTGCGCACCCTACTCATTCACTACGGCATGCCCATCGAGTGGGCGACGCTGGCGGCGGCAACCACGGTTGGGTTTGTCTGTGTCTACTGGTCGCGTCGTCTGCTGGCACCGCGTCCGGTGTTTAGTGTGGCCTCCATTATCCCGATGATCCCGGGCAGTTATGCCTTCAAGACCATGATTGCGGTGGTGGATCTCAATATCTCCGGGGTGACCATGGAACTGCTGCAGAGTGCGGTGGAAAATGGCCTCAAGGCGCTCTTTATCGTTGGTGCCCTCAGTTTCGGTTTGGCGATCCCCTCTCTGGTCGTGTACCGTAACCGCCCCATAATCTGACAGACGGTGAGAGGCCCCATGAAGATTTCCATGATTGCCGCCATGGCCCACGACAGGGTGATCGGCAAGGACAACCAGATGCCCTGGCATCTGCCTGCCGATCTGGCCCACTTCAAGCGTGTCACTCTCGGTAAACCGGTATTGATGGGGCGCAAGACCTTTGAATCCATCGGTCGACCGCTACCCGGACGGCGCAATCTGGTGCTTAGCCGCAATTCAGACTATCGCGTGGACGGGGTGGAGATGATCTCCTCACTGGAAGAGGTCATCTCCCGTTTGCAGGGGGAGGGCGTCGAAGAGCTGATGGTGATTGGGGGCGGTTATCTATATGAGCAGCTGCTGCCAAAGGCGGATTGCCTCTATCTGACCCGCATCGATCTGGTGGTTGAGGGGGATACCCGCTTCCCCGCTTTTGACGATGGTCAGTGGCAACGCATTGCGTGTGAGAGCCACCCTGCCGATGAGAAGAACCCGCACCCCTATAGCTTTGAGACCTGGCAGCGCCGCTGACGGACGAATGCTAAAGGGCAAAGAACAACAAGGGCATCTTCGGATGCCCTTGTTGTTCTGTTGGGTTTTCAAGAGGGGATTAGATGCCTGAGCCGTCGTTTTCGCCATTTTCCTCGTGCAAACCGCACTCGCGCTTGAGGCCGAAGAAGCGGGTCTGCTCCTCGCTCATGCCCGGCTCCCACTTGGCGGTGGTGTGGACATCGCCGACCGAGAGGTAGCCCTGCTCCCACAGCGGGTGGTAGGGCAGATCAAACTCCTTGAAGTAGTAGAAGACGTCCTTGTTGCTCCAGTCGATCACCGGCAGGAACTTGAAGCGGCCGCGCTGGATGGCCAGCACCGGCAGCTTGCCACGGCTGCCGGACTGCTCCCGGCGCAGGCCGGAGAACCAGGTCTGGGCCCCCAGTTCGCGCAGGGCGCGGTCCATTGGCTCCACCTTGTTGAGCTGGTTGTAGCGGGTGATCCCCTCTACCCCCTGATCCCACAGGAGGCCAAATCGCGCCTCCTGCCAAGCCGGGCTGAGTTCGGCCCGGTAGATCTTGAGGTTGAGGGCGAGACGCTCGGTCAGCTCGTCGATAAAGCGGTAGGTCTCCGGGAACAGATAACCGGTATCGGTCAGCACTACCGGCACATCGGCGCGCTCGCGGCTGACCAGATGGAGCATCAGTGCCGCCTGGATGCCGAAGCTCGATGAGAGCACATGCTCCCCCGGCAGATTGGCCAGAGCCCAGCGCACCCGCTCGGGGGCGCTCATGGTATCCAGCTCCCGGTTGAGGGGGGCCAGCGCCTCGGCCTGCTCCTCACGGCCGAGGGCCAGCAGCGCCTGCAGGTCAAGGCGGCCATCTTCAGTGACATTAAGCGGCATAGAAGTCCCTCGCGGAGTCGATAACGGGCGCAATCACCCCAACCCGGATCACGAAGTCGCCGAAGCACTCGTCCGCGTTGCGCTCGCTGGCCCAGCGGCCGATCAGGGCGTCCAGTTCTGCCAGGATCTGCGGCTCGGTGATGTTCTCCTGATAGAGGCGCGGAATGCGGGTCCCCTCCAGGTTGCCCCCCAGATGGAGGTTGTAGCGGCCGGGCGCCTTGCCCACCAGACCTACTTCCGCCAGCATGGCACGGCCGCAACCGTTGGGGCAGCCGGTGACCCGGAAGATGATGGCGTCATCCGCCAGCCCATATTTGGCCAGCAGTCCTTCGATGTCGGTGACGAAGGCTGGCAGCATGCGCTCCGCCTCGGCCATCGCCAGCGGGCAGGTGGGCAGCGCCACGCAGGCCATGGACTGCTTGCGTTGCTCGCTTACGCCGTCATCCAGCAGGCCGTATTGGCGTGCCAGCCCTTCGATGCGGGCCTTCTCGCTGGCAGGCACCCCTGCGATGATCAGGTTCTGGTTGGCGGTCAGGCGAAAATCCCCCTGATGCACCTTGGCGATCTCCAGCATGCCGGTTTTGAGCGGCTTGCCCGGGAAGTCCAGCAGGCGGCCATTCTCGATAAACAGGGTGAGGTGGTGCTTGCCGTCGATCCCCTCGACCCAACCGAAGCGATCGCCACGGCTGGTGAACTCATAGGGGCGAACCTCACCAAACTGGATGCCGGCGCGGTTTTCCACCTCGGCCTTGAAGGCTTCGACACCGACGCGCTCGAGGGTGTACTTGGTCTTGGCGTTCTTGCGGTTGACCCGGTTGCCCCAGTCCCGCTGGGTGCTGACTACGGCGGCCGCCACCTCCAGCACGTGGGAGAGCGGAATAAAGCCAAAGTCGCTCGCCTTGCGCGGGTAGGTGCTGGTGTCGCCGTGGGTCATGGCGAGCCCACCGCCCACCAGCACGTTGAAGCCCACCAGCTTGCCACCTTCGGCAATGGCCACGAAGTTGAGATCGTTGGCGTGGATATCCACGTCGTTGTGGGGCGGGATCACCACGGTCGTCTTGAATTTGCGTGGCAGATAGTTGGAACCCAGGATCGGTTCCTCATCTTCCCCCAGCTTCTCGCCATCGAGCCAGATCTCCACGTAGGCGCGGGTCTTGGGCAGCAGGTGCTCGGAGATCTTCTTGGCCCACTCGTAGGCCTCCTGATGCAGCTCGGACTCCACCGGGTTGCTGGTGCAGAGCACGTTGCGGTTCACATCGCCGGCGGTGGCGATGGAATCGATGCCGGTGCTGTTGAGGGTCTGATGCATCAGCTTGATGTCGCGCTTCAATACCCCGTGGAACTGGAAGGTCTGACGGGTGGTCAGACGGATGCTGCCGTAGAGGCTGTGCTCTTCGGCGAACTTGTCGATGATCTGCCACTGGGCCGGGGTGATGATCCCCCCCGGCAGGCGGGCACGCAGCATGACGTTGTGCAGCGGCTCCAGCTTCTGGGCGGCGCGCTCCGGGCGGATGTCGCGGTCATCCTGCTGGTACATGCCGTGAAAGCGGATCAGCTGGAAGTTGTCGCCGTTGAAGCCGCCGGTGAGCGGGTCCTGCAGATCTTGCTCTATGGTGCCGCGCAGGAAGTTGCTCTCGCGCTTGAGGCGTTCGTTGTCGGCCAGCGGCCCTTCGACCGGTCCCGCTTTTGGGTGAGAAAGAGGTTGTTTGCTCATCAATAGACATCCCTTTGATAACGTTTGGCACGACGCAATTCGCTCAAATACTCTTCTGCTTCCTCACGGCTCTTGTGGCCATGTTCGGCAATCACATCCAGCAGGGCCTCCTGCACATCCTTGGCCATCTTGTTGGCGTCGCCACAGACATAGAAGTGAGCGCCTGCTTCCAGCCACTGGTAGAGCTCAAGCCCTGCCTCGCGCAGGCGGTCCTGCACATAAATCTTGTTGGCCTGATCCCGGCTGAAGGCCAGGGAGATCTTCGACAGCAGCCCCGATTTCACATAACGCTGCCACTCCACCTGATAGAGGAAATCCTGGGTAAAGTGGGGGTTGCCGAAGAAGAGCCAGTTCTTGCCATCGGCACCTTGGGCTTCCCGCTCCTGCATAAAGGCGCGGAACGGGGCGATGCCGGTGCCAGGGCCCACCATGATGACGGGGGTGTCGGGATTGGCGGGCAGGCGGAAGTTGTCGTTGTGCTCGACAAATACCCGCACCTCGCCATCCTCAATGAGCCGATCCGCCAGATAGGAGGAGGCTGCGCCAGAGCGCACCGTGCCATCTTCCTGTGGATAGCGCACCACCCCGACGGTCAGGTGTACCTCCTCTTCCACCTCGCTCTGGGCAGAGGCGATGGAGTAGAGGCGCGGGGTGAGGGGGCGCAGCAGGCCAACCAGCTGTTCGGCTGTGAGGGCGGTCGGGAAGCGTTTCAGTACATCCACAATCTGGGCTGAGGCAACCTGTGCATTGACCTGGGCCTTGTCACCGGCCAAGTCTTTCAGCGCCGGGTTGTCCGATATATCAGCGAGCCCTGTGATAAAGCCGCCATGCAGCCGGGTCAGTTCGAAGTGACCGGTCAGTGCGGTGCGCAAGGTGCCGTGGGCCGTGGCTTCATCACCAGAGAGGCCGGTCAGGGCCAGCACTTCCCCCACCAGGTCGGCGTCGTTGTCGAACCAGACGCCGAGGGCATCCCCCGGCTGATAGGCGAGTCCAGAGGACTCGAGGCTGATCTCGATATGGCGGATGTCCTTGGTGGAATCCCGGCCGGTGATCTTCTGATTGACCGACAGGCGGGCAGGGAAGGGGTTCTCCTTGTTGTACTGGCTGTGGCCAACCGCCTGCTGCACCGCGCTGGCCACGCTGCTGCTGGCCGCACCGGTAGAGAGGGTCGCGGCAATGGCGTTAAGTGCCTGTTCGCCCCACGCCTTGGCTGCATCCTGATAATCCACATCGAGGCTGGCGAGTTCATAAATCCGCTCGGCCCCCGCTTTAGCGAGGAAGTCGTCAAAATCTTTGCCGGTCTGGCAGAAAAATTCGTAGGAGCTGTCACCCAGCCCCAGCACGGCGAATTTGAGCCCGTCCAGCTTGCCGATCTTGCCTTTTTTAAGCTGCTCGAACAGGTCGACGGCGCTCTCCGGCGGTTCACCCTCCCCGTAAGTGCTCACTACTACCAGCAGATGGCTCTCTTTCTTGAGCTGCTTGGGTTTGTAGTCGGCCATCGACGCTAGGGTGACGGGGAGGCCACGGGCCTCGGCCTGCACTTTGATGGCAGTGGCGACCCCTTTGGCGTTGCCGGTCTGGGAGCCGTAGAGAATGGTCAGGCTGCCGCTGGGCGCAGCCACGGCGGCGCTGGTAGGAACGCTTTGCTGACCGCTCTGGGAGAGGCCGTAGAGATATCCGCTCACCCAGGCCAGTTGTTGGGTATTGAGGGTCGAGAGTGCCTGGCCCAGCTGACGTTGCTGCTCGTCAGAGAGGGGGGAGAGGTTGAATGGGGAATCCTTCAATTGCATCACACGCGTCTTCCATGGTCTGATTTTTGGCCAGATTAAAGGGCGTGTTGGCTAACAACAAAGAATAAAAATATCTTCTTTATTCCATTATTGAATTTATAAAGTGATTTGGCGGTAAAGGAGATAGAAAAACGCCCCGCGGTTGCGGGGCGTTTTTATTGGCTATCACGCTCGGGATTGACCCAAGGGATGTAGCTGACTTCTGTGAGCCTTATTTCTGCGGATCTTACTTTTGTGGACGTAAGGCCGGGAACAGAATGACGTCGCGGATGGTGTGGCTGTTGGTGAACAGCATCACCAGACGGTCGATACCGATACCCTGACCGGCAGTCGGCGGCAGGCCGTGCTCCAGCGCGGTGACGAAGTCGGCGTCGTAGAACATGGCTTCGTCGTCGCCTGCGGCTTTCTGGTCAACCTGAGCCTGGAAGCGCTCGGCCTGATCTTCCGCATCGTTCAGCTCGGAGAAGCCGTTGGCCAGCTCGCGGCCACCGATGAAGAATTCGAAGCGGTCGGTTACATCCGGGTTCTGGTCGTTGCGACGGGCCAGCGGCGAGACGGCAGCCGGGTATTCGGTGATGAAGGTCGGTTGCAGCAGCATGTGTTCAACGGTCTCTTCGAAGATCGCGGTGATCACATGGCCCAGTTCCCAGCTCTTCATCAGCTCGATCTTCAGGCGCTTGGCGACGGCAGTCGCCTGCTCCAGGGTAGCCAGATCGTCGCGGGTCACATCCGGGTTGTACTTCAGGATGGAATCGACCATGGAGAGGCGCTGGAACGGCTGACCGAAATCGATGGTCAGGCCCTCTTCGCCCTCTTTGGCGTAGCGGATCTTGGTGTCACCCAGGATGTCCTGCGCCAGGGTGCGCAGCATCTCTTCGGTGAGATCCATCAGGTCGATGTAGTCGGCGTAGGCCATATAGAACTCGAGCATGGTGAACTCGGGGTTATGGCGAACCGAGATACCCTCGTTACGGAAGTTACGGTTGATCTCGTAGACACGTTCGAAACCACCGACCACCAGACGCTTCAGATAGAGCTCCGGGGCGATACGCAGGTACATGTCGATGTCCAGCGCATTGTGGTGGGTGATGAACGGACGAGCAGAGGCGCCACCCGGGATCACCTGCATCATGGGGGTTTCCACTTCCATGAAACGCTTGTCGTTCAGGAACTTGCGGATACCGGCAACCACTTTGGTGCGGGTTATGAAGGTCTTGCGGGACTCTTCGTTGGCGATCAGATCCAGGTAGCGCTGACGGCAGCGCGCTTCCTGGTCGGTCAGGCCTTTGTGCTTCTCGGGCAGCGGACGCAGCGCCTTGGTCAACAGGCGGATATCGGAAACGTGAACGGAGAGCTCACCGGTCTGGGTCTTGAACAGGGTACCTTCGACACCCACGATGTCGCCCAGATCCCACTTCTTGAACTGCTCGTTGTAGAAACCTTCCGGCAGGTCGTCACGGGTGACGTAGACCTGGATCTTGCCGGCCATGTCCTGCAGGGTGGCGAAAGAAGCCTTGCCCATGATCCGGCGGGTCATGATGCGACCGGCAATCTTCACCCGTTTACCCAGGCTCGTCAGCTCCTCGGCGCTCTTGTCGCCAAACTCTGCCTGCAGATCGCCGGAGAGGCTGTCACGACGGAAGTCGTTGGGGAAAGGATTGCCCTGGGCGCGCAGGGCGGCCAGCTTGGAACGACGCTCAGTCATCTCGTTGTTGAGTTCGAGTGAATGGTCGACTTCCGGAGTGATGGTTTGTTCAGACATGGTGATTCCTGCTTGTTTACAGACCTGATTTCAGGCTGGCTTCGATAAACTTGTCCAAGTCACCGTCGAGCACCGATTGAGTATTACGGGTTTCGACGCCGGTGCGCAGATCCTTGATACGGGAGTCATCCAGCACATAGGAACGGATCTGGCTGCCCCAACCGATATCAGACTTGGTCTCTTCCAGGGCTTGTTTCTCAGCGTTTTGCTTCTGCATTTCCAGCTCGTAGAGCTTGGCTTTCAGCTGCTTCATACACTGATCTTTGTTTTTGTGCTGGGAACGGTCGTTCTGGCACTGTACCACGACACCGGTCGGGACGTGGGTAATACGTACCGCGGATTCAGTACGGTTAACGTGCTGACCACCGGCACCGGAGGCGCGGTAGACGTCGATCCGCAAGTCCGCCGGGTTGATATCGATTTCGATATCGTCGTCGATCTCGGGGTAGACAAACACAGAACAGAAGGAGGTGTGACGGCGGCCACCGGAATCGAACGGCGATTTGCGAACCAGACGGTGCACGCCGGTTTCGGTGCGCAGCCAGCCGAACGCATATTCGCCGGTGAACTTGATGGTGGCGGATTTGATGCCAGCTACGTCGCCTTCGGAGCATTCAATCAGCTCGGGCTTGTAACCATGTGCATCGCCCCAGCGCAGGTACATGCGCAGTACCATGTTGGCCCAATCCTGGGCTTCGGTACCACCGGAGCCGGACTGGATGTCGATATAGCAGTCGGAGCCGTCGTGCTGACCGGAGAACATGCGGCGGAACTCGAGATCCACCAGCTTGGCTTCCAGCTGTTCGGATTCGGCGATGGCTTCGTTGAAGGTCTCTTCGTCTTCCCCTTCCACCGCCAGGCTCACTAGCATCTCGACGTCATCCACGCCCTGGGTCAGGGTGTCGATGGTGCCGACCACGTTTTCCAGCGCGACGCGCTCTTTGCCCAGCGCCTGTGCGCGCTCGGGTTCATTCCATACATCCGGCTGTTCCAGCTCGGCGTTGACCTCTTCTAGACGCTCTTTCTTGGCGTCATAGTCAAAGGTACCCCCTAAGAAGCTCGGTCCGCTCAGACAGCTCCTTAAGTTTATTTAATACGGGATTAACTTCGAACATCGTGAAAACTCTCAGGGTCGATGTGACTTGAAAACGGGATATTCTAGCCAATTGTGGAAGGAATAAACAGGGTTGCCTTGGTTTGCGCGCCCTGTGTGGTCAATTTATTGTGTACTTTTTCCTGCCCCGATAGAAAATATCGCCCGCAGACTCATTTTCAGGTTCAGTTTTGGGCATTCGGGTCGCTAATGACTACGTGTAGTGTTGTGCAATTTAGGGAAAAACCCGCTCCTCACCTCAATAAGAAGAACCCATGATGAAAAACCTGTCACTCAAGCAGAAGATACTGTTGTCAGTGGTGATCGCCCTTTCGTTGGTGATTTTGTTGCTCTCCTGGCAGAGCTATAGCAGCCAGAAGTCCATGTTGCTGCAAGGCAGCCAGGAGCAGTTGCAACGGCTGGGTACCCAGCAGGCCGAGCGTGTCAGCGATTGGCTCGCAGCCCGTCGCGACGTCATTCAGGCGCTCGGCAACAAGGCCGGTGCCGAGCCCCTCGACGCCCTGCAGCAGGCCCAGGTTTCCGGCCGTTTCCAGCTCACCTATTTCGGTGAGAGCAGCGGCAAGATGCACGACTCGGATCCCTCCATCAACCGCACTGGTTATGATCCGCGTTCCCGTGGCTGGTATCAGGAGGCGATGGGCAAGGGGGGGCTTATCGTGACCAAACCCTATCTTGATGTCGCCTACAACATCATGGTGGTGACCCTGGCCCAGCCGGTTTCTGGCGGGGTAGTCGGTGGTGACCTCTCCATCGCCTCGCTGGTGGAAGACGTCACCAAGATGAAACTGCCGGCTGACGGCTTCGCCATCATGATGCACAAGGATGGCACCGTCATCGCCTACAAGGATGCCGCCAAGGCGATGAAGCCGGCCACCGAGATCGACAACGATCTGACCAATGCCCTGATCGATCAGAGCAAGGCAAGCCAGGGGCTGGTGCCGATCTACTTCGATAATGAAGGGCGTGACAAGCTGTTGTGGGCGGTAGATGTACCCAATACCGATTGGGAATTGTTGCTGGTACTCGACAAGGATGCTCTCAACGCTCCGCTCTCCTCCCTGTTAATGACCCAGTTGGGGATTGCAGTGCTGGTGCTGGTGGGCAGCATTCTCGCTATCTCCTGGCTGGTCAGCATGCTGCTTGGCCCGCTAACCAAGGTCTCCCAGGCACTGGCCCGCATTGCCGATGGTAACGGCGATCTGACCCAGCGCATCAAGATCGACGCCAACGACGAAGTGGGCCAGCTTGCTCGCAGCTTTAACCGTTTTGTTGGCAGTCAGCATCAGTTGATTGGCAATATCCGTCAGCTGGCCAATGAGTTGAATGCTGATGCCGAGCGCAGTCTGGTGACCAACCAGGCCGCGGTAGACGAGCTGCAGCGTCAGCAGCAAGAGGTGACCATGGTCGCCACTGCGGTCACCGAGATGGCGAGCGCTACCATGGAGATCGCCGGCAACGCCGAGAACACTGCGGCCGCCGCCCAGCAATCTGCCCAGAGCAGTGAGCAGGGCAAGATGCTGGTCAACAAGACCCGTCAGTCCATTAATGGTCTGGCTGAAGAGGTAGGCCAGGCGACCGAAGTGATCGGCGAGCTGAGCCGCCACGCGCAGGCCATCACCAGCATCCTCTCCACCATTCAGGGGATTGCCGAGCAGACCAACCTGCTGGCGCTGAACGCAGCCATTGAAGCGGCCCGTGCCGGTGAGCAGGGGCGTGGTTTTGCGGTGGTGGCCGATGAGGTGCGGGTACTGTCGCGCCGTACCCAGGACTCTACCCAGCAGATCCAGTCCACTATCGAGACCCTGCAGCAGACCACTGCCCGTGCGGTGAGCCTGATGCAGACCAGTCAGGGGCTGGCGGACAACAGCGTGCAGGATGCGGATCAGGCAGTGCGCGCACTGGAAGAGATCACCAGCGCCATCTCCCTCATCTCCGACATGGCGGGCCAGATCGCCACCGCCGCTGAGGAGCAGACCCAGGTGACCGGCGAAATCACCCAAAACACCACAGCCATCAAGGATGTGAGTGACGAGATCACCGCCGCCGCCATGCGCGATCTGGATCAGGCCCACAGCCTCAAAGGGCGTGCTGCTGACCTGAACCAGCAGGTGTCGACCTTTATCCTGTAAGGTGCAACTCACGGCCTGTTCGGGCTGACATAAACAAGCCCCGCCCTCTGTCGAGCGCGGGGCTTTTTGTTGTTCGGGGAAATGCGGGCTTGGTGATTTCGGGCTGTCTAGGTTGCTCGCGGGTCACCTTGATGGCGGATACGAGCCCGGCTCTGCCTGCGTCAGCTGGCGAGTCGATAACAAACAAAGAGCCCACCGAAAGGTGGGCTCTGATCATATACGTCTGACGGAAGGGAATTAGAGGAACGGCATTGCCATAAACAGCTTGATCACCATGGCGTTGATAATGTCGATAAAGAAGGCACCCACCATGGGCACCACCAGAAACGCCAGGTGGGAGGGGCCAAAGCGCTGGGTGATGGCCTGCATATTGGCAATCGCCGTGGGGGTTGCGCCAAGGCCAAAGCCGCAGTGTCCCGCAGCCAGCACGGCGGCGTCATAGTTTTTCCCCATGACCCGGAAGGTGACCAGCACGGCGTAGAGCGCCATGGCAAGCGTCTGGGCGGCCAGCAAGATGAAGATGGGCAGCGCCAGACTGGCCAGATCCCAGAGTTTCAGGCTCATCAGTGCCATTGCGAGGAACAGCGACAGACTGACGTTGCCGAGCAGGGCCACTTCGCGATCGCTCACCTCGTGCCAGTCGAGCAGGGTCAGCAGGTTGCGCAGCAGTACGCCGACAAACAGCACGCAGACAAAGACGGGCAGTTCCAGGGCACTGCCCTTCAGGTAGGCAGAGAGCATCTCCCCCCCCTTGAGACTGATGGCGATCAGCGCCAGTGTCTCAATCAGGCTGAACGGTGTGAGTGGGCGCTCCATATCGGGCATCTCGAAGCCTTGGGGGGCATCATCCCGGTTGTGTTCTTCACCGGGCACCTGCACCTTCTTCACGAGATAGCGGGCTACCGGTCCCCCGATCAATCCCCCCAGCACCAGGCCGAAGGTGGCGCAGGCGATGGCCAGCTCGGCCGCCGATTGCACCCCGTATTTTTCCGAGAAGATGCTGCTCCAGGCCGCACCGGTACCGTGGCCGCCGGAGAGGGTGATGGAGCCAGCCAGCAGCCCCATGTGGGGATCCAGACCGAGCAGGGTCGCCAGACCGACACCCAGACTGTTCTGCACCAGCAGCAGGCCGGTGACCACCATCAGGAAGGTAACCACCGCCTTGCCGCCGCGTTTGAGGCTGCCCAGATCGGCAGAGAGGCCGATGGAGGCGAAGAAAGCCAGCATCAGTGGGGTTTGCAGCGTGGTATCAAACTGTAGTTCGACCTGCATGGTGGAGCGTAACAGCAGCAGGATTAGGGCTACCACCAGACCGCCAGCGACCGGCTTGGGGATGTTGAAGGTACGCAGCAGCCCGACCCGGGTGACCAGCACCCGGCCAAGCAGCAATACCAGAGTGGCAGCGACCAGCGTTGCGTAGGAATCAAGTTGTAACATTCAGTACTCCCATGTTGATTGGCTGTGTCTTCTGTTGATGAAGACTCACAGATTCAGCCGGGATAAAAACCAGGGTGGCTAATGCGCCAACAAAGAAGGGGAAGCCTTTCCCCGCCCCAGGAAAAATGGGGCTTGTGCGGGCCTGAAATGCTCAGGTATCCAGATGAGATTTACGAAAAATCGGGCGGATTGTAGCAAAAAGCATCGTTAAATGCCAACTTTGTCGTATTAATGCTTGTTTTATTATCCTGTTGTGAAATTTAACACCATGATAGTGGGGGGTGGAAAAGTCAAAAAGAGGATAGGGAACGGCTGTCATTTAGGACGCTAGTCTCTATAATCCGCCGGTTTCCGCTGCATGCAGAGGCGCTGGCGGGTGTTGACATTGTGGTACCCCGAGTTGGCTCATTTGTTCCAGTGGCGTTCACTTCATCAAGAGGAGAGGGTGTGAAGAAGTCTATCTACATCGCCTACACAGGCGGCACCATAGGGATGCAACGTTCCGATCACGGCTATGTGCCGATGGCGGGCTTTATGGAAGACTGTCTGGCGCGGATGCCCGAGTTCCATCGTCCCGAGATGCCGGACTACCATATCCACGAATATGCGCCCCTCATCGACTCCTCCGACATGACCCCGGCGGATTGGCAGCGCATCGCCGAAGATATTCGCGACAACTACGAGAAATATGATGGCTTTGTGATCCTGCACGGCACTGACACCATGTCGTTCACCGCCTCGGCACTCTCTTTCATGCTCGAAGATCTGCACAAGCCGGTGATCATCACCGGCTCCCAGATCCCGCTCGCCGAGCTGCGCTCGGACGGTCAGCAGAACCTGCTCAATGCTCTCTATATCGCGGCCAACTACCCGATCCACGAGGTGACGCTGTTCTTCAACAACCAGCTCTATCGCGGTAACCGCAGCAAGAAGGTACACGCCGACGGCTTCCATGCCTTCGATTCCCCCAACTATCCGCCGCTGCTCAATGCCGGGATCGCCATCTCGCTGGAAGCGGGTGAGCTGGGTGTGCCCTCCGAGCGACCGCTGGTGCTGCACGACATCACCCCCCAGCCCATCGGCGTGGTGACCCTCTACCCGGGGATTTCGGCGGAGGTGATAGCGAACATCCTGCAGCAGCCGGTACGGGCGCTGATCCTGCTCTCGTTCGGGGTGGGCAACGCGCCACAGAATCCGGCCATGCTGGCGCTGCTCTCCGAGGCATCCGCCCGTGGCGTTATCATCGTCAATCTGAGCCAGTGCCTGCACGGCAAGGTCAACATGGGAGGCTATGCCACCGGCAATGCGCTCTCCCGTGCGGGCGTCATCTCGGGCTTTGACATGACCGCCGAGGCAGCGCTCACCAAGCTACACTTCCTGCTGAGTCAGGATCTGCCGGCGCCGCGCATCCGCGAACTGATGCAGCAGTCGCTGCGTGGTGAGTTGACCCCCTGAGCGTTACGGCCCTCATCCTAACCCTCTCTCAGCGGGAGAGGGGATAGATCGAGGTGCTGTGGGCCCTGATGCTTGCCATGAAAATCGTCGGCAGGTGGCCCGCTTACTGTTCGCCGCTGCGAGCCTGCCCCCTTCTACCCTGGCGGGAGAAGGGTTGGTGATGAGGGGGATGCTTTACCCGGTAGAGAGAGCAAAAGAGGGGAGCCATCATGGCTCCCCTCTTTGCAATTTATTGTGCTATTGCTGTGCGATTGGCCGCCGTGAGACGGGATGGCGAGAGGTCTCAGTGGTTGAGATTGACTCGCACTATCTCTTCCTCCACCGGCAGACTCTCATCGCGAAACAGCCGCTTGAGCTCGCTCTTGCTCTTCATCACGATCTCGCCGTCACGGCCGATGTTCATGTGCTCGGGGTTCTCGAGGTGCATCGCCTGCCAGGCCATCACGGCTTGCAGGGAGGTGGCCTTCTGCTCCTCGGTGAGGGGCTTGCCATCGGGCCACTTGCCCAGCTCGACCGCGGTCTTGAGCCGCTCGTACACTTCTTTGGGCATCAGTCTGATGGCCTGTTGAAACTCACCCTGTTGAAACGGCATCCGGCCTTCTCCTTGAACTATTGAGCAATAAACTTCGGGGTCAGCCCGGCAGATCCTGGCGGACTACGCCAGCCATCTGCTCCATTACCCGTACTACCTGACAACTGTACCCGAACTCGTTGTCATACCATACGTAGAGCACGCAGTGATCCCCCTCGGCGATGGTCGCCTGGGAGTCGACGATGCCTGCATAACGGGAACCCACCATGTCGGAGGAGACCAGCTCGGTGCTGGCACTGAAGTCGATCTGGCGATGGAGGGCCGAGCTCAGCGCCATCTGCTGCAGATAGGCGTTGAGGCTCTCCCGATCGGTGGCCTGCTCCAGCGACAGGTTGAGAATCGCCAGCGACACGTTGGGGGTCGGCACCCGAATGGCGTTGCCGGTCAGCTTGCCCTTGAGCTCGGGCAGTGCTTTGGCCACCGCCTTGGCGGCGCCGGTGCTGGTCATCACCATGTTGAGGGCTGCGCTGCGACCGCGCCGCTCGCCCTTGTGGTAATTGTCGATGAGGTTCTGGTCGTTGGTGTAGGAGTGGACGGTTTCGACGTGGCCGTGGCGGATGCCGTATTTCTCCTGCATCACCTTGAGCACCGGGGTGATGGCATTGGTGGTGCAGGAGGCAGCGGAGACTATCTTGTCATCCGGGCCTATCACCTCATGGTTGACCCCGAACACAACGTTTTTCATCTCCCCCTTGCCCGGGGCGGTCAGCAATACCTTGCCGGTACCACGCGCTTTCAGGTGCTCGGAGAGACCTGCTTCGTCGCGCCAGACGCCGGTGTTGTCAACGATCAGGGCATCGTGAATGCCGTAGGCGGTGTAGTCAATGTCGGCCGGGCTGTTGGCGTAGATCACCTGAATGAAGGTGCCGTTGGCGATGATGGCACTACGATCCACATCCACCTCGATGGATCCGTTGAAGGGGCCATGCACCGAGTCGCGGCGCAGCAGGCTGGCGCGTTTTTCCAGATCGCCTTCGCGACCGCCGCGTACCACGATGGCACGCAGCCGCAGCGGATTGGCGGCGCCGGTGCGCTCGATCAGCAGGCGGGCCAGCAGGCGGCCGATACGGCCAAAGCCGTAGAGCACCACGTCGGTTGGCTGTGGCATCTGGCTGCGGCCCAAAGCCGGTGCCAGTCTGGCTTGCAGGTAGTCCTCGATCCCCGCCTCATCCTGATGGTCCTGCCAGTAGCTGACGGCCAGCTTGCCAAGGTCAATCTCGGCGGCGGTGGGTTTGAGGGCAACAATAGCTTGCAGCAGGGAGAAGCTCTGCTGAATGGGTAGGGGGGCGCCCTGGTGGCGGCGGACGACCCGGTGGGCTTTCAGGATATCGATGGTAGAGGCGTTTTGCAGCGGACGTCCGAAGAGGGTGATCTCGATCCCTTGTTGTCGGTAGAGGCGACCTATCAAGGGCTGCATGGCTTCGGCGAGCGCCTGGCTCTCCTGCCACGCCTGCAAGTAGTGCTCGTGGGTCATTGACCAGATCCTTTATTTCACGTTGTTGGGGCAAACATCGAAATTCGTCGAATGCAGATCAGTGTAGGGGTCTATATTTCGTTATATTATTCTGCAATCGCGACCTTATATGGCGCGCGCATTGTAATGGATATGTAGCTTGCTTGCTAGCCGGTGGTGGTTGCAAGGGGTATTGGTTGTTATCAACAAGATGTAAATTATGACTCTTTTGCCACTGCGTACCTTACTGTTCATGCTTCCCTGCGGCTTCATGCTGACTGCTTGCAACGATGACAGGCTTCTCAACATTTGTGCCAATAGCCCGGCTCTCTGTCAGGATCTGGTGGACGATGGCTGGTGTCGTTATGAGCGTACCGATGTGATCCGCAGCCGTTTCTATTTGCAGGAAGAGGGGACGGACAGACGCAAGTTTGAATTGATACGCAATCTGGAACACTATCTAAAGTGTGCCGAGCGTTCCACCAGCATAGAGTACAAGAGGGCCAACGAGCGTAAAAACCCCAGAGTGGAAGGCATGATGGCGGCTAGCGAGCAGTTGGCCCAGCTTGGTGCGGCGACCCGTAACTCTCAAGATCCTTACTTGCTGCTCTGGCACTGGACCAACAACACCAATGAAGCTGCCCGTCAGCAGTTCCTGGCGCTGGAAGGGCAGCCGGTACTCGATGAGCCCGAGCTGCAGCTGGCGCTCGGCGGCATGTATGCCAAGAGCGATCCTGAAAAAGCCATCTCTATCCTGCAGCACGGACTTGCTCTGTATCGTAAAGGGGAGAAGATCAACAGCCGTATATTCACCTCCCTCAGCACCCTCTATATGGGCCAGAAGCAGTACGGTCAGGCCTATCTGTGGGGCAAGGTGAGCGAGTCGTTTCAGGATGCACCTGAGGTTTCTGCCAAGCGTTTTGGTATCTATCACTCCCTGAGCAAGACCGAGCAGGATGGCTACGATGTGAGGGCGGCCGAGATTGTCGCTCAGCTCAAACGCGGCAACTACCGGCCCTGATACCGTGATGATGACGCTTGCCCCGGCCAGCTGTTGGCCTAATCCTTTCGATCTCTCTTTCGTTCATGGTGAGGTGCTCACTGATGGCCGCACTCTGGAGCGGCTCACTGTGCGTGCCGTGGTCCCCCGTGGCGACGAGTTGTTGCTGGTTCACTCCCGGGTTAACGGCGATCTGATGTTCCCCGGTGGCGGCATTGAAGCGGGGGAGAGCCACTATGCGGCACTGGCGCGCGAGCTGCTGGAGGAGTGCGGTGCCGAGCTGCGGGAATTACAGTGCCTGCTTGGCGAAACCCGCGAATATCGAGCCGCTCGCGAGCCGGGGTTTGATGCCTACTGCATCCGCTCCCTCTACTATCTGTGCCGGATTGGTGATCAGCTGGTGGCGCCGCAGCCGCAGCCCTACGAGGTCCGCCTCGGCTTCGTGCCCGGCTGGTTTGCCCTCGACGAAGCGCTGCAGACCAACAAGACCCAGTTGGCGGGGCCTTGTCCCCAGTGGACGGCGCGAGAGACCCGGGTGTTGGCCCAGCTGCAACGCTGGCATCAGCAGGGGATCTTCGACAGCGATTGTTGAGCACACTCAAACGGAAACGGTCAGTGACACCAACAAAAAGAGCGCCAATAGGCGCTCTTTTTCATTGCGAAGGTGGCGGTTACTTGGCCACTCTGTCGTGCGAGATCATTTGACCTCTTCGCCCTTGGCTTGCAGGTCCGCATGGTAGGAGGAGCGGACAAAAGGACCGCAGGCGGCGTGGCTGAAGCCCAGCTCCATGGCCACCTCTTTCAGCTCGTCAAACTCTGCAGGCGGCACGTAGCGCTTCACCGGCAGGTGGTGGCGGCTTGGCTGCAGATACTGACCCAGGGTCAGCATGTTGACGCCGTGGGCGCGCAGATCCTTAAGCACCTCGACGATCTCTTCGTTGGTTTCGCCAAGGCCCATCATCAGACCTGATTTGGTCGGTACATGGGGGTGCATCTCCTTGATGCGGCGCAGCAGCTCCAGCGACCACTTGTAGTCGGCACCGGGGCGGGCGACACGATACATGCGCGGCGCGGTTTCCAGGTTGTGGTTGAAGACGTCCGGCGGGGTCTCGCGGAATACCTCCAGCGCCTGCTCCATCCGGCCACGGAAGTCCGGGGTCAGGATCTCGATGCGGGTCTGCGGGCTGTGCTCGCGGATCTCGCGAATGCAGTCGGCGAAGTGCTGGGCACCGCCATCGCGCAGGTCATCACGGTCCACCGAGGTGATCACCACGTACTTGAGGTTCATCTCCTTGATGGTCAGTGCCAGCTTCTTCGGCTCTTCCGGATCGAGTGCCAGCGGGCGGCCGTGGGCCACATCGCAGAAGGGGCAGCGGCGGGTGCAGATGGCGCCCATGATCATAAAGGTGGCGGTGCCGTGGTTGAAGCACTCTGCCAGGTTGGGGCAGGAGGCCTCTTCACAGACCGAGTGCAGCTTGTTTTTGCGCAAGGTGCTCTTGATGTGTTCGATCTTCTGGCTGGAGGGAGGGAGTTTGATCCGCATCCAGTCCGGCTTGCGAAGGAGTTCTTCGTTGGGATCCGGCATGAATTTCACCGGGATCAGGGCCATCTTGTCGCCATCGCGCAGCTTGACGCCCGGCTCCATACGAACGGGTTTGCTCATGATTCACTCTCGGTGTTTGTTATTGTCTGATGGATAGTCACCAGGGGCGCTTCGGCGCCCTCATGGTTGCACGACATGGGCTTGCTCATGTGGCTTCTTCGGTATTGATGATCGTTTGGTAGCCAATCAGGCTGGCCAGTTCGGCCACCAGAATGGCTTGCGCCTCGGTCACGCTTTGCGGGCCGCCCAGGGCGCTGGTCTGGGTCATGGCCATGCCGGCATAACCGCACGGATTGATGTGCAGGAAGGGGGTCATGTCCATGTTGATATTGAGGGCCAGCCCGTGGAACGAGCACCCCTTGCGGATGCGCAGACCCAGCGAGGCCAGTTTTGCCTCCATGCCAAGGTCATTCTTCACATAGACCCCGGGGGCATCGGCCTTGGCATAGGCCAGGATATCCCTTTTGGCGAGGGTGTTGATGATGGCGGTCTCCAGCGCGGTCACCAGCTCGCGCACCGAGAATTTGCAGCGGCGGACATCCACCAGTACGTAGAGCACCAGCTGGCCCGGACCGTGATAGGTCACCTGACCACCGCGATCGCTCTGTACCACCGGGATATTGCCCGGATTGAGCAGGTGTTCGGCCTTGCCGGCCTGCCCCTGGGTATAGACGGGATCGTGCTCGACTACCCAGAACTCGTCCGGGGTATCGCTGGTGCGGTTGTCGGTGAAGGCTTTCATGGCGTCCCATACCGGCTGGTAGGGGCGGCGCCCCAGTTGCCTGACAATCAGGCTGGACTGGGCGGGGATCTGGGATGACATGGCGTCCTCGTGGCGTGCTGCGGCCAAAAACAGTCGCCCCGCAGAACGGGGCGAGAGAGAAATTACAGTACGTATTTCACCAGCTCGATCTTGCCAAGGGCATGGTACATCGCTTCGATGTGTTCTTTGCTCTGGGCAGTTACGGTCACGCGGACCGAGTGGTAGTTGCCCTTGGAGCTGGGCTGGACAGTCGGGCTGTAGGTGCCGGGGGCGTGCTGCTGCAGCACTTCAACCACCATTTCCGGCAGTGCCGGGTCGGCAACGCCGAGCACCTTGAACGGGAATTTACAGGGAAACTCCAGCAGTTCATCAAACTTGGTATTCATTTACTCACCTTTTGCGTCATCACCGGGATGACTTCATCTTGGATGGCTAGTGGCCGATGGCCCGTGGAGGCCGCCATATCAAGTCTATATGGGCACGGCTCATAACTATATGGGCGCAGCCCGGACCGGGATCAAGGCCGGGATCGGTCAGACAAGAATGGAAGTGCTGCTTTTTACCACAAATCAGGGTAAGGCGGAACCTGCAGTTTACAGGGTTATTCACTGCCTTTGCCGCTCACAGACAGCAGCGGCGCCTGTTGGCGCCGCTGTTTGGTGAGGATTGTGCGTTGGATTACTTGAACCAGCTGGTGACCAGCAGTACCAGATAGTCCCACAGACGGCCCATCAAGCCACCTTCCTGCACCTCTTCCAGGGCGACCAGTGGCACCTGCTTGATCTCTTTGTCACCCTGTTTCAGGAACACGGTGCCGACACGCTGTCCCTTGGCCAGCGGCGCTTTCAGCTCGCTGTCGAGCTGGAAGTCTGCCTTCAGGTTATTGCCCTGACCACGGGTCACCAATACGGAGACATCTTTGTCGACGCCCAGTTTCACTTCAGACTTGTCGCCCATCCAGATCTTCTGGGTCACCAGCTCGGTGCCCGCCTTGTAGGGGGTCAGGCTTTGGAAGAAGCGGAAGCCATAGGTGAGCAGCTTCTTGCTTTCATCTGCCCGGCTCCGCTCACTGCTGGCGCCCAGCACCACGGCGATCAGGCGCATGCCTTCGTTATTGGTGGCAGAAGAGACCAGGTTATAACCAACCTGGCTGACGTGGCCGGTCTTGATGCCATCCACCTGCAGTGATTGATCCCACAACAGACGATTACGGTTGTGTTGCGTGATGCCGTTGAACACGAAGGACTTCTGGGCGTAGATCTTGTACTCCTCGGGCTGATCATGGATCAGTGCCTGACCCAGGCGAGCCATGTCGCGGGCGGTACTGTAGTGACCCTCTTCATCCAGACCGTGGGGGTTTTTGAACTGGGTGTCCTTCATGCCGAGCTTGGCAGCCCAGGCGTTCATCAGGCTGGCGAAGGAGTCGGTGCTACCCGCCAGATGCTCAGCCATGGCGACACAGGCGTCGTTGCCGGACTGAATGATGATGCCCTTATTGAGATCATCAACGGAGACCTGCTTGCCTACCTCGATAAACATCTTGGAGGAGTCGGAGTAGTTCTTGGACCAGGCGTTCTGACTGATGGTCACCATATCGGTGCCCTTGATGTTTCCCTTGAGCAGTTCATCGCCAATGATGTAGGAAGTCATCATCTTGGTCAGACTGGCAGGAGGCAGGCGCTCGTCAGCATTCTGCTCGGCCAGTACCTGACCAGAGTAGTAGTCGATCAGGATATGGGCCTTGGCGGAGATCTCCGGCGCCGCAGGCACCACCATGGGGGTGGCATTGGGGGTCGGGATCGGAGTATTGGCCTGGGCGGTTAGGCTGATCAGTGAGGCCAGAAGAACTGAACGGGCAAATTTGGACATCTTGAAATTCCTGCGAGCCAGATGGGGATAAAATGCGGGCCTAACTATACCAGATGCGCCCGCAGGTGATAGCCCGAGATGGCGATCAGAACTGGTTTTTTATCCATCACTCCCTGTCATCACGCCATAAAACGACGGGATGACAGTGAGTAAGCGGTTAGTCACATCCGCGGCAAAAGGGGGCGATCAGGGCACGATAAAGGCCTGTTCCAGCCCGCCCTGACGTACTTTTTCCAGCACACTTGCCTGCTGGGCGGCGGCGACCGGGCCAATTAGCACCCGGAAAATGGCGCCATGAGCATCGATTCGGTAGGGCACGCCGTAACGCTGGGTCATCACCTTGCCCATCGCCTCGGCCCGATCCCGGGAGCCGCTGGCCAGCACCTGGATCATCTTGCCATCACCACTGCTGGCAGGCGCTGCAGCCTTGGCCGGTGCCGCATTCGCGGGCTTGCTTGCAGGTGCTTTGACGGGAGCTGGCTCGGCGGCTGGGGTGGCCATCGCCAGCGCGGTCGGTTCACCCAGGAAGCCATCCTGCGACATCGGTTGCGCTGCTGCCGGGGAGGTTGGGGTCATCTCGATGGGCTTCATCGGCTCCATGATCACCATCTGATCCGGAGTGTCGCTGATCAGCTCCAGCCGTACTCGGGCCTCACCGCTATCGACCATCTCCAGCTGCCTGGCCGCTGCGTAGGAGAGGTCGATCAGGCGCGGGCTGTTGAACGGACCGCGATCGTTGACCCGCACTATGGTCTCCAGCCCGTTGTCCAGATTGGTGACCCGCACATAGCTAGGGATAGGCAGGTTGCGGTGAGCGGCACTGAACAGCTTGCTGTCCAGCACATCGCCGTTGGCGGTCTGCTGGCCGTCCAGATCCGGCGACAGCCAGCTGGCGGTGCCCTCTTCGCTGTAGTGTTTGATGTCGCGCCACACCTCGTGCTTCTGTTTGCCGATCCAGTAGTCTCGATTGCCGCTGGCACTCAGGGGTTCGGGGCGCGGGATGGCACCGGTGGCTTGCGGGATCTCGATAACGGGAGGTTTGTTGACCGGTGCTTGCGGCTCGACGGGGGCAGTCTGTTCCGGTTGGCTGCTACAGGCGGCCAGCAACAAGCTCAGGCTGAGGGGGAGGAGTTTGTGACGAAGATGCATACGCTTCCTGAATGGCTTGGCTAAGTTGATACACCGCCATCGCATAGAGTGGGCTGCGATTGTACCGGGTGATCACATAAAAGTTATGCCGTGCGACCCAGTATTCCGGTCCATCGGCTTGGGCAAACGCCAGCAACTTGACCGGCGTCTGTGGGGCCAGTGGCGTGGCGAGCTCAATCCCTGCCGCCGCCAGTTCTGACCACTGTTGGGTTAACTCAGGCTCAGGCCGGAGTAGCGGCTCGACCGCCATCAGCCCGACCTGGGCCGGTTCCACCACGGATTCCCCCCAGCGCCACTGGTGGCTGGCAAAATAGTTGGCTACGCTGCCGATGGCATCGACCGGGTTGGCAAACAGGTCCCGCTTGCCATCCCCGTCAAAATCGACGGCGTAGTGGCGATAGCTGGAGGGCATAAATTGCCCCATCCCCATGGCGCCGGCATAGGAGCCCTTGAGGCGCTCCAGGTGCCAACCCTCTTCCCTTGCCAGCAACACCAGCTGGGCAAACTCTTTGGCAAAGAAGGCACTTCGCTCGGGATAGTGAAATCCCAGGGTGTAGAGGCTATCGAGCACCGGATGACGGCCCATCTGGCGACCATAGAAGGTCTCGACTCCGATGATGGCAACGATGAGCGACGCGGGTACCCGATAGATCTGCTCCGCGCGGGCTAGCGTCTCGGCATGCTGCTGCCAGAACTGCTGGCCGTCACGGATCCGATCCGGGGTAACGAACAGTGGCCGATAGCGATGCCAGGGTTTGGCTTCCCACGGTTTACTGATGGCATCAAGCACCTCCTGGCGCAGCTGGGCGCGGGCGACGGCAGCCTGCAGCTCCACCAGTGGCACCTGCTGTTGCTCGGCGAGCTGTGCCAGTCGTTCCGGTGGCACGGCGGCAGTGGCCATCGAGGTTGCACACGAGAGCAACAATGCGATGGCTCTCATCAGGCGAGCAGCCTTCTGTGAGTCTGGATCGACATCAGGATGCCAAAGCCCGCCATCAGGGTCACCATGGAGGTGCCGCCATAACTCACCAGTGGCAGAGGCACCCCCACCACAGGCAGAATGCCGCTTACCATGCCCATGTTGACGAACACATAGACAAAGAAGGTGAGAGTGATGGCACCGCCCAGCAACCGTTCGAAGCTGCTCTGGGCCTGCATCGAGATAAACAGGCAGCGACTGATGATGTAGAGGTAGAGCACCAGTAGCAGGGCAACCCCCACCAGACCGAACTCCTCGCTAAATACCGCGAAGATAAAGTCGGTGTGACGCTCCGGCAGAAACTCCAGCTGGGACTGAGTGCCCTGTAGCCAACCCTTGCCAAACACGCCGCCTGATCCGATAGCGATCTTGGACTGGATGATGTGATAGCCACGACCAAGCGGGTCTTTCTCCGGGTCGATGAGCATCATCACCCGCTGTCGTTGGTAGTCGTGCATCAAAAAGAACCAGAGTACCGGCATAAAAGCCAGGATCAGCATGACTGCAAGGCCTATCAGCCACCAGCTGAGCCCTGCCAGGAAGATGACGAAGAAGCCGGAGGCGGCCACCAGAATCGAGGTGCCAAGGTCTGGCTGGGCGGCGATCAGCAGGGTGGGCAGCAGCACCATGATGAGGGCGATCACCACATGGCTGAACTTGGGAGGCAGCGAGTGGCGACTGAGCCAGGCCGCCACCATGATCGGCATGGAGAGCTTCATCACCTCTGAGGGCTGGAACTTCATAAAGCCGAGATCGAGCCAGCGTTGCGCCCCCTTGCCGATATGACCGAATACATCTACCGCGATGAGCAGCAGTACCACCACGGCGAACAGCGGCACCGACCAGCGGGCATAGAGGGAGGGCGGCAGCTGCGCCATCCCCAGCATCAAGGCAAACGCGAGCCCGCCACGCACCAGTTGGCGCACAATGGATTCCATATCCTGGCCGGATGCCGAGTAGAGCACCACCAGCGAGAGGGTCATCACGGTCAGTAGCCCCAGCAACAGGGGCAAGTCGATATGCAGCTTGTACCAGATACTCTGCTGGCGGGCAGAATTACTCATGAGGAACCACCTCTTCAGACTGGGGCTTCTTGGCCGGTGCGGGCGGAAGCTGGGGTTCGGGAGGCAGCAGATAGGCATCCAGCATGGCACGGGCGACCGGGGCAGCATTTTTACCGCCGCCACCGGCATTTTCCAGTACCAGTGCTACCACTGCTTTTGGCGCCTCAAAGGGGGCGTAAGCAATAAACAGGGCATTATCCCGGTGTTCAACCTTGATTTTGTTGGCATCGTACACTTGGTTTTCTTTCAGTCCTACCACCTGTGCGGTTCCTGACTTGCCAGCCGAGGCATAAGCGGTATGAGCAAAGGCGTGGCGACCACTGCCCTCATTACCGTGGTTAACACGCCACATGGCATCTTGCGCTACTTTCCAGGTGTTTTCATTTTTGACTTTGAGAGCCATTTCCCGATTTACCGGGGCCTCTTCATTGCCCCGGGTTGAGACGAAGCGTTTGAGCATGTGAGGTGTTACATCATGGCCATTTTGGGTCAGGATACTGGTGGCTCTTGCCAGCTGAATGGGGGTTGCGCTCCAGTATCCCTGGCCTATACCGACGGAAATCGTGTCTCCCTGATACCAGGGTTGGCGCCAGCGAGCCATCTTCCATTCTCTTGATGGCATGACTCCCTTGGTCTCCTCATAGATATCGACTCCACTGTACTGACCAAAGCCAAATTTGGTCATGTAGTTATGCATTTTGTCGATACCGACCCGATAGGCCAGGTCGTAGAAATAGGTGTCCGCAGAGACTTCAACAGCACGGTAGACATCTAGCCAGCCATGGCCCCAACGGCGCCAGTCACGAAATTTTTTGGTGGTGCCCGGAATAGAGAAAGAAGGGCCACCAAAAAAGCGATAATTGGGGGTGATGGCCCCTTCATTGAGTCCCATGACGGCCAGCATGGGTTTGACGGTGGAGGCTGGGGCATAGATCCCCTGAGTGGTACGGTTCACCAGTGGCCGGGCCGGATCATTAAGCAGTGCCGAGTAGTTGGCACTGGAGATACCAGTCACAAACAGATTGGGGTCGTAGCTTGGGCTCGACTCCATGGCAATAATGGCTCCGGTCTTGGGGTCCATCATCACAATGGCACCGCGCTGCCCTCCCAGCAGTTGCTGGGCCTTGAGCTGCATCCGGATGTCGATATTGAGATAGATATCCTTGCCCGGGATCGGAGCTTGGAACTTGAGGGTGCGGACGATCCGGCCGCGGTTATTGACCTCGACCTCTTGATAGCCGGCCACACCGTGCAGCTCATCCTCGTAATACTTCTCTACACCCTGCTTGCCGATATCCTTGGTGGCTGCGTAGTTGGCGAGTTTCTCTTCCTTCTCGAGGCGCTCCACGTCACGGGTGTTGATCTTGGCCACATAGCCCAAAGCGTGGGTGAGGGTGTCACCAAAGGGGTAATAGCGCTTGAGGTAGGCCTCGATGCTGGCGCCCGGGTAGTTATGCTGGTTGACCGAGAAGAGGGCCACCTGATATTCGGTCAGCTTCTCGTAGAGGGGGACCGGCTTGAAGCGGCGTTGGCGCTTCACTTCGGCGAGAAACTTCTCTTTGGTCCCTTCTGGCAGCTTCAGCAGGGTGATCAGCTGATCTGCGGTTTGTTCGAGATCAGTGGTCTCTTCCGGCACGATTTCCAGACTGTAGACCGGGCGGTTTTCTGCCAGCAGTACCCCGTTGGTGTCATAGATGAGACCCCGTGGCGGCGCCACCGGGACGACACGAATGCGGTTGGAGTTTGAGCGAGTCTGGTAGGTGTCGTAGGACTCCACCTGCAGGTAATAGAGATTGCCCAGCAGCACCAGCATCAGCACGACGATGCCGATGTAGGCTACCAGGGTGCGCCGGAAGAACAGATTGCCCTCGGCACTGTGATCGCGCATCTCGATGCGTTGTTTCAGCATGCCTTTACCTCAAGACCCTTGGGGGCAATAACAGCAGGAACGGACTGCATTGTTCACTCTCTGTGATAAGGGTGATTGGTGGTAATACTCCAGGCCCGATAGAGGCTCTCGGCCACCAGTACCCGCACCAGCGGATGGGGCAGGGTGAGCGGTGACAGTGACCAGCTCTGCTCGGCCGCGGCCTTGCACTCGGGGGAGAGACCTTCCGGTCCACCGACCAGCAGGGCCACATCACGGCCATCGAGTTTCCACGCTTCCAGCTGGGTTGCCAACTGCTCGGTGGTCCAGGGCTTGCCGGGAATATCGAGGGTGACGATGCGCGAGCGCCCCGCGGCCGCCAGCATGGCTTCCCCTTCTTTTTGCAGGATGCGGGGAATGTCGGCATTCTTGCCCCGTTTGCCAGCGCCGATCTCGACGAGTTCAAACGGCATATCTTTGGGGAAACGGCGACGATACTCTTCGAAGCCATGCTCTACCCAGGCGGGCATCTTGGTGCCCACCGCAATCAACTGGATCTTCATGGTCGTTACACTTGTGCTCTTATTGCGTATTCATTTGAGCGGTACCGCTCCACAGCTTTTCCAGTTGGTAGAAGTCACGGTGTTCATCCTGCATCACATGCACGATCACCGAACCCATATCTACCAGCACCCATTCACCGCTCAGCTGCCCCTCCACGCTCAGCAGGTCGAGCCCGGCATGGCGGGCCTCGCTGGCCAGATGGTGGGCAATGGCGCTGACGTGACGACTGGAGTTGCCGGAACAGACGATCATGGTATCAGTAATGCTGGATTTGCCGCGTACATCGAGGGTGATGATGTCGCGGCCTTTCATGTCATCGATCTTGTCGATGATAAAGGCATGCAGTTCTTGGCCTTGCAATGAGTCTCTCCTCTGTTCCGTCGCGCGGTGACTTGCGTCAGGGCGGCGGATTATATCATGGTCACTCCCGTTTCCCATCGGGCGGGGCGGGATTACGACAGGGGCTAGCGGCGGTTGGCGCGGTAGAGCCCCTGTTGTTCAATATAGTGCGCAACCGACTCGGGCAAGAGGTAGCGGGTATCTTGTCCCGCATCCAGCAAGGCTCGCAGTCGGGTGGCTGACAGTTCGATGGGCTGGTTGTCCGCCAGCCAGATATGGCCAGCCAGACGCTGATGCAGCGCGCTGGCCTCAGTGGTGTGATGGCGCGCCAGCAGCTGCGCCACTCCGGCCGGATAATCCGGTTGCCAGCCCGGCCGCACGCTCACCACCAGATGGGCATAGTCGAGCAGTTCCTGCCAGCGGTGCCAGCTTGACAGGCCGAGCAGGGAATCCATCCCCATCAGAAAACAGAGCGGGGTATCGGGCAGTTCATGACGCAGCTCGATCAGGGTATCTATGGTGTAAGAGGGTTTGTTTCGTTGCAGCTCCCGCTCATCCACCACAAAGTTGCGGTTCTCCGCCGCCGCCAGTTTGACCATGGCGAGGCGCTGTTCGCTTGAGCAGAACGGATTGGCGCGGTGGGGCGGGATATGGTTCGGGATCAGCCGCATCTCGGCCAGTCCGAGGGCATCGCGCGCCTCGATGGCGGGGCGCAGATGGCCGATATGGATGGGGTCGAAGGTGCCGCCCAGCAAACCGACAGGGGCCTTCAGCTGGTTGGCTGGCGTTTTCAGCACGGACTGCTCTCCATCACCAGCGGCAGCGGGGTGCCATCACGAAAGCCCAGGGCAATGGTCTGCAACATCAGCCAGGCCTGTTCGGTATCGAAGCGGCGCTGGGCATCGTCCAGCTGGGCCATCAGTTGCCACAGCTGCTGCAATTTGGTGAACGGCAGTCGGGTCAGCGCTTGCTGAATGAGCTGCTGGCGGCTCTGCCAGATGCGCAGGCGGCTGAAGTGCTCCCCCAGTGGCTGGCCGTTACGCATCGCCAGCGACAGCTCGGTCAGCTGCTCCAGCTCGCGGCAGAGGGTCCATGCCAGCATCCCCGGCTCGCTCCCTTCGGCCCGCAGGGCGGCCAGAATGCGCTGGGCCCGGTTCACCTTGCCCTCCAGCAGGGTATCGACCAGCTGGAACGGGGTGAAGTGGGCGTGGCGGATAATGGTCTCTTGCAGATAGGTGACGCTGATGGGCTGGGGCGGCGAGAGCAGGGTCAGCTTCTCGATCTCCTGGCTGGCGGCCAGCAGGTTGCCCTCATAAGCGTGGCACATGAAGTTGATGGCATCTGGCAGCGCCTTGAGGCCGAAACGCGCAAAGCGCGTGCTCATCCAGCGCGGGAAGAACCTGGGCTCCGGATGGTTGACCGGTACATAAGTGCCAATCTGGTAGAGCTTGTCGAACCAGGCCGCCTTCATCTGGGTCTGGTTGAGGCGGCCGCCACTCAGCACCAGCAGCAGGTCGGGATGAAGCTGTTTGCCGATTTCGCTGATGCGGGCGGCCAGATCCTTGTCCACCTTGGCGGGCAGCTCCAGCTCGATGATCTGGCGGGCGGAGAAGAGGCTCATGGCCTGACAGGCATCGTAGACCTGATTCCAGTCCAGCCCCTGTTCCACCACGAAGGTGTGGCGTTCATCGAAACCCTGCTTGCGGGCGACCTGACGGATGGCGTCGATGGCCTCCAGTCGCAGCAGGGGCTCGTCGCCAAAAACGAGATAGCAGGGCCGAAGCCCTGCTTTGAGGTGGTCACCAAATTGTTCCGGGTAGACTCTCATCCAAAGACTCGCATCAGAAGCTGACCTGACTCAACTGGCGGATCACCTGATTGGCCGCCTGCTCCTGCATTTCGCGGTTGAGCTGCTCCTGCTCACGGGAGGAGGCGAGCGCTGCATCCGGCTTGTTGAGGAAGCTGCGGTTGAAGTTGATGGGGAAGACCTGAGTCGGCTTGCCCGGCACCGAGATGGTGAACTGGGTACCAAAGCCCAGCACATACTCGGTATCGACCCCGAGGGCGTTGACCGAGGCGACCTGGCTGGTGCTGCCTACGCGGCCCAGAGTGAGCACCGGAATGCCCTCCTTGTCGGCCAGGGTCACGCCAGAGGCCTTCAGACGGGTAGTAACCATCCGGTAGAAGTCACTCTTGTTGTCGCCCACGACCTTCATGGTCATCAGCTCGCTCGGAATGCCGTTGCCGCGCAGGTGAAAGCCGCAGCCTTGCAGCAGCAGACCAGCCAGCACGATGGCCATCCAGCGGGTGAAGATGGTGCCCATAGAAAATCCTCTTTGCATTAAGGGAAAGCGGCGGGCGCAGGGCCCGCCGTTATCATCCGTTTGCTGTCACAGATTGGCAATGATCAGTTGGCAGCCAATTAGTTAGCGACAATGTTGAGCTGTCATGGGCCGGTATGTCGTTACCCATGAGTGGCCACACAGTCAGCCAAGGTCGCCAAATGGTATGACATCAGTTGGCAACCGATCAGTTAGCGACAATATTGAGCAGCTTGCCAGGTACATAGATCACCTTGCGCACGGTCAGACCGTCGGTGAACTTCTGCACGGAGGCATCAGCCATCGCCAGCTTCTCGACGTCGGCCTGGCTGATCTCGGCCGGCACGGTCAGCTTGCCGCGCATCTTGCCGTTGATCTGCACCACCACCAGCTTCTCGGTCTCGACCATGGCCGCTTCATCGGCCACCGGCCAGGCTGCGTGATCGATGTCGTCGCCCTTGCCCAGCATCTTCCACAGCTCGAAGCCGATGTGCGGAGTGATGGGGTAGAGCATGACCACCACAGCTTCCAGCGCTTCCTGCATCAGGGCGCGGTCCTGCTCGTCGTTGCCCAGCTTGGCCAGATTGTTCATCAGCTCCATGATGGCGGCGATGGCGGTGTTGAAGGTCTGACGGCGACCCACGTCATCACTCACCTTGGCGATGGTCTTGTGCAGTTCACGGCGTACCGCTTTCTGCTCGTTGGTGAGAGCAGCTACATCGAGTGCGGCAACGGCGCCACCGGAGACGTGTTCGAAGGTGACGCGCCACAGGCGACGCAGGAAGCGCTGGGCACCCTCTACGCCGGAGTCGGACCACTCCAGGGTCATCTCGGCCGGAGAGGCGAACATCATGAACAGACGGACGGTATCGGCGCCGTAACGCTCGACCATCAGCTGCGGGTCGATGCCGTTATTCTTGGACTTGGACATCTTGGTCATGCCGGAGTGGAGCACTTCACGGCCTTCGTTGTCGATGGCCTTGGTGATGCGACCCTTCTCGTCACGCTCTACCTTGACGTCGGTCGGGCTGACCCAGACGTTGCCGCCCTTCTCGTCTTTGTAGTAGAAGGCGTCGGCCAGCACCATGCCCTGGCAGAGCAGGCGCTTGAACGGCTCGTCGCTGTTGACCAGACCCGCGTCACGCAGCAGCTTGTGGAAGAAGCGGGCGTAGAGCAGGTGCATACAGGCGTGCTCGATACCGCCGATGTACTGATCCACCGGCAGCCAGTGGTTGGCAGCAGCCGGATCCAGCATGCCCTTGTCGTAGTCCGGAGAGCAGTAGCGCGCGTAGTACCAGGAGGACTCCATAAAGGTGTCGAAGGTATCGGTCTCGCGGAATGCTTCCTGACCCTTGTAAGTGGTCTTGGCCCACTCGGCATCGGCTTTGATCGGGCTCTGGATACCATCCATCACCACATCTTCCGGCAGCAGCACCGGCAGCTGGTCTTCCGGCGTCGGCACCACGGAGCCGTCAGCCAGAGTCAGCATCGGGATGGGGGCACCCCAGTAGCGCTGACGGGAGACACCCCAGTCGCGAAGACGGTAGTTGACGGTGCGCTTGCCTTTGCCCAGCCCTTCCAGCTTGCTGGCGATGGCATCGAAGGCACCCTGGAAGTCGAGACCGTCGAACTCGCCGGAGTTGAACAGCACACCTTTCTCGGTGTAAGCCGCTTCGCTCACGTCGACGTCGCCATCAACCGGCTTGATCACCGCCTTGATGTCGAGGCCATATTTGGTGGCGAATTCGAAGTCACGCTGGTCGTGGGCCGGAACCGCCATCACGGCGCCGGTGCCGTAGTTCATCAGCACGAAGTTGGCGACCCAGACCGGTACCTTGCGGCCATCCAGCGGGTGAATGGCATAGAGGCCGGTGGCCATGCCCTTCTTCTCCATGGTGGCCAGCTCG
Organism: Aeromonas australiensis; assembly: GCF_000819725.1. Taxonomy (GTDB): domain Bacteria; phylum Pseudomonadota; class Gammaproteobacteria; order Enterobacterales; family Aeromonadaceae; genus Aeromonas; species Aeromonas australiensis. Next base: position 33,665 of record NZ_CDDH01000045.1, on the reverse strand, counting down.
GCTTCGGCTACCTTGGTGTTCTTGCACTCTTCGATAAAGGCGGCCAGCTCCGGATTGTTCTGGGCCGCTTGCAGTGCCAGCGGGTGACCGGCGGCGATACCGACATAGGTGACGCCCATGAAGGTGTCCGGACGGGTGGTATAGACCTCCAGCTGCTCAGCCTGACCTTCGATGGCGAAGCTGATGTTGACCCCTTCGGAGCGGCCAATCCAGTTGCGCTGCATGGTCTTGACCATTTCCGGCCAGCCTTCCAGATTGTCGATGTCGCTGAGCAGCTCTTCGGCGTAGTCGGTGATCTTGATGAACCATTGGGGGATCTCTTTCTGTTCCACCGGGGTGTCACAGCGCCAGCAGCAGTTGTCGACCACCTGTTCGTTGGCCAGCACTGTCATGTCGTTCGGGCACCAGTTGACGGAGGAGGTCTTCTTGTAGACCAGACCCTTCTCGTAGAGCTTGGTGAAGAACCACTGTTCCCAGCGGTAGTAATCCGGTTTGCAGGTGGCGACTTCACGATCCCAGTCATAACCCAGACCCAACATCTTCAGCTGGTTCTTCATGTATTCGATGTTTTCGTAGGTCCAGGGCGCCGGCGCGGTATTGTTTTTGATCGCGGCGTTCTCGGCAGGCAGACCGAATGCGTCCCAACCTATGGGTTGCAGCACGTTCTTGCCATTGAGGCGTTGATAACGGGAGATCACATCACCTATGGTGTAGTTACGAACGTGCCCCATGTGTAGTCGACCAGACGGATAGGGGAACATGGACAGGCAGTAGAACTTCTCCTTGTCTATCTTCTCCACGGCCTTGAAGGTTTTCTTGGCATCCCAGTGCTTTTGCACTGCTGGTTCGATTGATTGGGGAACGTATTGCTCTTGCATTGGTGACATCCGGATCTGTGAAATGAATAGATAAATCAGCTGGGAAATCGCAATAGAATACCCATATCCTGCGGCGGCAACAACCGCCAGCGTCCCTTGGGCCTTAAGCCGGGCCAGATCAGGGTTTAGTAGAGGAGTAATAGCCATGGACAAACGTCAAAAAGGGTACGAAGCCTTCATTGCCGAGCTGCAAAAGCAGTGGCAAGAGACTGAAGAGTTCCAGGGGGAGCGCCTCAACCGGATGATTGCCAAGGTGCAGGCCTATCTGGAGGCGGCCAGCGACCTGACCCAAGACGAATTGGCGCTCATCGCCGAGTATGTGAAGCGGGATCTTGGCAATTACGACGAAGGGCGCAGTGACGAACAGATAGAAGAGTCCGCCTTTATGTTGGCCCTCAAAGACACCGCCTGGTCCTGGCTGGCGGATGTGACCGACCGCGCCCAGGTGGAGTGGCGCGAGCTGGCCGACGAGCTGGAGCACAAAGGCGCCTATGAGGCGGGCGACTGGGTAGGGCTTGGCATCATGGTGTGCGACCAGTGTGGCTGGCGTCATACCGTGTTGCACCCTCAGCAGCTCGATACCTGCCCCGAATGCGGTTGCGCCGAATATCACCGCGAGCCGCTTGCGCCCTGAGTCATGCCAGCAATGCGGACGAGATAACGAGCAAAAAGGCGCCATCAGGCGCCTTTTTCTTACTTGCAGGTTTCGTCGGGGCGTTTACTTGCCCGCGACAGAGAGCCCGCCAAAACGGATCAGCGGGGCGTAGAAGCCCTTGCCATCGTTGTGGTGCAAGGTATCGCCGACCGCTTCCAGCTCACCCAGCAGGCGGTAGAAGTTGCCCGCTACCGTAATGCCGCGCACCGGCTGCAGTCGAACGCCATCGCGGCAGAGGAACCCTGACGCGCCAAAGGAGAAGTCCCCGCTCACTGCATCGGCCCCGGAGTGCAGGCCATCGAGCTTGACCAGCTCCAGATAGTCGCCGCTTTGCACCTCGTGCTCATTGTGGGGGCCTGCGCCAAATACCAGATGGCGGGCGGTCACATCCAGCGCGCTGCGGGCACCGCGAGCGGCCGAGCCGTTGCTGGCGACACCAAAGTGGCGGGCGGTGGCGCTGTTGTGGAGCAGGGTTTTCAGCTCCCCTTCACCAATCAGCAGCAGATCCGAGGTGGGGGCCCCCTCGCCGTCAAAGGCCTTGATGTTCATGCCGCCGGGCATGTAGGCGCGACTCTCCAGGGTGAGCCAACGTGACGCTACGCTTTGGCCCACCTTGCTGCGCCAGGGGTTGATCCCTTGTTGGGCCCACTTGCCCGACAGCACACCCTGGAAGCAGCCAAACAGGCTGGCAAAGCAGTTGGTGCTGAAGATAACGCTGTAGCGGCCGCTTGGCACCGCTTCGCCGGGCAGCAGTCCTTCGGCAATGGCGTAAACCTGCTCGATCAGCTGGTGGTGATCGAGTTCATCGAAGCGGCGGCCATAGAGTCCCTGATAGTGCATGGATTGGCGACCGTCACGTTCAACCAGTGCCGAGGTGTGGCAACCGAGGCTGAATTCGCCGTGCTGGCAGAAGGTACCTGTGCTGTTGGCGAGCCAGAGCTGGCTCTCACCTTCAAAGAAGCCGTTGTAGGGGGCTCCGGTGACGGCCGGCAATGCCAGCATCTGCGCTTCGAGACGCAGGGTCAGAGCGATCTTCTCCTCCACCGGCGTGGTATCGGGCTGGTTGATCTCGGCGCAATCTGTGGTGATCCGGCTATTGGCCACCGAGATGTGCTGATCTGCGTCTACCTTGGCAAAGCGGCTGGCATCGAGGGCATCCTGCAGCATGGCATCCAGCGCCAGCTCATCGAGGGATTCCGAGTAGGCGATGCCGACCCGACCCTCTTTTATCAGGCGAATGCCGAGTTGCTGGCTGCTGGTGACCTTGTATTCACCCAGCTCGCCCTTGTCTGCCTTGAGGGAGAAGGCTCTCTCCTGATTGGCGATGATGTCCGCCTCGGCACCCAGATCAGAGACCTTCTCCAGCAGGCGGGTGAGCAGGTTGTTCATATCGAGTGCGCTCATCAGGCGTTCCCTCCTACCAGGATTTTGTCAACTTTCAAGGCGGGTTGGCCGACAGACGTGGGTACCGAGCCCGAGACAGAGCCGCACATACCGGCCGCTAGTGCCAGATTGCTGCCCACCATGGAGATCTCTTTGAGCACCTGCGGGCCGGTGCCGATCAGGGTGGCCGACTTGAGCGGTTTGGTGATCTTGCCGTGCTCGATGAGGTAGGCCTCCTGCACGTTGAAGTTGAACTCGCCGGTGCCGGGCTGTACCGAGCCGCCCCCCATCTTCTTGGCGTAGATGCCGTGTTCCACCGTGGCCAGCATATCGTCGAGGCTATGGTTGCCCGGTTCGATATAGGTGTTGCGCATGCGCGAGGTGGGGGCGTACTTGTAGGATTCGCGCCGACCCGAGCCGGTGCGGGCGTAACCTGTCTTCAGCGCCCCCATTCTGTCCACCAGAAAACCGGTCAGCACGCCGTCCTTGATGAGCTGGGTATGCTGGGTCGCCATCCCCTCGTCATCGACGTTGATAGAGCCCCAGGCGTTGCTCTGCAAGCCTTCATCCACCGCATTGACCACCGGATTGGCGATGAGCTGGCCCATCTTGTCGTGGAACACAGACGCCTTCTTGGCCACCGAGGTGGTCTCCAGCAGATGGCCGCACGCTTCGTGGAAGATGACGCCGCCAAAGCCGTTCTCCATGATGACCGGCAGGGTGCCGCTCGGGCAGGGAGCCGCGCCCAGTTTCACCAGTGCCTGACGGGTGGCGGTGAGGGCCAGCTCGCGCGGATCGATGCGATCGGCATGCTCCCAGCCCATCAAGGCACCCGGGGCCTCGTAACCGACGCTCTGCTCGCTCCCTTCCATGGCGATAGTCTGGGCCATGATACGGTTGTAGTGGCGGCGATCGGCCACTTGCAGCCCTTCGCTGTTGAAGATTTCCACCTCCTGCTCCCAGCCCAGCACGTTGCCGGAGAACTGGCTCACCTTGTCACTCTCGGCGCGGGCCGCTGCGTCCATGGCATGCAGGTAGGCGATCTTTTGCTCCAGCAGCTTGTCGGCCGACAGCGGTCGCGCCACCGGGTTGCGATCGCTCAGGTGGGTAAAATCGAAGGCGGTGGCGGTGACCACGGGGTCGCGGCGGTCTTTGGCTGCCAGCAGGGTGACGATACGCAGCAGTTCGTCGCGGCTAGCCAGATTGGTGTAGCCGTAGAGCACCTTGTGGCCGTAACAGAGGCGCACGCCGATGCCGAAATCGAGGCCGCTGCTGATGTTTTCTATCTGGCTGGAGAGCAGGCTGAGCTGGCTGCGACGCTTGCGCTCGACAAACAGCTCGGCGAAATCGGCACCCAGCGCCAGCGCGTGGTCGAGCACGTCACGGGCGATGGCGGGGGCCAACAGGGAGAATGGCGTCATAAAATTTCCTTTTCTGGTCTGTCCGTTTGCTTCCGACATCCGGCTCTGCTTGTGATGGGATGTCGAGTCTATTGTTGCAGAACAGTGCAAAAAAGTCGCTATAGCATCACGCTGTGATACCGATTGAGAAAATTGGTACGATAACTGCGCCCGGCGGCCAGGGCCAGGCGCTCAGGGTCGTTTTGCCAAAACGTGGGAAAGATCAGAGCAGGGCGTGGATTTCGCTCAGGATCTGCTCGACCCACTGCTCGATGCGCGGATCGGTCTGGTCATATTGGTTGGCATCATCGAGGGCCAGCCCGACGAAGTGACGACCATCGTCGATCAGTGCCTTGGAGGCATCGAATTCGTACCCTTCGTTGGGCCAGTAGCCCACCAGCTTGACCCCTTTTGGCACCAGCTGATCGTGCAGCATGCCGAGGGCGTCCTGGAACCATTCACCATAACCGAGCTGATCGCCAAGGCCAAACAGGGCCACGATACGCCCCTCCAGATGCAGATCGGCGATGTCTTGCCAGCTGGACTCCCAATCCTCCTGCAGTTCGCCGAAATCCCAGGTAGAGATGCCGAGGATTAACATATCGTAATCCTCCATCAGGTGCAGGGAGACATCTTTGATATTGTGGATATCTACCAGTTCAGGGCCGATAAGGGCACGGATCTTTTCGGCAGCCATCTCGGTGTAGCAGGTGGTAGAACCGTAAAACAGACCAATCTTCATCGTACTTCTCTTGCTGGCGCTAGGGCAGGTTGCAGGGAGGGGCCAGTCTAGCAGATTGGAAGCTCACCTTCATCGCCAGAGAGTGCAAGGAGAAGCGACTTGTACCTCGGGCAAGGTGAGACGTTACAATGACCTATCGTTTTTTGATAGCAGCGCACCATGAGCAAACCCGACCCCCATCCCCTGATTGAACCCTTCCTCGACGCCCTCTGGCTGGAGCGGGGATTGTCTGACAATACGGTCAGCTCCTATCGCACGGATCTGGAGAAGTTCTCCCTCTGGCTCGATGAGCAAGGGAGCTCCCTGCTGTTAGTCGGGATGGACGAGATCCAGCACTACCTCGCCTGGCGGGTCGATCAGCAGTTTGCGGCGAGCAGTACCGCCCGCTTCTTGTCGGCCCTGCGCCGTTTTTACCAGTATCTCAACCGCGAGAAGCTGCGCAGCGACGACCCCACCGTACTGTTGGAGGGGCCCAAGTTGCCCAAGAAGCTGCCAGCCGATCTGAGTGAAGCCGAAGTGGACGCGCTCTTGCGTGCACCGCTGGTGGATGATCCGCTGGAGCTGCGGGACAAGGCGATGCTGGAGCTGCTCTACGCCACCGGGCTGCGGGTCTCCGAGCTGGTGGGGCTCACTGCCGAGCATGTCAGCTTGCGTCAAGGCTTGGTGCGGGTGGTGGGCAAGGGCAACAAGGAGCGGCTGGTGCCGATGGGCGAGGAGGCGATGCACTGGCTGGAGCGCTACTACCGGGAGGGGCGCCCCCTGTTGTTAGGTGGTACTAGCTCGGATGTGGTGTTCCCCTCCAAGCGGGCGCAGATGATGACCCGTCAGACCTTCTGGCATCGCATCAAGTTATACGCCCTGCGTGCGGGGATTAACGGTGAACTCTCCCCTCACACCTTGCGGCACGCCTTCGCTACCCATCTGCTCAATCATGGTGCCGACCTGCGAGTGGTGCAGATGCTGCTGGGCCATGCGGATCTCTCCACCACCCAGATCTATACCCATGTGGCCAACGAGCGACTCAAGGCGTTGCACGGTGAGCACCACCCCAGAGCCTGAGTGGCTGGCCTCCCAAAAACAAAAAACCGCCAGCTGGCGGTTTTTTTATCTCTACACGACAGGAGATGGCACTTATTTCCCTTGCTGGGATTTCAGCAGATCACGGATCTCGGTCAGCAGCTCCTGATCTTTGGTCGGGCCTGCCGGGGCGGCAGCTTCCTCTTCCTGTTTCTTCTTCAGGGTGTTGATGGCCTTCAATCCCATAAAGATAGCAAATGCGATGATCAGAAAGTCGATGATGGTCTGGATAAACTTGCCATAGGCAATGACCACGGCGGGGGTGGTACCTTCGGCAGCTTTGAGGGTGACAGCCAGATCACTGAAGTCGACGCCGCCCAGGATCAGGCCGATGGGGGGCATGATCACGTCACCGACAAAAGAGGAGACAATTTTGCCGAAGGCGGCACCAATGATGATACCGACCGCCATGTCGATGACGTTGCCGCGGGCGGCAAAAGCTTTGAACTCTTGAATCAGACTCATTATTTCCTCCGAAATTAAACAAGATAGCGCGTTGATTACCCTTGCCAAAGGGCGAACTCTTGTCAGGAAAAACAGAGGCTAAGCCGCGTTGTTCCTGTCGTCCTGACTAGCTTGCGGGCGTTATGAGTCCTTGGCAATCGGGAGGCGTCATTTTTCTTGGATGCAACCAGGTATTAATTTTTTGGTTAATAGTAGATTGAATGGCGAGCTCCGCTGCTGTAATTTGCCGATGCGATTCATTCATACCACGTGAGTAAACAAGTGAAGTATTTACTACTGGGCATGATGCTTTTGTGCACATTTGCTGCCAGAGCGGGGATGGATACCCAAGTCTTGAAACAGACCATATCGGCCCGGCTAGGGGTGCCTATCTATCTGGTGGAAAAGACCCCGATCGCGGGGTTGTATATGCTGGGCACCTCACAGGGGGTGCTCTACAGCGATGCCAAAGGGGATTATGTGGTGCAGGGGGTCATGCTGGATATGACCCGCGACATGAAGAACCTGACCATCTCGGGCATTCGCGAGCAGCGTCGACTTGGGCTGGCACAGGTGACCCATGCTCCCGTAGTGCTCAAGGCCCATAATGAACGGCACCGGGTGGCACTGTTTCTCGGCGAGCGAGACGCAGCACGCCATAAGCTTTCTACTGCGTTGAAACGGCTGCAGGCATCCGGGGTGAGCGTAGAACTCTATCCGGTGATTGATCACGCCGAACGGGCCACAGACTGGTGTAGCGATCCCCTGCTGCAAAATGATCCGTTAAAAGCCTATTTGCCTCAAACGGCATGTAGTGAGACCCTTATCCAAAATATTGGCCTGAGCCAATGGTTGGGGGTCAAGGTACTGCCGGCCTGGGTCTCCTCCGACGGGGATCTGGTGCGCGGGTATCAGAGCCCCGAACAGCTGCTCAAGATACTGGATAATTTTGATGCCTCTGCACATTCGTCGTCGTCCGCGAGTTGATGATTCTCATCTGCCTGCCACCTTGCATCCCCTGCTTCGCCAAATCTTCGCCAGCCGTGGCGTAGCCGATCCTGCCCTGCTGGAGCGCAGCGCCAGCCAGCTGTTGCCGCCCCAGCGCCTCCATGGCATGGAGCAGGCGGTACTGCTGCTGGCGGATGCCCTGACTGCCCAGAAACGGATCCTGATTGTCGGTGACTTCGACTGCGACGGCGCCACTAGTTCGGCGCTGTGCGTGCTGGCCCTGCGCGCCATGGGCGGTCGCCACATCGATTTTCTGGTGCCCAACCGCTTCGAGTTCGGTTATGGCCTCACCCCCGAGATCGTTGAATTAGCGGTGGCCCGTGGCGCCGAGTTCCTGATCACGGTGGACAACGGCATCTCCAGCATCGCCGGGGTGGCGGCGGCCAAGGCGGCCGGCATGCAGGTACTGGTTACCGATCACCATTTGCCGGGCCTGGAACTGCCTGACGCCGACGCGATAGTGAACCCCAACCAGCATGGCTGCGACTTCCCCTCCAAGTCGCTGGCCGGGGTCGGGGTCGCCTTCTATCTGATGGCGGCCCTCAACACCCATCTGCGCCAGAGCGGCTGGTATGAACGTCAGGGGCTGCGCGCCCCCAACGTGGCTGATTACCTCGATCTGGTGGCCCTCGGCACCGTGGCCGACGTGGTGGCCCTCGATGGCAACAACCGCATTCTGGTCCATCAGGGCTTGCAGCGGATCCGGGCCGGCCGTTGCCGCCCCGGCATCCAGGCGCTGGTGGACGTGTCGGGCCGCGACGGTCGTCGTCTGTGCGCCGCCGATCTCGGCTTTGCGCTGGGGCCGCGCCTCAATGCGGTGGGCCGGCTCGACGACATGTCGCTCGGGGTCGCCTGCCTGCTCTGCGACGACATCAACCTGGCGCGCCAGCTCGCGGCCGAGATGGACAGCCTTAACCAGGAGCGCAAGGAGATCGAGCAGGGGATGCAGCAGGAGGCGCTCGCCACCCTGGAGCAGATCCGTTTTCGCGACGGCGAGGTGCCCTCCGGCATCGTGCTGCACCGGGACGAGTGGCATCAGGGGGTGGTGGGGCTGGTGGCCTCAAAAGTGAAAGAGCAGTACTACCGCCCGGTTATTGCCTTTGCCGAAAGCAGCGAGACCGAGCTCAAGGGCTCCGGCCGCTCCATCCCGGGGGTGCACTTGCGCGATGCACTCGAACTGCTCGACACCCGCCATCCGGGCCTGATGGGCAAGTTTGGCGGTCACGCCATGGCGGCCGGGCTGACCCTGCCCAAGGCTAATATCGAGGCGTTCGGTCGGGCATTTGAGGCAGTTATTAGTGAGCTGGTGACGCCGGAGCTGTTGACCGGGGTGCTGCTCACCGATGGCGAGCTGCTGCCCGATGAACTGAGTCTGGAGCTGGCAGAGCTGATCCGCGCGTCCGGCCCCTGGGGTCAGGCCTTCCCCGAGCCACTGTTTGACGGCGAATTCGTGCTGGTGCAGCAGCGGCTGGTGGGGGAGAAGCACCTCAAGATGATGCTGACCACGGATTCCGGCCACGCGGTGGATGCCATCGCCTTCGGGGTTGATCTCAAGCGCTGGCCCGATGCCTCGGTAAAACGGGTGCGGCTGGTCTACCGGCTCGACGTCAACGAGTGGCGCGGCAACCGCAGCGTGCAGCTGCTGGTGGAGCATCTGGAAGCCGCTGGTGGTTAAGCCAGTTTCCTGTACATGATAAACATCGAGGCGCCTGTGGGCGCCTCGATGTTTATCGTGGATGGCAGATGGCTGTTACAGCTCGCGGGCCCAGGGGTGAGCCTTTGGGCGCAGCGCCAGCGCCAGTCCCAGCAGCAGAGCAGTCAGGCCGTAGAGAGGCCAGTTGCCAAAGCGCAGGTAGGGGGTTGCGCCGTGGGCTGGACGTACTTCGCTGCGCAGCACACCCGCTTCAAACTGCGGGATCTGGCCTATGATGCTGCCATCGATCTCGGTGGCCACCGTGATGCCGGTGTTGGTCGCCCGCAGCAGCGGACGGGCCAGCTCCAGCGCGCGCATCCGTGCTATCTCCATATGTTGCCAGGGGCCGATGCTGGTGCCAAACCAGGCGTCGTTGGAGACGGTCAGCAGGAAGTCGGTATCGGCATTGACGTTGCGGCGCACTTCCTCCGGGAAGATGATCTCGTAACAGATGGCGGCCGCAAACTTGAGCCCCCTGGCGATCAGGTTGGGCTGAATTTCATCGCCCCGGCTGAAGGAGGACATCGGCAGGTTGAAGAAGGGGGCGATGGGGCGCAGCAGATCTTCAAACGGCACGAACTCGCCGATGGGCAGCAGGTGGTATTTGTTGTAGCGGTTTGGGTGGTTGTAGAAGTAGGACTCCTTGCCATCTGCATCCTGCACCCCCATGCCGAGCACGGTATTGTAGAAGCGCTGTTGCTGCTCGTCGTAGTGGATGATCCCCGCCAGCAGGCCGGTGTCGTTCACCTTCATCGCCTTGTCGAGGTTTTCCAGATAGGGACCCATGGTCTTCTCGAGCGCCGGGATCGCTGACTCCGGCCAGACGATGATATCGGCATCCTGATTCTCGCGGCTCAAGTCCTGATAAGCGCGCACCGTGGGGGCCAACACCTCCGGATCCCACTTGAGGGACTGGGCGATATTGCCCTGCACCAGCGCCACCTTGACCGGCTCGCCACGGGTCACCCAGTTGAGCTGCATCAGACCGTGGGCACCCGCCACCAGTAGGGCTGGCACCGCCAGCCAGAGCGGGGAGCGGGACTTCCACACCAGCCAGATAGCGGAAGCACAGAACAGCAGAGCAAGGGTGATGCCCTGCACCCCGAGAATGGGGGCAAAGCCCTTGAGGGGGCCGTCGATCTGGCTGTAGCCAAACCAGAGCCAGGGGAAGCCGGTCATCACCCAGCCACGCAGCCAGTCAGCAACCAACCAGAGGGCCGGAAAAGCGAGCAGCCAGCGGCTCCAGTGCCGGCTGCTAAAAAAGCGGGCAAAGGCCCAGCAGGCGAGCGTCGGGTAGAGCGCCAGATAGGCGGAGAGCCCGGTCAGCAGCACAAAGGCGACCGGTAGCGGGATGCCACCAAACTCGGTCATGCTGACATGGATCCACCACAGTCCCGGCAAAAAGAGTCCCATGGCATAGCCAAAACCGCGCCAAGCAGCCTGTTTCGGCGTAGCTTTGTCCAGCAGGGCGTAGAGGCCAAGCAGGGAGGGGATCACCAGCGGCCAGTAGCCGAAGGGGGAGAAGGCCAGCACAGCGATGGCGCCACAGGCCAGCGCACTGAGGCTCAACAGGATTCTTGATGTAACGGGAGATGATTTCACGGGCGATTGTGCTCGTCTTGGGGTGCAACTGGGGTCGAATGGCCGGTATCTTAACCTGTAAGTGGGGCAACGGCGAGCCTCGATGCCGGTTGCAGATAGCACAACGCCCCGAGGTCGGGGCGTTGTTTCATATATAGAGCGAATTTGTTTACTGCGGCTCGGATTGCGCTGCCGTGTGCTGCTCGGGGATCTTCACCTGCAACTGTTGCAGGCGACGCTTGTCAGCGTGCATCACCTTGAACAGGTAGCCATCCAGCTCAATCTCTTCGCCCTTCTTGGGCAGGTGGCTAAAGGCGTGCATCACCAGGCCGCCGACGGTATCCACCTCTTCATCGCTGAATTTCGTGCCGAAGAAGTCGTTGAAATCCTCGATCTCGGTGAGTGCGCTCACCGAGAAGACCCGCTTGCTGAGGCGGCGGATTTCGTCCGGCTCATCCTCGATGTCGTCAAACTCATCGTCAATCTCGCCAACGATCAGTTCCAGTATGTCTTCGATGGTCACCAGACCGGAGACGCCACCAAATTCATCCACAACGATGGCCATGTGGTAGCGCTCTTCACGAAACTCCTTGAGCAGGCGGTCAACCCGCTTGCTTTCGGGGACGATCACCGTGGGGCGCAGGATCTTCTCAAGCTGTAGCGGCTCGCTGGCATGGTGGCCGCCAAACCCGAAGGGGAGCAGGTCCTTGGCGAGCAGAATGCCCTCTACATGGTCCTTGTCCTCGTTGATCACCGGGAAGCGGGAGTGGCCCGACTCGATGATCAGCGGCAGGATTGCATCTACCGGTTGGGATTTCTCGATGGTGACCATCTGGGAGCGGGGGATCATGATATCGCGTACCCGAAGATCGGCGATCTCCAGTACTCCCTCGATCATGTCCTTGGTGTCCTGATCGATAAGGTCGCGTTCTTCCGCATCGGCTATCACATCGACCAAATCATTGCGGTCTTTTGGCTCGCCCTGGAAAAGTTGGCTGAGTTTGTCGAGCCAGGTTTTCTTCGGCGAGCCGGTACTAGGGTGATCGTCGGCCATTTTCTCTCTTGGTTACTCGCGTGGATACACTTGAAGTTGTTAGGTATATAAGGATGAGCACAGCCTGTTTCAAGGCGATGACCATCCCGCGGTTTACTCTTCGTCGTCCAGATAAGGGTCGGCAAAGCCCAGTTCTTGCATGATGTCGCGCTCAAGGGCTTCCATCTCTTCGGCTTCCTCATCCTCGATATGGTCATAACCTAGCAGATGCAGACTGCCGTGCACAACCATGTGGGCCCAGTGGGCCATGAGGGGCTTGCCCTGCTCTTGTGCTTCCCGTTCCACCACCTGGCGGCAGATCACCAGATCGCCGAGCAGTGGCAGCTCCAGACCGGGCGGCGCCTCGAACGGGAAGGAGAGCACGTTGGTGGGCTTGTCCTTGCCGCGATAGGTGAGGTTGAGTTCGTTGCTCTCCGCCTCGTCGACGATGCGCACCGTCACTTCAGCCTCTTGCTGGAAGCCGAGAAGGGTGCCGTCGAGCCAGCCTTGCAGTTGGGCTTCGGTGGGCAGGCCGTCAGTGCTGGCGCTGGCCAGCTGCAGATCCAGGGTGACGCTCATTGCTCGCTCTCTTTGCTGGTACTTTCGTTGTCGATGACCTGTTTGCCGGTGCTCTCTTTGCCAGAATGGTGGGCGGCTTTAGCAGCGGCCTGTTGGGCATCGAATGCCTCGTAAGCCTGCACGATGCGGGCCACCACCGGGTGGCGCACCACGTCTTTGGATTCGAAGAAGTTGAACGACAGACCATCGACCCCTGGCAGCACTTCCAGCGCGTGGCGCAGGCCGGATTTGGCGTTGCGCGGCAGGTCTACCTGGGTGATGTCACCGGTGACCACCGCCTTGGAGTTGAAGCCGATGCGGGTCAGGAACATCTTCATCTGCTCGGTGGTGGTGTTCTGGGCCTCATCGAGAATGATAAAGGCGTCATTGAGGGTTCTTCCGCGCATATAGGCGAGCGGCGCCACCTCGATGATGTTGCGTTCCATCAGCTTCTCGACCCGCTCAAAGCCCAGCATCTCGAACAGGGCGTCGTAGAGCGGGCGCAGGTAAGGATCCACCTTCTGGGAGAGATCACCAGGCAGGAAGCCCAGCTTTTCTCCCGCTTCCACCGCCGGACGGGTCAGCAGAATGCGGCGGATCTCCTGACGCTCAAGCGCATCCACCGCCGCCGCCACCGCAAGATAGGTCTTGCCGGTACCGGCCGGGCCGATGCCGAAGCAGATGTCGTGGCGCACGATATTGGCGATGTACTGGGCCTGATTTGGGCTGCGTGGCTTGATGAGACCGCGCTTGGTCTTGACCGTCACCTCCTTGCCATAGGGGATGCTCGGTGCCGGTTCGTCATCCTGCTCCAGCACCCGCGACTCCGAAATGGCCAGATGGACCATGTCGGGGGTGATGTCAGTCACCTTGCCACCCTTGAGGGGCTGGGTTTCCACATAGAGGTGCTTGAGGATGACGGCGGCGGCATCCAGCTGGGCCGGTTTGCCCACCAGCTGGAAGTGGCTGTCACGGTAGCTGATCTCGACGCCGAGGCGGCGCTCCAGCTGCTTGATGTTGTCATCGAAGGGGCCACACAGGCTGGCAAGGCGCTGGTTGTCGGCGGGCTCCAGATGCAGATTCAGGGTCGAGATGTGTCGGCTCAAAATATCCTCGTCTCAAGGCGCTCCCCATCCGCCGGGCGAATGGGGAGGAGGGGATTAATGGGGGGTAAAGGCGGCAACGCCCAGCTCATCCGGCACGTTGTCCGGACGACGGGCCAGAATGTCGCTCGGGGCAGTGGCCACCCGCAGGTTCATCTCGCTCTCGCCGCGGAGGAAGGTGCCGCGCAATGAGTTGGGACGCACCTCGGTGATCTCCACGTCGGCAAAACCACCGATCAGGGTATGCGGGCCTTCGAAGTTGACCACCCGGTTGTTCTCGGTGCGGCCACACAGCTGCATCGGGTCAAGCTTGGAGGGCCCTTCCACCAGAATGCGTTGGGTGGTGCCCAGCATGGCGCGACCAATCTGCATCGCATGGTTGTTGATGGCGTGTTGCAGGCGGGCCAGACGGGCTTTTTTCACTTCCATGTCGACATCGTCAGGCATGTCGGCGGCCGGTGTTCCGGGGCGTGGGCTGTAGATGAAGCTGAAGCTCATGTCGAAACCCACATCCTCGATCAGCTTCATGGTGGCCTCGAAATCCTCATCGGTTTCATTCGGGAAGCCAACGATAAAGTCGGAGCTGATGGTGATGTCGGGGCGCGCTGCACGCAGACGACGTAACTTGGATTTGTACTCCAGCACGGTATGGGGGCGCTTCATCATGGTCAGGATACGGTCGGAGCCACTTTGCACCGGCAAGTGCAGGAAACTGACCACTTCCGGGGTGTCCTTGTAGACCTCGATGATGTCATCGGTGAACTCGATGGGGTGGCTGGTGGTGTAACGAATTCGGTCGATGCCATCGATGGCGGCCACCAGTCGTAGCAGTTCAGCAAAGCTGCTGGTGCCGCCATCAAAGGTGGCTCCCCGCCAGGCGTTGACGTTCTGGCCGAGCAGGTTGACTTCGCGCACACCTTGCTGGGCGAGCTGGGCGATTTCGTAGAGTACATCGTCCAGCGGTCGGCTCACCTCTTCACCACGGGTATAAGGCACTACGCAGAAGGAGCAGTATTTGGAGCAGCCTTCCATGATGGAGACGAACGCAGTGGCCCCTTCGGCACGGGGTTCGGGCAGGCGGTCAAATTTTTCGATTTCGGGGAAGCTGACGTCAACCTGAGCGCCACGACCTTCCTGCACCTGCTTGATCATGGTAGGCAGGCGATGCAGGGTCTGCGGGCCGAACACGATATCCACATAGGGGGCACGTTGACGAATGGCATCCCCCTCCTGGGAGGCCACGCAGCCACCCACACCGATCACCAGATCAGGTTTGTTGGCCTTGAGCTTTTTCCAGCGGCCCAGCTGGTGAAACACCTTTTCCTGTGCCTTTTCGCGGATGGAGCAGGTATTGAGCAGCAGTACGTCTGCCTCTTCCGGCTCTTCGGTAAGGGTGTAGCCATTGCTGGCATCCAGCAGGTCGGCCATTTTGGACGAGTCATACTCGTTCATCTGGCAGCCCCAGGTTTTAATGTGAAGTTTCTTGCTCATTGCTACTCTTGACTGGTTTTGAATTTGGCATGGGTCAAAGGACCGGGCATTTTACTCCGCAATCTTGATACTGCCTAGCTAATATCCAGCTGGCAATGGTGCTCACCTGATACCTGTTGCCAGCAAGCTCAATAAGCTTTCTCCTTGATTTGACGCAGCAATTCCCCATTTGCCTCACTGTTTATCAGGCGCCCTTGCGCTATCATGCAGCCATCCGGTTCAGGTCCGGGCACTGTCGCCGGACGCACCCTTTCAGGAATAAATGTATGGAACAGTGTGATATCGCCATCGTCGGCGCCGGCATGGTGGGCGCCGCCACCGCCTGTCTGCTGGCGGCCCAGGGCCTCTCGGTGCGGGTTATCGAGACCCAACTGCCGGAGCAATACGCGCCGGAGCAGCCGCTGGATCTGCGGGTCTCCGCCATCAGTCAGGCCTCGGTGGCACTGCTGGAGCAGGCCGGTGCCTGGCACCATCTGCAGCAGATGCGACTCTGCCCCTATCGCCGGCTGGAGACCTGGGAGCTGGATGGCTTTGCTACCCGCTTTAACGCCGCCGACCTCGGCCTGCCCCAGCTTGGCTACATCATCGAGAACCGGTTGGTGCAGCTCGCCCTGCTCAAGCGGATGGAGGATTTTCCCACCATCCAGACCCACACCCCGGCGGCGGTGACCAGCCTGCGCCAGAGTGCGGATGAAGCTGTGCTGACTCTGGATGACGGCACTGAACTGGCCGCGCGCTGGGTGCTGGCCTGCGACGGTGCCGAATCCCACACCCGCAAGCTGGCGGGTATCGGCGTATCGCGCTTCGAGTACCGCCAGCACTGCATGTTGATCAATATCGACACCGACTTTGCGCAGGAAGATATCACCTGGCAGCAGTTCACCCCGAGCGGCCCGCGCGCCTTCCTGCCACTACCAGGCCAGCACGGCTCTCTGGTGTGGTATGACAGCCCGGCCCGGATCCGCGCGCTGGCTGCCATGAGCAACGAAGGGCTTGCCGCCGAAGTGCGCCGCCACTTCCCGAGTCGGCTCGGCGGCTTTACCGTCACCGGCAAGGGGAGCTTCCCGCTGGTGCGCCGCCACGCCAACGACTATCACGCCGGTCGGGTGGTGCTGCTTGGCGATGCTGCCCACACCATCAACCCGCTGGCGGGGCAGGGGGTCAACCTCGGTTTCAAGGATGTGGCCTGCTGGGCTGATCTGCTGCAAGGCGCTGGCGCCGACTGGCATCAGCTGGCGTTGGCCGAGCGTTACGAGCGGCGCCGTCGTCCTGACAACCTGCTGATGCAGTCGGGGATGGATCTCTTCTATGGGGTGTTCAGCAACGAGATTGGCCCCCTCAAGTTGGCCCGCAATCTGGCCCTCAATCTGGCGGACAAAGCAGGCCCGCTCAAGGAGATGGCGCTGCGCTATGCACTGGGGCTGGTTTGACAGGCAGGCACCAGATAGCGCGGGCTGAATGCGCGAAGGAGCAAAGGTGATGAACAAGGCACTGCTGGTGATCGATTTTATCAACGATATCGCCCATCCCGACGGGCGTATCGCCGCCTCTGCAGCCCATGTGCTGGAGCAGGATGCCATTGGGCACGCCAATCAGGCGCTGGCCCATGCCCGCGCCAACGGCTGGCTGGTGGTGCTGATCAAGGTCGGCTTCGACAGCCGTTATCAACTGCAACCCAAGGGTTCTCCCATGTTTGGCAGGGCCCATCAGCTGGGCGCCCTCTCACTTTGCGACAGCGGCACCGATTTTCATGCAGACCTCGATGTGCAGCCCGGTGATCTGGTGCTGGCCAAGCCCAGGGTCAGCCCCTTCTATGGCACTGCGCTGGAGCCTGCGCTGCGAGCCAACCATATCGATCACCTCTATCTGTGCGGGGTGAGCACCAGCTGGGCCATTCAGGCGGCAGCGCGAGATGGTCACGATCGGGACTACGCCATCACCATTCTGGAGGATGCCTGCGCCGCCGCAGATGCCACCGAGCATCACACCTCGCTGCGGATGCTGGGTCGCATCGCCGAGATCATCAAGGTCTCCCAGTTGACATGAGCCATCGCCATCAACACTGTATGTCGCAATAAAAACGCCCCCGAAATGCGGGGGCGTTTTGCTTTCTCAACAGTTATTTGAAAACGCGGAAACGGGTAGCGTCGTCGATAAAGGTCTTGTCACCGGCCGGTTGCTTGATGCTGCCAAAGGGCATCTGGGCGCGCAGCAGCCAGCTGGCGGGCAGGTTCCACTCCTTGCGTACCGCCTCGTCGATCAGCGGATTGTAGTGCTGCAGGGAGGCGCCGATCTTCTCCTGGGCCAGGGTGGTCCAGACCGCAAACTGGGCGATGCCGGTGGCATGTTCCGACCAGATGGGGAAGTTGTCGGCATAGAGGGCGAATTTTTGCTGCAGATCCTTGATGACGTCGGTCTCTTCGAAGAAGAGTACGGTGCCAAAGCCCGCGCGGAAGCTGCCATCCACCTTGGCTTCGCTCTGGGCGAAGGCCTCCGGCGGCACTATCTTTTTCAGCTCGGCTTTGACGATATCCCACAGCTTGTGGTGCTGGGCGCCAAACAGGATGACGGCACGGGAGCTCTGGGAGTTGAAGGAGGAGGGGCTGTGCTTGATGGCATCCTGAATGAGGGCGGTCAGCTGCTCCGGGGTATGGGAAACCTGGTCACCCAGGGCATAGATGGTACGACGTGCTTTGATCTGTTCGATAAACGGACTGCTCATAACATCTCCTTGTTCTGCTTGGCGTTGCGGTCGCTGAGGGGCAGTTTGTCCAGCACCTGCCGAATCAGGTATAGACTATAACACCCGCAATGTAGCGCGGGGCTAACCCGGGGAACGCGCTGTCAGCTGCCGATTGGTTTCCGTTTGAGGGTCCCTCTCTTTTCTTAGTGTTGTAAATGTTATTTAAGCTGTGTTGAACTGATATTAATCAACGATTTATTGCCCTTTATCTCCCACAATCCCGTTATGTATCCCTCTGTTCGGATGTCCTGTGAGCCGCCCGCATCTCAACAAACGTTACTATGTGCTGGCCCCCCTCTCTGCACTGCTTGGTTTGCTGGTCCTGATCGTGACGATCACCATGGCCATTGCCAGCTATCTGCGGGATATCGATATGACGGTATCCGGTTTTGGTCACATGGCCTCCTCCGTAGAGGCGTCCCTGATCCACGAGATGGTGAAGGTTAATGAGCGGCAACTGGCGGTGCTGGAGGCCTCCCTCGACAAGGATAAGATCGTCCGCGGCGAGCCAGCCGACTCCCCCATCTGGGCCATTGCGCACAAGTTCAAACCAGGCAACCACTACATCTACTTTTACAACCTGAAAACGGATCGTATCGACAGCTACCCGGACTGGCTAGCGCCCCCCGGTTATCAGGCGTCGCTGCGCCCCTGGTATCAGGTGACCACCATGCCGGGCGACGAACCCGTCTGGTTTGGCCCCTACCCTGAATACAATACTCAGGAGCTGATTCTCAGCCTGATCAAACGGGTGAGGGACGAGCAGGGGCAGTTGCTGGGTCTGTTGATGGTCGACATGTCATTCGACTCGCTGCAGCAGGCGCTGCAGCGCACGGTCGGTAGTAATCAGGCGGCACTCTATCTGACCTTGCGCGACAGTGATCAACTGGTGGTGGGCAGCAATATGGATCTGCTGGCTACCCATACTATCAAGCAGGATCAGAGTCAGCAGTGGCTCGGCCTGGATGTGCTGTGGCATGGCACTTATATCAAGCGCGAGCTGACGGATATTGGCTGGGATCTCAACATCTATCTGCCGCCCGTGCTGTTTCGTGACAGCCTCTATGAGGCGTTGCAGATGGTGGTTCTTCCGCTGCTCTTACTGTTTGCCATTTGGTGTTGCAGTCTGATTCTGCTGGTGCGGATCTTCCGCCAGGAGCAGGCGCTGGTGTCGGTATCATTGACCGATATCGTGTGCGATCTGGAGTGTTCATCCCCTATCAGCGAGTCCAAGACCTGGTTCGTGCGGCGTAGCCTGAACGAGATCGATCAGGTGAGGGCCAGTTTTCTCAAGGGGCAGGATGCGCTGTTGCGGGATCCCCTGACAGGTATCATGAACCGGCGTGCCTTCGAGCAGCACAAGGCGGCGCTGGAGCAGAGGGGGGAGCACTTCTGGCTGCTGCTGTTTGATGTCGATAACTTCAAGGGGGTCAACGACAGTCAGGGCCACGCTTTTGGCGATCAGGTGTTGTGCCGGATGGCTAACTGCCTTGCCGATATGCTTGGGGTGAGCAAGGTTTACCGGATCGGTGGCGATGAGTTTGCCGCGTTGCTACCACAGCCACAGGATGAGTTGGCGGAGAGGCTCAGTTGTCTGCTTGAAATGGTGCGTCAGCAACAGTGGCGCGAACTGCATGGTCCTATCACCCTGAGTGTCGGCGGCGCCTGTTATGCTCCTGCCGCCGGCCCTATCTTCGAGCGTGCTGATGCGGCCCTTTACCGCAGCAAGGAGGCTGGCCGGAACTGCTGGCATCTGGCGGATGAGGCTGCTGACTGACAGCTTTTGTCCCAGCGCGGCGGGTCTGTGCCGGGACACGACAACCAGATTGTGGGTCACCCTGCAGTAATAGTTTGGCTTTTTGGTGATTTTAATCTTTAAATTCAATCGCTTGATTTTACTCTTCCATTTTGGGCGGTGGCCGTACGGCCACTGACTGTCGCATCCCTCATTTCTGCTGGCTGGCGAACCTCGTGGTGCTTTGTATAGTGCCGCTGAATATTAATCAGGTTTGACAGGAGTACCCATGGAGATGAATTCGCGTGCTCTTCGCGCACTGGCACTGCTGGGCGCCTTGCTGGCTGGTAGCACGACCGTGCACGCCTCCGAGACCCTCAATACCATTTTGGGTGGCGGCGCAGGTGGTGTGGCGGGCACCATGATCGGCAAGGAGCTGGGTGGCGATACCGGTGCGCTGGTGGGGGCTGCGTTGGGCGGTGCTGCCGGTGGGGCTGCGACGGCCAACAAGGGCAACAAGAATGAAGCGGCCCTTGGCGGCGCGGTGGGGGCGCTGGGCGGTGCCGCTATCGGCAAGAGTGTTGGTGGCGATACCGGTCAGCTGATCGGCGCCGGGGTCGGCGGGGCGAGCGGTTCGGCCATCGGTGCCAAGACCGGCGATGGTCATAAGAGCCAGGATCGCTATTACGATGATGACGACTATCATCACCATCACAAGCACCACAAGAAGTACAAAAAGCATAAAAAGCACAGATGGCACGACGACGATTGATGTGCGCGCAATGAGTGCGAAAGATGCAAAACGGGGCCTGTTGGCCCCGTTTTGCATTGTGTGGTGACTCGCTCGTGCGGTTACACCAGCCGGTGCTGGCGGCGACCGGCGGCAAAGGCGTTGATGTTGTCGATCAGCTGGTCGGCCAGTCGCTGCATCGACTCCTCGCTGGCCCAGGCCACATGGGGGGTCAGAATGAAGTGAGGGTATTTCAGCGCCCGCATCAGGGGGTGGTCGGGAGGCGGCGGTTCGACGCTCGCCACATCGAAACCGGCACCGCCGAGGCGGCCATTGGCCAGCGCTTGCAGCAGCGCCTCCTCATCCACCAGGCCACCGCGGCCGACGTTGATCAGCAGGGCGCCCGGTTTCATCAGATCCAGCTCTCGCTCGCCAATCAGGTTGCGGGTGTAGGGGGTGAGTGGGCAGTGCAGGCTGATCACATCCGAACTTTGCAGCAACTCGTCGAGGGGCAAGCGATCCTCGTCGTGACTGGCGCCGACCTGACTCTGGGCGTAACGCACTGTCATTCCCATCCCTTGAGCTCGCTCGCCGAGCGCCAGTCCTAGCGTCCCCTTGCCGATGATACCCAGCTGCTTGCCGTGCAGATCCATGATGTTGTGGTCGAAGAAGCAGAATTGGCCGCTCTGTTGCCAGCGCCCCTCCAGCAGTGACTGGCGCCAGCAGAAGAGGTTGCGCGACAGGGCCAGCATCAGCGCCATGGCGTGCTCCGGCACCGAGGGGCCCGAGTAGTTGCGGATATTGCACACCCCGACGTTGGCGGTGCGGCACGCCTCCAGATCCACGTTGTCGCTGCCGGTAGCGGCCAGGGCGATGAGTTTGAGCTCCGGCAGTTGAGCCAGTTCGGCGGCGCCGATGTGCACCTTGTTGATGATGGCGATGCTGGCATCTTTCAGGCGCTCCACCACCTGTTCCGGGGCGGTACGCGGATAGCTCTGCCAGTGATGGGGGAAGTCGGGGTGATGCAGGGTGATGCCCGCATCCAGGGTATCGCTGTCGAGAAATACGATTTGCTGCATGGACCTTCCTGCCATTGTTCAGGTTCGAGCAGTCATGATGCCAAAGAGGATGCAGGCAGGGCCAGCCCGCAGCGCTAATTGGCCGGGGCTTTATCAGGCAGATGTGAGCTGGCGCGCGCTTTGTTGTGCCACGGTGGTGGCCGGTTTAGAGCCAGCCCAGATGGTTGAGCCAGCCCTGAATGCGGGTGGGTGTCTCCTCCAGCTCCATCAGGGCGTAGGGACGGTAGTTAAGTTTGTGGCTGCGGCGCGTTTCGCTCCTGCGCGCTTCGGCGGCCAGCAGTGGCCAGCGACCGCCATCCTCTTGATAGAGGTCGAGGGTCGGAATGGCCGCCTGAGCCAGCTGTTTGGCCAGGGTCTGGTTGCTCTGCTGGTTGGGGAAGAAGCCGTCCAGCAGCACCAGTGCATCGGGAGCGGGCAACTGTTCACTGGCAATCAGATCTGTGGTCCAGGCGGCGCCGGTGCCCTGCGCCAGGATCAGCTTGAAGCCGCCCTCTTGTAGCTTGGCATCCGCCAGCTTGCTGATCCGCTCGGCAAACTGCTTGCGAAACTCATCGCTGTTTTTCGCTTTTTTCTCGGCGGCGGGGTCCAATTCGGTCTGTTGGGGGGAGGGGAGCAGCAGCAGGGTATCAAAACCCAGCTGGCCAAGGGCGCGGGTCAGTTGCCAGAGTTGGCCGCTGCGCTGCCAGTCGGGCAGTAAAATGGCGAGCCCCAGATAGTTTTCACTCTCGTGTTTGGCGAACAGCACCGTCTGCTTGTCGATCTGGGTGGCATCGGGTAGCCCTTTCCAGTCGCTCGCTTGCCAATAATCGAGGGGAGGGGGTGGCGCGACCTCGATGGCCTGCACACTCGCACTGGTCAGTGTGCCCAGTAATAGCAGTGATAAGGATAATCTGGCCATAGTATGCTCCCCCGGTTAACAGGGTTAGCGGCGGCGGCGGCATTTTCTGAAGGGGGATGATGCGACGCTCTGAATACACAGTTGCACGCTAACCTGCGGGTTACACCCAGTGTGCCACCGACCCCAGTCAGCGGGGGAGTTGTTGCCGATACCACTCCAGATATTGCTGTGCCTGCGGCTTCTCCCTTCTGGTCAGCAGATTGGTGACCTCAATAATCAGCCAGCACTTGGCCATGACGAGATGGCGCAGCAACCGGTCGCCAGAGAGCAGCGAACTGTGGCGCAGATAACGTTCAATGATGGCTTCATACTCCGCCAGTGAACCCATCTGCGGCACCAGCGGGGCCAAGTCGATGGCCGGACTGCCATAACCAAATCGCTCCCAGTCAAACAACACCAGCTCACCATTGTCACGGATTCCCCAGTTGCCCTCATTGCTATCTCCCGAAATCAGGCATGACTGCTCGAATAGTTCGTAACCAAGTTGCTGGATATGACGGATCTGCTCGTTTGCCGCTTCCGGCAGGCAGAGTATGGCGAGCGCCTCGTCGGTGTCGGCGAGCGACCAGCCGTGAGTTTTCACCGCAAAGTCGGGCTGATAGTTGGCGTTATGCAGGCTGGCCAGCTGAGCAAAGGTCTGTTCGTTGCGGTGCAGCTGCGTGAGTGTGACCGGATGAGGGATCTGCTCAAGGAACAGGGTCTCCCCTTCGACCTTGAGCAGGGCAGGAGTGTTGAGCCCGCTCAAATGCAGTGCGGCGCGTTGGTAGAAATGGCACTCGACAGGCGATGCGCCGCTTTTTCTGATACAGGGCTTGCCATCCAGCAGCTGGATATTGACCGAAGCGCCCCCCATTTTCGCCAGCTCCTGTTGCGTCATCCTCTACCCCGTTAGCGATGGGTGGTCAGGTGCGTGAGATAGCTATTTACCTCTGCCCGAGTCGTGAAACGGTGCTTGTCGTTTGGGAATCGATCAAACAGCTCGTGATGGAATTGGCGGGCGCTTTTGCCGGCTCGCTGCCCATATTCCGATGCCCACACCAGCAGTTGTTGAAAGCTCTCTTCGGCTGCTACGGCATCCCGTTGCCTGGCACTTTGTGATCCACGCGATAGCAGTGAATCACGGCATATTGACCAGTCGAGATCCAGAAAGAGCAGGGTATCAGCGGCATCAAGCAGTTGCTCGGCCAGAGCACCAAATACCCCTTCGACCACCCATGAGGGCGCTTGAGCAAGTGTTTGAATGGCATGATCAATCTCATGCTGGGGCCGTTTTTGGTTAAAGCCGCCCGGCTGCCAGACCATGGGGTCCAGATTGACCTCGCGGATAGTTAACTGCTCAGCCAATCGAGCCGCCAACCAGCTCTTGCCCGATCCCGAGTTGCCAATAATCAGAATTCGCTTCATCAGCGAGAATCCTCGTTTGGTCGGCGTAACATCATCTCGTATGTTGGGCCAAACATCGTAGGTTGGAGCTGAACGAAGTGAAGCCCAACGTTTACCGCGACAAAATCCTGATTGCTTACATCGACTTCAATCGCTCTTGGAAATGGCGGTCAATATCATCGTTATTTTCTCCATCCACATTCTGGCTGGAGAACATAAGCGGGGTGACGCCTGGTGCCAGAACTGTAGGTTCGATTAGCTCCGCGTAATCGGACGTTCGCGATGTTTTTCAATCTCTCGCTTGTTGGGCTTCGCTACGCTCTGCACCAACCTACAAACACCACGCTACCGCCCGTGGATTACAGCCTCCAGCCTGCTGCTGTTTTCCGGCGATGTGGTGGATGGCGAAACGGCTGCACAGGGTTATCTCTGCAAGAGTGGTTGCCAAGTGGAGCATATTAGTCGAGAGAGCCGCTGGGTAAAACCGCCGTACAGTAAAAACCTGCCAAAGATCAATAAATTACTTATTAAGCGGCTGCTATTCGCCCGCTTGGGACAGTGACCGCAGGTAGAGCGTTGCCCCTACCTGTGCGCCACAACTCAAGCCGACTCCCGCTTTTGCAGGTTGGGGGTGATGATATGGCGGTTGGGGGCGAGTTCGGGTTGCTGCATCCGGGTCAGCAGGCGCCTTGCCGCCTGACGGCCGATTTCGCGGGCCGGTGAGCTGACAAAGGTAAGGGCGGGGGAGGTGAGTTCGGCCTCCGCCACATCGTCAAAGCCGAGCAGGGCCACCTGCTGGCCGATGTAGTTGTCCTTGCCCACGGTGCGGCCGCTCGCCTCGACGCCATAGATGGCGCCGAGGGCCACCTCGGGGTAGTGGCAGAGCACGGCAGTCACCTTGGGGTGCAGGTGCAGCAGCTGGGCGATGGTGTCGGCAGCGCTGCGCTGGGTGCGCTCGCACTCCAGTACCCACTCCGGTTTGAAGGGCAGGCCATATTGCAGCAGGCTGGCGCAGTAGCCGCCGATGCGCTCGGCGCGGGTGAGGGAGTCGGCCCGCCCGCCGACGTAGGCGATATGGCGGTGGCCCTGCTCGATAAGGTAGGTGGTGGCCTGCTTGGCGGCGTGGGTGTTGTCGGGGCCGATAAAGTCGACGTCATCCCGATAGTAGGAGCGGGCGGCGCACACCACCGGCAGTTCGGAGTCGATCAGGGTCTCCAGGGTTTTGGCCGCCGCGCCGCGCACCGGATTGAAGATGATCCCCGCCACCCCTTGCCGTGACAGGGAGTGGATGCTCTGCTGCAGCCGCTCCGGACTGTGGCCGCACTGGGTCAGAAACAGCAGATAGCCCTGCTGCTCCAGCACCTCGCTCACCCCGGCAGTCACCTCGGTATAGAAGGGGTCGGTGATGTCGCGCAGGATCAGCCCCACCAGATTGGACTGCTGGCTGCGCAGGTTGGCAGCGGCGCTGTTGGGCACATAGTCGAGCTCTTTTATCGCCTGCTGCACCCGCTCGGCGGTGGCCGGGGAGATGCGCCCCTTGCCGTTGAGCACCATGGAGACGGTGGTGACCGACACTCCCGCCCGCTGGGCGACATCGGTGATCTTGGTGGCTTTGGCAGAGAGGGATTTGGGCGACATAGGGCGAACGGACGACGGACAGTTGAGAGCGATGCCCCAGCATACCTGCTCAGATGCTCAAGTGAAACGTTACATCACCATTGGGCCGATCCGGCTCACAAATTTGGAACCTGCTGCCAGCCAGCCCCCTGATTCTGTGATCCTGTCGGCACTTGCAAGCTGATAAAACGATTTATCATCCAGCAAAACCTGATGCTGACCCGCGCCTTTACTTCGAGATTGCCTCGAGCGGGGAGGGCAGCCGCAGACATTGCTGTCTATTCACAAGGAGCCGTTTCATGGCCAAGCCTCAAGCCAAATCCACCATCTGGGAGTTCCTGCAGAGCCTCGGCAAGACCTTTATGTTGCCGGTCGCCCTGCTGGCCTTCTCGGGCATTTTGCTCGGTGTCGGCAGCTCGCTCACCAGCGATGCGGTCAAGCAGAGCATGCCCTTCCTCGACAATACCGTGCTGCAACTGCTGTTCCTCTGGATGACCAAGGTGGGGCTGGTGGCCTTTATCTACCTGCCGGTGATGTTTGCGGTGGCTATTCCGCTGGGGCTGGCACGAGAAGAGAAGGGGGTCGCGGCCTTTGCCGGTTTCGTCGGCTATGCGGCGCTCAACCTCTCCATCAACTTCTACCTGACCGTGGCCAACGTCATCGGGGACGCGGCGGCCGAGAAGGCCTACGGGGTGAAATCGATCCTCGGGATCAGCTCCATCGACACCGGTATTCTGGGGGCCATCATCGTCGGGGTGATCGTCGCGAAGCTCCACGCCCGTTTCTACACCTACAAGATGCCCGATGCGCTCGCCTTCTTCGGCGGTGCCCGCTTCGTGCCCATCATCACAGTGCTGGTACTGGGTGTAGTCGGTCTGGTCGTGCCGTTCGCCTGGCCCTGGTTTGCCGCCGGCATTAACGGTATCGGGGCGCTCATCTCTCACGCCGGTCCTTTCGGCCCCTTCCTGTTTGGTACCGGTGAGCGTCTGCTGCTGCCGCTCGGTCTGCACCACATTCTGGTGGCGCTTATTCGCTTTACCGAAGCGGGCGGCACCCAGCTGGTGTGTGGCAACGAGGTGAGCGGCGCCCTCAATATCTTCTATTCCGAGCTCGCCTGTGCCGACACCAGCGGTTTCTCGGTCTCTGCCACTTCGTTCCTTTCTCAGGGCAAGATGCCCGCCTTCCTCGGCGGCCTGCCGGGTGCGGCGCTCGCCATGTATCACTGCGCTCGCCCGGAAAATCGCGGCAAGATCAAGGCGTTGCTGGTCTCCGGCGTGGTGGCCTGCGTCATCGGTGGCATCACTGAGCCGCTGGAGTTCCTGTTCCTGTTCGTGGCGCCGGTGCTCTACGTTATGCACGCCATCCTGACGGGACTCGGCTTTATGACCATGGGGCTGCTCGGCGTCACCATCGGCAATACCGACGGCAACCTCATCGATTTTCTGGTGTTCGGTGTGCTGCAGGGCACCGCCACCAAGTGGTATCTGGTACCGGTCGTTGCTGCCATCTGGTTTGCCGTCTACTACAGCGTGTTCCGCTTCGCCATCGTGCGCTTTAACCTGAAAACCCCCGGTCGTGAAATCGAGACCAGCGAGGCTGCCCAGCCCGCTGGCAAGAAGGCCGGCAACAGCGGTTACAACGGTGAAATCATCCTCAACGCCCTGGGCGGCGCCGATAACATCCTCGCGCTCGATAACTGCATCACCCGCCTGCGGATGTCGGTGCAGGACATGAGCCGGGTCGATGACAAGGTATTGAAGGCAAACGGCGCCATCGGGGTGATCAAGCTCGACGAGCACAACCTGCAGGTGGTGATCGGCCCGCAGGTGCATCTGGTGAAAAACCAGCTGCAGAGCCTGATGGGGGCCTGAACCGGCCAATAAAATCCGAACGGGGGGCGCAAGCCCCCCTTGTTTGCCTCTCCCAATATGTCTCCTGTTTATGGAGGGAGAAACTTCATGCACGATATTTATGACTTCGACCACATGGTCGACCGCCACGGCACCTACTGCACCCAATGGGACTATGTGGCCGACCGTTTTGGCCACGCAGACCTGCTCCCCTTTACCATTTCCGACATGGATTTCGCGACCGCCCCCAGTATTCGCCAGACCTTGGCCACTCGCCTCGAGCACGGGGTCTTTGGCTACAGCCGCTGGAATCACGACGACTTCAAGGGGGCGGTGAGCAACTGGTTTGCCCGCCGCTACGGGGCGAGCCTCGACCCCGAGACCCTGGTCTACGGCCCCTCGGTCATCTATGTGATTGCCCAGCTGGTGAGCCTCTGGTCGGCGCCGGGGGAGGGGGTGCTGGTGCATACCCCCGCCTACGACGCCTTCGGCAATATGTTGGCTGCCAACGACAGGGTGCTGCTGCCTTGTCCGCTCAAAAAAGAGCAGGGGAGTTACCAGATCGACTGGCAATGTTTCGAGCAACAAGCCGCTCGTCCCGATTGCCGGATTTTGCTGCTCTGCAGCCCCCACAACCCCACCGGCCGGGTCTGGACGCGGGATGAACTGGGCCGGATGGCCGCCATCTGCCAGCGCCACAGGGTCAAGGTCATCTCGGACGACATCCATATGGATGTGAGCTTTGCCCGCTACCTGCCGTGGAGCGAGGTGGCACCGGACGATCACTGGGCGCTGGTGAGCTCGGGCTCAAAATCCTTCAATATTCCCGCCCTTGGCGGCGCCTACGCCTTTATTGCCAACGCGGATGCTCGGGCCGCCTATCTGCAGCGGCTCAAGGCGGCCCATGGCCTCTCATCGCCGCCGATTCTCGGCGTGCTGGCCCATATCAGCGCTTATCGCGATGGCGCTGCCTGGCTCGATGCCCTGAAAAACTATCTGTACGGCAACCTCGTCCATGTAGCGGCGCGGCTCAACGCCGCCTTCCCCGTCATCGACTATCGGGTGCCCGAGGGCACCTATCTTGCCTGGATTGACTTGAGCGGTCTTGGCATCGATTCCACCGAACGGATGGATGCGCTGCAAACCTTGCTGGTGGAGAAATACCGGGTCGCCATCATGCGCGGCGACACCTACGGCCCGGAAGGCACAGGCTATATCCGCCTCAACGTCGGCTGCCCGCGCTCGAAGGTAGACCAAGGGCTCGACGCTCTGATCGGCGCGCTGGGAAAGATGGCAGGGTGATGTCATGGGCCGGTAGGTAATAAAAAAGCGAGCCATTGGCTCGCTTTTTTGTAATCAATTCAACGCGGTCAATTAGTTAACGCGACGCTTGAACTCACCGGTACGGGTGTCGATCTCGATCTTGTCACCGATCTCTACGAAAGCAGCAACAGACAGCTCGTAGGTGGTGCCTTTCAGACGGGCCGGCTTGGTCACTTTACCGGAGGTGTCGCCACGGGCAGCCGGCTCGGTGTACTCAACTTCACGCACGATGGTGGTCGGCAGTTCTACGGAGATGGCTTTCTCGTTGTAGAAAGTCACTTCGCAGATGTCTTCCATGCCGTCTACCAGGTAGTTCAGCACGTCACCCAGGTTGTCTTTCTCGACGTCGTACTGGTTGTACTCGGTGTCCATAAAGACATACAGGGGATCGGAGAAGTAGGAGTAGGTGCACTCTTTACGCTCCAGTTGAACAACTTCCAGCTTGTCGTCGGCCTTGAAGACGGTCTCGGTAGCGCTGCCGTTCAGCAGGCCCTTCAGCTTCATTTTGACCACGGCGGAGTTACGGCCGGATTTGTTGAATTCAGTCTTCTGGACCACCATCGGCTCGGTGCCGATCATGACTACGTTACCAGCGCGGATTTCCTGAGCGGTTTTCATGTAAAAAATTCCTGTTCGTGAAACGGACGGATAAAAACTGCCAGATTATATACGGCTTTCCAGAAATTTCACCAACCGCGTGACGAGATCCCCATCCCGGAGCAGCTTCTGTGACCAGTGTCGCCCGTGCTGCTGCCAAATGGCGCTATATCGGGGCCATTGGGCCCAAAGTTCGCGGCAATCTTCACCACGGTTGAGAGCCAGATTGAAGCGGCGCAGCCATTGGGCGCAATCGGCAGGCAGATCGGATAGATAGTGGTCGAGGAACTGCTCCAGCTTGACCAGATGGGCCTCATCTTCTTGCTGGTAGATGTGCCAGAGGAAAGGGCGAGCCGCCCACTGGGCCCGCACGAAGGAGTCCTCCCCGCGTACCAGATTGAGATCGCAGCTCCACAGCAGTCGATCGTAACCGGCCTGATCGGTCATCGGCAGCAGCTTGATGGTGAGGTTACCCGAGTGCAGCAGATCCCCCGCGTTGGCCGCAGGGATGGCATCAGTCAGACCGGCCCCGGTGAGCACATCGTTGAGAGAGCGCCCCAGCGGCAGCAGCAGGGTGACGGGCGTGGTGCTTTGGCACCAGCTCTCGACCAGACTTTTCAGCGCATCGCTCTCGTAGGTAAAGAGGCTGATCCGCAGCTCGTGCTCTTGTTTTGGCGGCAAACCGAGGCTTGCCCAGTAGGCTGCCAGTCCCGCATCATCTTGCTGCCACAGCTCCCGTTCGGCGATGAGGCCTCGCTCGCACAAAAGACCGCCGGTTTGAGCGGTAAAGCCCGGGAAGAAGAAGTATTTGTCGAGGCTCTGGTTGCCGAGGCTCTGGTTACCGAGACGTTGCGGCGAGGCGAGGCCGTGGCAATCCTCGACCCAACTCTCCGCCGAGAGGTACTCCAGATTGATCCAGCAGGGGGGCCTGGGTTGGCTCGCCATTTGTTCGGCCATTCGTTTAATAAAGGGGGCGGGCAGCTCGCAGGCAAAGGCCTCGATCACTACCTTGGCCGGGGTCATGTCGGTCGGCAGGGTCTCATGCCAGTGCTGGATATAGATGCCATCGACCCACTGGCCATCCTGCGCCGGATCCAGCTCCGGGCAGATGCGGGCGAAACTTGCCAGATCGTCTACCCAGAGCCGCACCTGGACTTCATCGCCATATGCTGCAATATTCCCCTCCCGTTTTAGCTGGCGGGCGAGTCGCCAGGTGACGCCGATGTCGCCGAAGTTGTCGACGACGCAGCAGAAGATATCCCAGTCAAACGGGGGCAGGGGAGTGATCATGGCTCGGGGTTCCAGATGCAAAAAAAACCGGTGCGCAGGGTAGCACACCGGTTGACTGGCTTCTAACCGTCAGCGCGTGACGGCGGTCTGTGGCAGGTTACTCTTTGCCGTAGACGTTGTTCTCCTGCTCGTGCACCCGGATAAAGGTGGTGCGCTTGGTCAGCTCTTTCAGCTGGCTGGCGCCGACGTAGGTGCAGGTGGAGCGCACGCCGCCCAAAATGTCGCGCACTGTGTTCTCGACCGGGCCACGGTAGGGCAGCAGCACGGTTTTGCCCTCTGAGGCGCGGTATTCGGCAACGCCACCGGCGTGCTTGTCCATGGCGCTGGAGGAGCTCATGCCGTAGAACTTCATGAAGGGTTCGCCGTCTACATCAACGATCTCACCACCGCACTCCTCGTGGGCTGCCAGCATGCCGCCCAGCATGACGAAGTCGGCGCCGCCGCCGAAGGCTTTGGCGACGTCGCCTGGGCAGGTACAGCCGCCGTCACCGACGATCTGGCCGCCGAGGCCGTGGGCCGCATCGGCACACTCGATGATGGCGGAGAGTTGCGGATAGCCGACGCCGGTCTTGACGCGAGTGGTGCAGACCGAGCCCGGGCCGATGCCGACCTTGACGATGTCGGCGCCGGAGAGGATCAGCTCTTCGACCATCTCGCCGGTCACCACGTTGCCCGCCAAGATGACGTGGTTGGGGCAGGCTTCACGAATTTTGCGCACGAAGGCAACGAAGTGTTCGGAGTAGCCGTTGGCCACGTCGACACAGATGAAGCGCAGCGCTTCGGACATGGCGAGGATCTGGCGGGTCTTGGCGAAATCTTCAGCCGAGGTGCCGGTGGAGACCATTACATGGCCCAGCAGCGCCGGGTCAGTCTCGTTGACGAAAGCTTGCCACTGCTCAAGGCTGTAGTGCTTGTGTACCGCGGTCATCATCTCGAAACCGGCCAGCGTGCGCGCCATGGCGAAGCTGCCGACGGTATCCATGTTGGCGGCGATAACGGGTACGCCTTGCCATTGGGTCTGAGTGTGTTTGAAGGTGAACTGACGGGTCAGGCTGACTTGGGAACGGCTCTTGAGAGTAGAGCGCTTGGGGCGGAACAGGACATCCTTGAAACCGAGCTTCAAGTCTTCTTCGATACGCATTACAAATTCCTTATTGAGCCTTGTTGAAAGTCACTTTTGCAGTGGCAAATTTTCGGCAGGCGCAAAAAAACCGGTGGTTTTCAGGCCCTCCGGTTTACAACAGTGTAGGCAAAAATCCCTTCAGAACAAGACTGATAATTTGCAAATCCTTGTGGTAGTCTTTGGCGTCACAACCTGAGGTTAACCACCAGCTTCATCCAGCACCATCCCTTGTCTTGCTCTCCTGCGATATTCCCGCTCGCTTCGGCCGCCGTTCGGCCACTCTTTGTCGTCTCTCTCCTGACCCGCCGGATATTATCCAAGTCACTGAAATAAATCGGATTGACCCACAATGGTACTGTGGTAGATCTGGGCGCAGGATTGACAAGGCAGGGCAGTAAAATGGGCAAGATGATGGTGGGGATCACCCTGATGCTGGCACTGTGTGGCAGTGCGCTGGCAGAGACCCCGACCAGCTATGGCTGGATCGAGAAGGGACTTATTTTGCCCACCGGCGTGGCGGTGAAGATGAAACTCGACACCGGTGCGCTCACCTCTTCCCTCGATGCACGTGCCATAACCAGATTCAAACGGGATGGAAATCCCTGGGTGCGTTTTATGCTGGTGGTGACTGATGTCGATAGCGGCCAGCGGGTCAAGCAGCAGTTCGAGAGGCGGGTCGAGCGCAGCGTGACGGTGCGCGGGGCGGGTGGTATGGAGCAGCGGCCGACCGTCACTATGTCCATCTGTCTGGGGGACAAGGTATATGAGGAGTGGTTCACCCTGCGGGATCGCAGCAAGATGATCTATCCGGTGCTGCTGGGCCGCCGCCTGCTGGCGGAGCTGGGCCCAGTGGACTCCAGTCGAACCTTTACTGTGCAACCCGCCTGCCGTTAGGGGCAATTTCGGCGTGAATCTAAAAAACGCCGTTTTACAGCTAAATCACTGTGCCGCTGCCAGAGGTAGCATCTCCAGCATACCCTGATGCGTGCGAGCTCGTTCGCCAGCAAGGGCTTGAGCGTGGAGTGCATCATAGTGAAACCCTATCAACAAATCGTATCTGAATGGCTATTACTCGCGGGCGAACAGCAGGGCGTAGCCTTGCGTCTGGGTAGCGATGGCCACTGCTGTGTGCCATTCGGTCTGGATGGCGAGTGCCTGGTCGAAGTGCCCGATAACGATGATCTGCAGGCATGCTACCTCTATATCCCCTTGCTGCGTCTGCCTGACGATACGGCCAGTCAGTTGCAGCTGACCCGCTCGGCACTTGAGCTGAACATGTTTGGTTTGGCCACGGGGGGGGAGCCAGATCAGTCTGGATAGTCGCAGCAACCATCTGGTGCTGACCTTTTCCTCTCTCATCGAGATGCTCGATAAGACCCTGTTTATGCAGACTCTGGGCGAGTTTCTTGATCTCGGCGTCACCTTGCAGGCGCAGTTGCTGGCGTTGAGTGCCCGGCAGGAGCTGCCAAAATCTGCAAAATCTGGGACACCCACCAATTTGACAGCAGCGTAGCATGCTGCTTCGCTTGATGGGTAGCCAGTCGAGGAGTGTGCCATGACCATCGCTCGTTCACGCCAGATCAGCTTGCAAGATACACCCTATTACCATGTTGGGAAATCTGGGACACCCACCAATTGGGGAAATCTGGGAGGACAATGGGAATAAAATCTGGGACACCCACCAATTTGACAGCGACAAGCGCGGCGCATTGTGGCCAGCGACGATGTCACCAACCTTCACTTTGTAAAAAATCTGGGACACCCACCAATTTGACTGTAAAAAATCTAGGACACCCACCAATTTGACAGCAGCGTAGCATGCTGCTTCGCTTGATGGGTAGCCAGTCGAGGAGTGTGCCATGACCATCGCTCGTTCACGCCAGATCAGCTTGCAAGATACACCCTATTACCATGTGGTCAGCCGTTGTGTGCGGCGGGCCTTCTTGTGTGGACAAGATACGCATTCTGGCAATAGCTATGAGCACCGGCGCCAGTGGGTTGTCGACAGGCTTGGTCAGCTGTCACGGCAGTTTGCCATCGGGGTGTGCGCCTATGCGGTGATGAGCAACCACTATCATCTGGTCCTCAAAGTCGATGTCGAAACCGCCGCTAGGTGGAGTGATCGAGAAGTAGCCGAGCGTTGGGCGGCGCTGTTTCAGTGGCCGCTGTTGGTGCGGCGTTGGTACCAACATGAATCCCTGATTGACCCCGAGCTTGAAGTAGTCCGGGCATTTATCGCTACGTGGCGTGA
>NZ_CDDH01000044.1 GCF_000819725.1 Aeromonas australiensis | reverse complement strand
AGCCGGGTCATGGCCACTTTTCACATAGTCATCCAGATACTCCCGATAGTTGCCCGCCTCGATGGGCAGCAGACTGATCCCCTCGATGGCCTGGGTCATCTTGTTGAAGTGGGGCAGCTCGATGGAACGGGTGAAGAGATCATCCACATTGAGCCCGCCCTCCTTGTCAAACAGGCCGCCGGGGGGCGAGATGGACTCGGCATACGCCACCGCCACCGGCCCCGCCAGACTCATAAAGAGGTCGTTGGCGTCGAGCCGAATGGTTTCGCTGATGTCGATGCCCGCTCGGCGAAAGTAGTTCTCGTCGTAGTCGGTGGTGACGGCCTGAGCGGTAAGAATGTTGAAGATCTGCTGGGAGATGTACTGGTTGGCGTACTTCTCCATGGTATTGACATCAACATGCTGGATCTCGCCATCGTCGCTCTCTTCGGCGTAGCGCATGATGTCGTTGGAGATCAGCATCATGGCATTCCAGGGCCTGATCCGCTTGAGCATGCTGGCATCGCACGCCTGCTCGTTGTCGAAGTGATAGGAGAAGTCCCACTCCTCGGCCAGGTATTTGCACAGCAAACGTCCGGCGTTGATGTGTAGTGCTTCCGAGATTTCGATGCCCCGATCACAGATATTGGGCAGGATACAGATGCCGCTGGTGAAGATGGGATCGAACATGAAGTGCTCCCCGAGGGAGAGGTGCTCCTCCTCTTCTGACGGGGGCGAAAAGGTTTTGCTCATGTAGGAATACTGCTGGGCCAGCCCGAACTCGGAGGCCATACCCGAGCCGGTGCCGCCCCCGGCACTGAAGATGTAGAAATAGAGGCGGGACTGGTTGGCCTTGATGCCGCAGGAGTCCACCAGATAGGTATGAATGGCCTGCCACTCGGAGTTGGCGAAGTACTGGGGGCTCTTGTTGAGGATAATCTTGGCCAGATACTGACCAAGGATGGGGGCGTTGCCCGCGCCTCCCGCATGGATCTCTGACAAGTCCATCACCCGCATTTTGGCGTAGTCACGCAAGGAGCCACCTTCGCCGCTGCGATTGGAGTGGCGGATGCGCCCCTCGATGTCCTTGTCCAGATCCCCCAGCATCACCATGGGCTCGATCAAAAAGACAGGCCGGGCCCCGTTGTTTGGCAGCCGCAGATTGCGCCGGATCCAGCTCACCGGACCAAACTCCTTCTCCCGCTTGCGTTGCTCTTCACTGTTGAACTCATTGAGATAAAAGCTGCGGGCGTTGTAGACCAGCGAGGCGACATCCTGCGCTATGTTGGAGCCGCAGCGCCCCAGACCCACCAGACAGACAGACGGAAAGTTGTGGGGCACGGCGGCGCTTGATTCACTCTCGCCCATGGCGACAGGAAACACTGCGTGGCGCAGTTGTTCCAGATTGGCAAGAATGCGGGCCAGATCCCCCTCGGTGTAGTAGAGGTAACGGTTGCCGGCGTCCTGGTCATCATCCGTGCTGATAGGCAGCAGATCGGTATGCTCGGTCATGGAAAAAGATCCCTTTTGGCGGCGAATGTATATAAATCAGCAGCTTTGGGCTGCTTGGTAACTTTAGATGATAAAAAGCAGAGGCGCGCAGAGAGGGGGATGAGAGTTGTTAGGGTGTGATCATGGGCACAGCCCCAAGCTGGATATCTATCAGGTTGCCACATAGGCCTGATTGGCCGATGGCTGCATGCTCCTGTAATAGCTGACAACCATGCTTAACGGGGCTGGCAGCGTGCCAGAGCATGACGCTTGAACGACCAGTCTCTCTTTATGCTGGTGTGGTAGAGCAAGCACGGAAATAATTTTTAGATTGATTTTTGCACTTTCAATCGATTATTTGATTGGGCAGTCACGGCATTATCGGTGTCAGATTAGCTGAGCAGGTTGGCCAACGCGCCGTCAGCCAGTCTTTACATGGTCACACAAGGAGACACTCTGATGGAAACACTTGACCAGAAAATCGACACCATGCGAGATGCATTTATGCAGCAGGAGCGTAAACAGGCCCACGACAAGTGGCAAGCCAGGGTCGATGAGCTGCAACAGATACGGGGTGGGGAGGCACTACCGGAGGAGCAAGAGGAGTAGTGCTCGTTCCCGGGCGAAAGTTGAGGTAGCGAACGCTTCGTATCGGCTACCCGTTATCTACCACCGATAAAAAAACCACCGACTTTTTGCTGGTCGGTGGTTTTTTATGGGTAGCTGCTGAGCCCTTGTCAGGGAGATGGCTGGCTTTTGGGGTTTCATTGCGCTCGCCTTCATCGAGAAAGGGGGACAGAACTGGGACACCC
>NZ_CDDH01000043.1 GCF_000819725.1 Aeromonas australiensis | reverse complement strand
AGCGCCCCCTCGGCCAGGGGCCCATCACCCACCGCCAACCAAGAGGCCAGATCGGCGGCGGTCTCTTCCAACGGCCGGAAATTCAACCCCTTCACAATGGCTGCCTCGGCGCTTATAGAACCGTAACCGGCAAACTCAGCCTGCGTGCAGGGTAGCAGGGTGGGATAGCTCTGCCAGGGCTCGATACCGGCCGCCATCAGGGTCGACCAGGGCAGCCACTCGGGCTGGATGGGGCGGGCTGGCTGCAACCGGGCGCTCAGCCGCTCCAGCCAGTCACTCAGGGTAATGCCGGGTTTGAGCAGATTGAAGATACCCGACAACTGCTGCTCGGCCGCACGCAGCACAAACTCGGCGCAGTCACGTACATCGAGATACTGCAAGCGATCCTCGCCACTGCCCGGCAGCAACCAGGGCCCACCCTGCTGCACCCGCTTAATCCACCAGGCCATGCGACCGGTGGGATCATGGGGGCCGCAGAGCACGCCCGGACGCAGGATGCAGAGCCGCTCGCCCCAACGGGCGCGGAACTCCTGCTCGCACAACACCTTGAGGGGGCCATAGTCAGTAGGCATGTCGCCTTCGGGGATAGGGTGCAGGGGCGCCGACTCATCCATTCCGGGGATTGAGAAATCGCGATAGACGCTGATGGTGGAGATAAAAATGAGCCGCGCGCAGCGCCCGAGCAAGGCGGCCGAGAGACTTGCCGCCTGCTCGGGGCGATAGCAGCAGGTATCGATGACGAGATCCCACTGTACCCCCTCTCCCTCAAGGGCCTCCAGATCCTTATCCCGGTCACCGATAAGCTGCACCAGCTCACGCCAGTCGGCATGCTGGCGGTGGCCGCGGTTAAACAGGGTCACTTCATGGCCCCAATCCAGCGCCAACGCGGTGAGGTGGCGGCCTAAAAAGCCGGTGCCACCAATAATCAGCAGTTTCATCCCTCTCCCTCCCCTTCGGCGCGCGTGCGTACATTTCATCGTGACACGCCAGTTGCCTCCACCCTACGCAACTTGGCACGCAGGCACAGCTCCCGACTGGCCGGGATGGGACAGGGATCACGGCCACGCTGCAAAAATGAAGGTAGTGAGGCCAGGCCTGCGTTTTGAGGCTGCCTGTGCTAAATTGCCGAGGTTTTCAGTCAGGATCCGCCATGAAGTTCGAAATCGATACCCTCGGGATCATCCGCTCTCCCTACAAGGAGAAGTTCGCCATCCCTCGCCAGCCCGGTCTGGTCAAATCGGCCCGCGCCCGCCTCGAGCTGCTCCCTCCTTATGATCAGCCGGATGTGCTGCGCGGCATCGAGCAGTTTTCCCATCTGTGGCTCAGCTTCGTCTTTCACCAAACCATGGCGCAGGGCTGGCACCCGACGGTGCGCCCGCCGCGCCTGGGCGGCAACGAGCGGGTCGGCGTCTTTGCCACTCGCTCCACCTTCCGCCCCAATCCACTTGGCCTCTCGGTAGTCGAGCTGCACGGGGTCGGTCGCGAACGGGGCAAACTGTGGCTGGAGCTGGGGGCGGTAGATCTGCTTGATGGCACCCCCATCGTCGATATCAAGCCCTATGTCCCCTATGCCGACAGCCTGCCGGATGCTCGTGGCGGTTTTGCCCCCGATGCGCCCACCCC
>NZ_CDDH01000042.1 GCF_000819725.1 Aeromonas australiensis | reverse complement strand
CCCCCCGGTAATGCCCCTAATACCCCCTTGCAGAACGCCGCGTTTCATCTCTCCTGTCACTGTGCCTCTCGGCGCCGACGCCATCTTTTGTTATGATCTACAGCAACTTAAATTCAGCCACACGGCTATCAAGACGAGGTCAGCAATGAAAGTAGGTATTATCGGCGCCATGGAGCAAGAAGTTGCCCTGCTGCGCAGCCAGATGAGCAACCCCACCACCCTGCAACTGGGCGGCTGTGAGTTCTATCAAGGGATGCTGGCAGGCAAAGAGGTGATCCTTACCCGCTCCGGTATCGGTAAGGTCGCCGCCAGCGTGGCCACCAGCCTGCTGCTGGAAAAGTTTGCCCCTGATTGCGTCATCAATACCGGCTCTGCGGGCGGCTTTGCCCAGGACCTGCACATCGGTGATGTGGTGATCGCCAGCGAGATGCGTTTTCACGATGTGGACGTGACCGC
Source organism: Aeromonas australiensis (assembly GCF_000819725.1). Lineage (GTDB taxonomy): Bacteria > Pseudomonadota > Gammaproteobacteria > Enterobacterales > Aeromonadaceae > Aeromonas > Aeromonas australiensis. The sequence continues at coordinate 17,452 of NZ_CDDH01000042.1, read as the reverse complement.
TTTTGGTTACGAGATGGGCCAGATGGCACAGCAACCCGCCGCCTTCCCCTGCGACGAGCTGCTCATCGCAGTCGCTCAGGATTGCATCGCCGAGCAGGGCAAGCACCAGACCAAGGTCGGCCTTATCTGTACCGGCGATCAGTTCATGTGTAAACCGGATGCCATCGGCAAGGCTCGCGCCGACTTCCCGCAGATGCTGGCGGTCGAGATGGAAGGTGCCGCCATCGGTCAGGTGTGCCATATGTTCAAAGTGCCCTATCTGGTGGTGCGCGCCATGTCCGATATCGCTGGCAAGGAACAGGTTGAATCCTTCGATGCCTTTATCGAAGTGGCCGGCAAACACTCCGCCGAAGTGATCATCAAGATGCTCGGCAAGCTGTGATTGAAACTGGCTCGCTTGATTTGATGGCCGACGCCCTCCTCTCGACGACGGCGGCCATTCTGGTGGGGGCTGCCCTGCTGGAGGCGGTGATCCCGTGGCCATCCCATCTGCGTCTTTCGGCCGTCACGTCCTTGCTGACCCGACTGGGTCACAAGGTGCACAGAGCCGATGGCACGCCACGCCAGCAGTTGCAGGCGGGTATGCTGGCAATGCTGGTAGTCTGGGTACCCTGCGCGGCCGGGCTCTGGTCGTTGCGCAATCTGGCACTGAGCGAGCCGCTGTTTGACCTGCTGTTTCTGCTGTTGATGATCGAATCCCGCCCGCTGCGCGAACTCGCCCATGCCACCCGCTCGCTCGCCACCCAGGAGACCCTGCCGCTGGCGAGATTGCAGGCAACACCCTGGCTTAAGCGTGAAACCGGTAAGCTCTCGGCTATGGGGATTGCCAAAGCGGTGACCGAGAGCTGCACCCTGCGTCTGGTCGGCCAATGGGCTGGCCCGCTGCTGGGATTTGCTCTGGCTGGCGTACAGGGCGCCCTGCTCTGGCGGCTGATCCAGTTGATGAACCAAAGCTGGAGCCGCAAAGATCCCGCCTTCGATCACTTTGGTCGCGCCGCCAGCGCCCTCTATCAGGGGCTCAATGCCTCCGTCATTTTGCTGCTGGGGCTGCCACTGCTGGCAAGCCGTCTCAAACAGGCAGCACAGCTGCTGCGAAGTGGCGCACTCTGGCCCTATCCCGCCATGGGGATGCTGCTCACTCTGCTGGTAGACAAGTGCCGGATCCGCCTTGGTGGTCCTCGCTACTATCAGGGGGTTCTCCAGCGTTGGCCAGTCATCGGCACTGGTGCTGAGCCAGATAGCGAGACACCGCGCAAGGTGCTCAATATTCTGCAAGGGTGCGGCTGGGGCTGGTTGATGCTGGCGCTGCTTGTCACTGTGGCGAGGTTAGTTCATGGCTAGATGGTTGCGATTGCCACTCTGGCTGCCTTGCGTACTGCTTGCCTGGTTGCCCGGTGCCCTGCTGGCGGCGACCCCGAGCCGGGTGGTGAGCGTGGTTCCCCATCTTACCGAGCTGCTTTATGACATCGGTGCCGGTGACAAGCTGGTGGCCGTTGATGATGCCTCCGACTATCCCGCAGAAGTGAAAAACAAGCCCAAGGTGGCCAATTATCGCAGCATCAATGTCGAAGCGCTGCTGGCACAAAAACCGGACCTGATCCTGGGCTGGCGCTCGGCTCAATCACGGATGCTGGCCCCACTGGAGCAGCTGGGTATCCCGGTTTTCTACTCTGAGCCCACCGACTTTGCCTCGCTGGCCATGGAAATGCGAGCGCTGGGCAAATTGCTGGGGGTGGAGAAGAGTGCCAACGAAGCCGCCGATCGCTATCTGGCGCGTCTACATGGACTGCAGCGGCGTTATGGCCAGCCAACCGGCGTCAAGGTGTTCTATCAGCTCTGGTACCCACCGCTCACCAGCGTCAGTGGCAATGCCTGGCCTGCTCAGGCCATCGAACTTTGCGGCGGGATCAACGTCATGGCGAATGCCAAGAGCCCCTACCCTCAAGTAGACATGGAACAGGTGATCAGAGCCAACCCATCGCTGATCCTGGCAGGGAGTCAAGATCCTGACGCCCTGCGTCATTGGCAAAAGTGGCCCAATCTGGACGCGGTGCAGCATCAGCGACTCGATGTGATCAACTCGGATGAGCTGCACCGGTTTACCTCCAGAACCTTGAACGGTGTAGAGTCGATGTGTCGTATGATCCATTACTGACGCAACATCAGCCACCACTGTTTCGCAGGAACAACCACAGGAAAAACAGGCTCTGGATTCATTATGGTACTAAACTTGCTAGGTTACAGCGTGTAACCTTAGCTCAAAAATGGACTTATAAAATGACCAAATCGCCCCCTGCTCATCAGTTTGTTCCGGTTTTTTTCAAAAATTTCCAGTGTATTGGCGATAAGTGTGAAGACACTTGTTGCAGAGGGTGGAACATAAGTATTGATAAAAAAACCTATCGCACCTATTCAAGTCATCCAGACTTATGGCTTCGTACAGAAACGATGAAGCATATTCAGAAAGTGAAGAAAGATGATCATAACTGGGGGCAAATTATCTTAAATGAGGAAGGATATTGCCCGTTTCTATCTGATGGCTGGTGCCAAATTCATAAGGAAGCAGGAGTCGATGCGTTAAGCAATACCTGTCGTAGCTATCCACGGGTTGAAACCCGCTTTGGCGACAATCTGAAATTGAGCCTGACACTCTCCTGTCCCGAGGTGTGCCGTCAAGTGTTACTCAATCCTGATGCCATGGCCATGGAGGTTCAACCATTCAAGGGATTCTACAAGACACAATTGATATCTGAGCAAGTAGAAAACTACCATCTTTTTTCAATCGATATTCTTTTGACACAAGGAATAAGTATTGAAGAGAAATTGTGGATCATTGGTTTAATGTTACATCGAAGCGAAGATAGCCTGCCCAATCAGCAATTTCTAGCACAAATTGGGAATTTGATAGACAGTGGTGAATTGCACAATGCCTTCTTGCAAATTCCTTACTTAGATAAACTACAATGGTGGGCCTTACATCACCTCACACAGTTACAATTACTGAGCAACCAGAAAAAAGGTCGCCGAGGTAGAGTAGTCATAAATTACTGCTTGCATAAAATAAAGGAATTATTTTCTGATGATGGTGACATCACCCATCTCGCGAAAATACATGATGTTTGGCATAAAGAAGTTGAGCCTTTTTTGAACGCTCATCCACATATAATGCAAAATTATCTGGTTTACTATGTCTACCATCATAACTTTCCACTTGATCCTGATCTTACTCCCCAACAGTGTTATCAATTGATGATTGCAGATTATTTCCTGCTGCGTAGTTATCTCTGTTTGATAGCCATGTCAGGCCCTCTTACAGTACAGGATGTCACAAATTTATTTTATAGTTATCACTGCGTCAGAATGCATAACAAAGAATTTGAAAAAGCTATGGCTATAGGTCTGAATCAGTATGGCAGCAATAACGATGTATCTCTTTATGCATTGCTTAATACGACGCCCCCTTCAATGATGGCGAACCGTAAAGAGCAAAATGATGCTAGCGCAGATAACGATAGACAAAATTAACTATTTGATTCGGGAGATCAAATGATATCTTCTCTGGCACTACTAGGTCGCTCAGCATCACTTTTTGAGCAAGATGTTGCTGAATGTCAGCATACGTTAAATGATGTTGTTGCCAAGTCACGATTCTTAGTGCTTGGTGGTGCGGGTTCGATTGGCCAAGCAGTTACCAAAGAAATTTTTAAAAGAAATCCGGTAGCGTTGCATGTTGTCGATATCAGTGAAAATAATTTAGTAGAACTAGTGCGAGATATTAGAAGCAGCTATGGCTATATTAATGGTGACTTTAAAACATTCGCACTAGATATTGGTTCTATTGAATATGATGCATTCATTGAATCTGATGGTGCTTATGATTATGTTCTAAATCTTTCTGCTTTAAAGCACGTGCGTAGTGAAAAAGACCCGTTCACATTAATGCGGATGATTGATGTGAACGTTTTTAATACCGACAAAACAATTGTTCAAGCTATCTCTGCTGGTGTCAAAAAATACTTCTGTGTCTCGACTGACAAAGCAGCCAATCCAGTTAACATGATGGGGGCGTCCAAGCGCATCATGGAGATGTTCCTGATGCGCCGCAGCGAACAGATTGCCATTTCAACCGCGCGCTTTGCCAACGTGGCCTTCTCCGATGGTTCCTTGCTGCATGGCTTCAACCAGCGTTTGCAAAAGCGTCAGCCCATCGTCGCCCCCAGCGACATCAAACGCTACTTCGTGACCCCCCAGGAGTCCGGTGAGCTGTGCCTGATGTCCTGCATCTTTGGTGAGAACAGGGATATCTTTTTCCCCAAGCTCAGCGAATCCCTCCACCTGATTACCTTCGCCGAAATTGCCGTGAAGTATCTGGAGCAGCATGGTTACAAGCCGTATCTGTGCAAGGACGAGGATGAAGCTAGGGCCTTGATGGCGAGCCTGCCTGAGCAGGGGATGTGGCCCTGCCTCTTTACCGAGAGTGACACCACGGGTGAAAAAGACTTCGAAGAGTTCTTCACCGACAAGGAAGTGCTGGATATGACCCGGTTCGAGAACCTGGGCATCATCAAGAATGACCCCTCATATCAGAATGATCTGCTCAACCATTTCGAGCAGACCATTGCAGCCATGAAAACAAAACGCGCCTGGGACAAGAAAGAGATCGTCGAGTTGTTCTTCGCCATGATCCCGGATTTTGCTCACAAAGAAACGGGCAAGTATCTCGACGGCAAGATGTAAGGAGTCGGTATGCATACTCAATTGATACGTTTTATTCGTGATACCTATAAAACCGATGACTTCATCCCTCTTCACGCCCCGACCTTCGCCGGCAATGAGCGTCAATATGTGCTCGATACCCTTGAAAGCACCTTCGTTTCCAGTGTCGGTGCCTATGTTGAGCAGTTCGAGCAACAAATAGCCACCTTTACCGGTTCAGCCCGTGCCGTTGCCACCATGAATGGCACGGCGGCGCTACATATCGCGCTCTACATGGCAGGTGTGCAGAGCGGCGATCTGGTGATCACCCAGCCCCTGACCTTTGTGGCAACCTGCAATGCCGTCTATCACATGGGCGCAGAACCCGTGTTCGTCGATGTATCACGCCAGAGTCTGGGGCTCTGCCCCGTTGCCCTGGCCAACTGGCTGGAAGAGCATGCGTCTCGCACCGAGACAGGTGCCATCCACAAGGCAAGTGGACGCCGCCTCAAAGCCGTCGTGCCCATGCACACCTTTGGTCATCCGGTCGAACTAGACGAGTTGCAGGCCGTGTGCGAGGCCTGGGGCATCGCCCTGGTGGAAGATGCTGCCGAGAGCCTGGGTTCCTACTACAAAGGCCAACACACGGGGACGCTGAGTGCGTTTTCCGCCCTGAGCTTCAATGGCAACAAGATCATCACCACGGGGGGTGGTGGCATGGTGCTCTGCCAGAATGCCGAACAGGGGGCGCGCACCAAGCACATTACCACCACCGCCAAGGTGCCCCATCCGTTCGAGTTCTATCATGATGAACCCGGTTTTAACTACCGGATGCCCAATCTGAATGCGGCCCTCGGATGTGCCCAGATGGAAGCCCTGCCGCAATTCCTGGCGCAAAAGCGGGTGCTTGCCATGCACTATGCGGAGTTCTTCAAGGGACAGGCATGCCAGTTTGTGACCGAGCCTTCTTATGGACGCTCCAACTACTGGCTCAATGCGATTGTCTGTGAAGATCAAACCCAGCGGGATACGTTGCTGACCGAGCTGAACAAGGCTGATGTCATGACCCGGCCTGTATGGAAACTGATGCATCGCCTGCCCATGTTCTCTCATGCCTTGCGTGGAGAATTGAGCAATGCCGAGTGGCTGGAAGCCCATCTTATTAACCTGCCCAGCTCGCCTGTCGAGGTCTGAACATGGCCAACACCATTGCCGTCTTTACCGGTACCCGCGCCGAATACGGGCTGCTCTATTGGTTGATGAAAGACATTGCCGCGGATCCCGACCTCGAGCTAAAGCTGATCGTCTCGGGTACGCACTTGTCCCCCGAGTTCGGCCTGACCTATCAGCAGATAGAGCAGGATGGCTTCAAGATCGATGAGCGCATCGAGATGCTGCTCTCCTCCGATACCTCTGTGGGTGTGGTCAAAAGCATGGGCGTGGCCTTGCTCGGGCTGGCAGATGCGCTTGCGCGTCAGCAGCCGGATGTGCTGGTGATCCTGGGGGATCGCTTTGAAGCGCTGGCGGCCGCCCAGGCGGCCATGTTGCAACGCATACCTGTTGCTCACCTTCATGGTGGTGAGATAACCGAAGGAGCCTATGATGACGCCATCCGCCATGCCATTACCAAGTTGAGCTACCTGCATTTCACGGCTGCCGAGCCCTATCGACAGCGTGTCATCCAGCTGGGTGAAGCACCTGAGCGGGTGTTCAACGTAGGTGCCGTCGGTCTGGACCACATCGTCAAGACACCACTGCTGTCCATGGACGAGCTGCAATCCTCTCTTGGCTTTACGTTGGACGCACCGTTCTTCGTGGTGACCTATCACCCCGTGACTCTAGCCGATGAACCGGCCAGGGAGAGTTTCTGTGCCTTGCTGGCGGCGTTGGATAACTATCCCGACCATCAGGTCATCCTGACGTACCCGAATGCAGATGACGGTGGTCGAGCCATCATTCCACAGCTTGATCAGTATGCGGCAGCCAATCCTGCACGCGTGCTGGCCATCCCGTCTTTGGGTTACAGACGTTACCTGAGCGCGGTGAAACACAGTGCCGCCGTGATCGGCAACTCGTCGAGCGGCATTATCGAAGTGCCTTCGCTGGGGGTCCCGACCATCAATATCGGCCAACGCCAACAAGGGCGCCTGGCCGCGAAGAGTGTGCTTCATTGCGATGCGAAGGTTGAGGCCATTACGCAATGCATTGCCAAGGCCTTGCAGCCTATGGGCCCGGATGCTTATGTCAATCCTTATGGTGCAGGGGACGCCAGCGGCCAAATCGTGGCACGCCTGAAGCATTTTGCCCCCCCCCCCCTCAAACAGTTCCATGATCTCGACAGGAGTCCGTCGCCATGATCCGCATCATCGCCGAAGCCGGCGTCAACCATAATGGCGACGAAGCACTCGCCGTGGCACTGATCGATGCAGCCCACCGGGCAGGCGTCGATGCCGTCAAGTTTCAGACCTTCAAGGCGGTCAATCTGGTGACCCGCCAGGCCAAGCAGGCAGCTTATCAAACCGCTAACACCGGCAAGGAAGAGAGCCAGCTTGCCATGCTCTCCCGCCTTGAGCTTTCGTTCGATGCCCATCTTCGTCTGATCGCCCATTGCGAGTCTCTCGGTATCGCGTTTCTGTCTACCGCCTTCGATACCGAGAGCCTGGACTTTCTGGTGAACCGGTTAAAGTTGCAGACCCTCAAGATCCCGTCCGGGGAACTGACCAATGCGCCTTTCGTACTGGCCCATGCTCGCACCGGTTGCGAGTTGATCGTCTCGACCGGTATGGCCACGTTGGCAGAAGTGGAGGCGGCCCTGGGGGTGATAGCCTTCGGATTGACCGCGCCGCAGGATGCGCAGCCCGGTGAGGCCGCCTTCATGGCTGCCTATGCCAGCGAGGCGGGTCAGGCCGCTCTTGCCAACAAGGTGACCCTGCTGCATTGCACGACCGAGTATCCGGCGCCCATGGTGGATATCAACCTCAAAGCCATGGATACCCTGTCGCACGCCTTCCGGTTGCCGGTCGGTTATTCGGATCACAGCCAGGGCATCACCATCCCGGTGGCGGCGGTCGCCCGTGGAGCCTGCCTCATCGAGAAGCACTTCACGCTGGATCGCAACATGGAAGGGCCTGATCACAAGGCTTCTCTTGAACCCGATGAACTGGCCGCCATGGTGAAAGGGATCCGCGATGTGGAGCTGGCACTGGGAGACGGCATCAAAGGGCCTCGCCCGAGCGAGATCAAGAACAAGGAGATCGCTCGCAAGAGCCTGGTGGCTGCCTGCGACATTGAGGAGGGCGCCATCCTCTGTGCCGACAACCTTGCCATCAAGCGTCCGGGTGACGGCATGAGCCCCTATGCCTACTGGCAACTTCTGGGACAACCTGCGACGCAGGCTTATCAGTCAGGTGAACTTATCCGTGAATAAACCGGTCATCGTCCTCGGGGCAGGCGGACATGCCTCGGTGCTGGTCGACATGCTGCGCAGCCAGGGAGTGGTTCCCCTCGCGCTGGTTGCCCCCACAGCTGATGCACCGCGTGCCGCGCTGGCAGGTATTCCCCTCTGGCATGATGAGGAGATACTGACCCATCTCCCGGATGAGGTGGAGCTAGTCAATGGTATCGGCTCCCTGCCGGGCAACCCGTTGCGGGCAGAGTTGTTTGCCCGTTATCGCGCTCTTGGTTACCGCTTTGCAAGCGTCGTCAGCACTAAGGCCATGGTCTCTGATTACGCCGTGCTGGAAGAGGGGGTCCAGGTCATGGCGGGAGCCATCATTCAGGCCGGAGCCAGGATAGGTGCCAACAGCATCATCAATAGCGGTGCCATTGTGGATCACGACTGCCATCTGGGTGATGACAACCACGTCGCACCAGGTGCGGTGTTATCCGGCGGTGTGGTGACGGGTGAGAGAGTCCATATCGGTACGGGAGCTGTCGTGATCCAGGGCATATCAATTGGCTCTGATGCCGTGATCGGGGCTGGCGCTACACTGACGCGCCCTCTCGGAGAAAAGCAGATTGCATACGTTGCCCGGGGCAGCGTGGTGTCTATCAAGCAGTAAAGGATGGATAGGATGAGCAAAAATTGGGAAAAAGTAGTGCTGTCACCTGAACATTCGGTGCGTGATGCCTTGGCAGTCATCAATGCAGAAGCGCTGCGGGTTTGTCTGGTGGTGGATGACTTACGGCACTTGCTGGGTGTCGTGACAGATGGCGATGTTCGCCGCGCCATCCTGAACAATGTCTCCCTGACGCAAAGCGTCACGGCGGTGATGAACTCCACCCCCATCACAGTCTCGGCCAAACTGACCCGTGCGCAGCTGCTGGAGACTATGCGTGAGCACAGCATTCTTTCCCTGCCTGTAGTTGATGACGCTGGCAAGTTGATCGGACTTGAAACGTGGGAAAAAGCAACCAGTCAACCAACATATGATAATCCTGTTTTGATCATGGCTGGCGGGTTTGGGACTCGACTTAAGCCACTTACAGATACCTGCCCGAAGCCTATGCTAAAAGTTGGTGATAAACCGATTTTAGAGACCCTGCTTAATCAATTTATCAAAGCGGGGTTCAAAAACATCTATATTTCTACTCATTACATGCCTGAACTTATCACTGATTATTTTGGTGATGGTTCTGCTTGGGGTGCAAATATTAAATATATTCATGAACAACATCCACTTGGAACAGGGGGCGCATTAGGTTTATTGCCTGCCAATCTGCCTCCGCTACCACTGATCATGATGAATGGGGATGTGTTAACAACTGTGGACTTCAACAGTTTGCTAGATTTTCATACTCAGAATGGTTCAGATGCCACAATGTGTGTTCGTGAGTATAATTATCAAATTCCTTATGGCGTGATAACGGGAGAAGGAAATAACATTACCAGCATGGTTGAAAAACCCGTACATCATTTTTTTGTTAATGCAGGTATCTATGTTGTTAATTCATATATAGCGCAGTCAGTGATCAAAGGAGAACGTATTGATATGCCGACCCTTCTTGAGAAACATATGCAAGAAAAAAAACGTATATCAATGTTCCCCCTTCATGAATATTGGTTAGATATTGGACGAATGGAGGATTTTAACAGGGCCCAGTCAGATATTTCTACACTAGGATTCCGCTCATAATGGAACGTATCGCTGTGATTGGCCTGGGTAATATATCTATTCGCCATAGACATAATCTTAAGTATCTCTATCCTTTTGCTTCCATCTATGCAATGTCAGCCAGTGGTCAGGTGGCCGCAAGTGAGGTCAGTGATTGCGATGTGTTTGTTTCTTCGGTAGAGGAGCTGATTCAGCATCGGATCGAACTCGCGATCATCGCATCCCCTGCGACATTGCATGCAGTTCATGCAATCCCTCTGATAAAAGCGGGCATTCCCGTTCTGATTGAAAAACCCCTGGCGGCATCGCTTGCCGATTGTGAGGCCATTCAGGCTGCCAGCCAAGAGCACAATACTCGGGTGGCTGTCGGATATTGCCTGCGTTATTTACCGTCGGCCATGCTCATGAAAGATCTGTTGACTGAGCAGAAAGTGGGCCGCTGCTACCATGTCCAGGTTGAAACCGGGCAATATTTGCCGGACTGGCGCCCCAACATAGATTATCGCCACAGTGTCTCCGCACGAGCAGAATTGGGTGGCGGGGTGTTACTGGAGCTCAGCCATGAATTTGATTATATCCAGTGGCTGCTTGGACCGCTTCAAGTCAAATACGCAAATTTGTCTTCTTCCGAAGAGCTTGGCCTGTCGGTTGAGGACATGGCCGATATCATACTTGGCGACACAACGGGCGTCATTGCCACGGTTCATCTGGATTTTCTCCAACGAAAAGCGCATCGCAAATGCCGAGTGATTGGCAGTGAAGGTACGTTGGAGTGGGACCTGATTCACAACTCAGTCACATTGAACTCGGCCAACGGTATTGAGATCATCTACTGTGATCCCGCTTGGGATAAAAACCAGATGTATCTCGCTATGATTTCCGACTTTGTCAATCTTATTCAGGGGAAAAAGAATAATGGTGCCTCAATTGAGGAGGCTACACAAACGGTTACACTGATTGAAGAAGTCAAAGCGTACTCTCATTATCGATAACAGGTAACCGGAACTTGAATCAGATGAAAAATTTCGCGTTTATTTTCGCTCGTGGTGGTTCAAAAGGGTTGCCAGGTAAAAACATTCGCCCATTAGCGGGAAAACCCTTGTTGCAATATTCCATAGATACGGCTCTGGCATCACCTTCGATTAGCCAGGTGTTTGTTTCTACGGATGATGCTGCCATTGCTAGCGTTGCAATCTCATCCGGTGCGGTGGTTATCGAGCGCCCATCCGAATTGGCGACAGATAGCAGTCCGGAGTGGCTTTCCTGGCAACATGCCATTGAATGGGCCACCGCGCATTATGGAGCATTCGATGGTTTCATCAGCTTGCCGGCAACCAGCCCGCTGCGCAGTGTGAGTGATGTTGAAGCGGCCATTGCCAAACGTTGTGAGCAAAATGCCGATATCTGTATCTCCGTCACGCCAGCTAATCGCAGTCCCTATTTCAACATGGTAAAGAAAACGGTGGATGGCCGGGTCGAGTTGGTCAATAAACCGGCGGGCAATGTTGCTCGACGCCAGGATGCGCCCCAGGTTTTTGATATCACAACCGTGGTATATGCAACGACACCAGCCTTTGTGCTGGCACACTGTGGGCTGTTCTCGGGAAAAGTCACCAGTATCGAAGTGCCGAAAGAACGCGCTGTCGATATTGACGACATTTACGACTTTAAACTGGCAGAGGCTATTATAGGAGTGCGGAAATAATGAACAGTTTGTTAAAACATAAGTGTTTTTTGGTCGCAGGTGCAGGTGGCTTGTTAGGATCTCGTTTGGTTCCATCCATTCTTGCCCAAGGGGGCAAGGTTATTGCAGCAGATATCAATGTCGATGCCATGGCCCAGCGTCTTGCCACTCAGGGTGTAGACATTGCAGACGATAATCTGACGTTGATATCGCTGGATGTAACCTGCGAGGGAAGCCTCAAGACATTTTTTGCACGACAAGAACATCTTGATGGTGCAGTCAATGCCACCTACCCGAGAAATAAAACCTATGGCGCACATTTTTTTGATGTATCACTTTCTAGTTTTAATGAAAATATATCTCTTCATCTGGGTAGTGCTTTTTTATTTACTCAACAATGTGCCGCGTACTTCAAAACACATGAAACTGCGTTTTCATTAGTCAATATGTCCTCCATATATGGTGTTGTTGCACCTAAATTTGACATTTACAACAATACAAAAATGACAATGCCTGTGGAGTATGCGGCAATAAAATCTGCAATACAGCACTTGAGTAAATATGTTGTCACATATGTGAATGACAGCCGTTTCAGAATTAATTTGATCAGTCCGGGGGGGTTACTTGATAATCAATCTGCAATTTTTTGTCAAGCCTATAAAAAACAGACATGTGGAAAGGGAATGCTTGATGTTTCAGATGTTGTAGGTAGCGTTATGTTTCTATTATCAGATCAATCCAGATATGTGACCGGACAAAATATTGTCGTGGATGACGGTTTTTCTTTATAATAAGACACACTCCACCGTCATTTCGCAGCTGTATTTAGTATTTTTGCTTGACGATGAGCAGCCATTCTGAACCATTATTCTATTTCAGGTAGGTCATCATGGCTACATCTATTTTATTTATCCATACCTCAATCCCCCAAGTTTGGTCGCTGCTCAGGTTTTGTGGCAACTACTAACTATGGGTAATCCTGATTCTGATATGCCAAAATACAATACGAAAAGCATTGTGATAACTGATTGAGTCACGTAAACATGATAATATAAAGCCCAAGTAACACTTGGGCTTATAATCAATTACTACGATATAAACTAATAATTTCACAATCCACTTTGTCAGGACTATCAAGCGCCTGAGGGTATAACTCTTTGGCTTTTAATAGATAAGCATTAAATATTTCAAGCGCATCACTTACTGCCTCCAGCGTCTCCTCTTCATCCGCGAAAGCATGGCAAAAAGTGATGAGGAAACTAAATAAATAATTGAATGTACCGATTAGAACTCTGGAGATATGACATTGTCTACTGTTCTCTATCACCAATAAATACTCAAATTGTCTCATCATGCGATTGACAACGTCAGCACGTGATAGCAAAGGCTCTTTCCACTCCAAGAGGACCTTGTCGATAAAGAAGTTGAAATAATCGACATCAAGAGCCGAAGCCACCCTGGATCGATCAATATTAAGTGGCTTGAAGACCTCATTCGCAATGAACTCAATAATATCAATCTTATTAAAAGAAACAGGGAGATCACCAAACTGACTTTCTTTGATATCTAAAGCCTCGGCTCCTTCTATTTTTGCCCCATGGGAAGTATTAAAAAAGTTGGTGCCAGAGTATTCCCTTATAAGCCGCTCCATGACTCTGATTGAAGTGACAAACATTTTGCTAGAGATAACTTCCCCACCAAAATTGCCAGGAATGACCTGATCAGCTCCTGCTGTCGCAAGACGTTGTAATGCCGCAATGGGGGCGCCATTATCATCATAATAAGAGCTTAACCTGGAATGATGATGCTCACTGTCATAATGACCATTATCGATGCCAAAAAGGTATATTTCTTTGAATCCCAAGCGGGCCGCGACTGAAACCCCCGTATTTCCAACCAAAGGGTTAACATGACTAAAGTAATCAAACCCTTGAACCTCTTCGAAATTAATACTAGCAAGAGATAGCATTGGCTCGTTAGGCTTGAATGCTAAAAGGCTACGTCTAAAAAACTGGTGGCAATCAGGGTGGGTGAGATCAGTACTTATATACAATATATCTTTAAGATAATCTTCATCATTAATCAATGCGATGAAATCTGGTACCGCTTTCGTTCTTTCTATGGTGACATATATATCAGGTTTAATCCCTTCTTTGTGCAGCGCTGAAATACTGCTACCACATGATATTAATATGGCTTTATTTTTATTTTCTTTAATATATGGGATGGTGGCATCTAACGATGGCCCATTACCTATAATAAATACTGGCACAGTGTTATATTTATCAGGCAGACTCTTACCTTTAACTAAAAATGGAATGCCTTTTGAAATATTTTCAACGCTATGCGAAAGAGCTAACATATTGTCGTCGAAAAATCCCCAGCCCATAGTAAAAAGAAAGAACTCTTTTTTCATTTTAGCAACAAGATGTTCAATAATTTCTGATGGGTAGTGCACCAGTCCGACAGGGGCCGCAGCAATAAATGGTCCTGCTTTGTGAATAGCATGTAGTGCATCATTCATCAAGTTATCTTGATCTTGCCCTAAAAAAATATGGATCCTGAGATTCTCCGCCATAATGTAATCAAGTAAAGATGCCCAATCAAAGGCATAAAGCGAAGCATAAAACAGATCTAGATCAGGTTCAAAAACAAACAAGTTGGCAACCTTGCAGGTTTCATATAAATAACCTAGCTGATATCCTAAACCTACACCAAACATCATCATGAATGGCATTGATTCAGGGACTTGCTGAAGGGGACTGTATTCATTTCTTTTCTTTGCCAAAAGTTCAGCAAGTTGATTCAAATAATCAATGTGAATTTGATTGAAAAAATTTTTCTCTTTTCCAAAACGAATACCACCACTAGCACTAGAGGACATCATATGCTTTATTTGTTGCTGGCATTGAGAATATGGATCATCGCCATAAATAGCTACGTTTTCATCTATCCACGCTAGATTAGGAATTCCATTTTCAGTGCAGAAAAATCTAAATTCTCTTTGTACTTTATAATTTAAAAAAGCCTTGTGTATAGATGGTATATATTTAGCGAATGCAACCATATTTTGCTCGAAACGAATAGGCAAAACTTCAGCCATTGCTTTCTCTTGCTCAGCCTGAAGCATGATTCGCTCAGCATCCTGTGTTATTTTTGCTAGTATCTCTTCAGGCTTAATCATATCCTCTCCTGTCACCACGCGATTATAATTAAATTTTGTTTGCTTTATAGTGATTAATTGCTTTGTTTTTTTTACTGATAGAAAAGGCTTCTTTTTGTACTAGTTGCTTTGCCATTTCCAGTTTATTTTGTACTATAACACTTGTATTTAATATGCTATCAAGTTGTTCTAAATGACGTTCCTCCCAGCCACCGGAAGAATAGAGAGAAGAGATGATTGCCTCTCTCTCATCAAATAGTTCATCGAGGGTGTCAAAACGTTCCGTTTCCACATATGTTAATATGTGCGCTGTATTACGCTGTAACGCATCAAGCAACTGTTTATATGCCACAATAGAACCTATAAATCCCCAAGTGATTGCCGCATAGTATACGCTTTTTGCTTTTCCTGATCTGGTATCTTATCCCAAGACTCTTTGATCATTAACATAAGTTTCATAGACTCATCCAGAGGTGACACCTCCATTTTTACGCTAGCATCCAGCAAACGCTCACCCATATATTCATAAAGAGAGAATAATCTTTCTGATATTTCACCTTGAGACATATCAAGGCTATCTTTCAATCCATTTAAAATTGCATTTGCCGATGAAATACGATCGCTTTTTAACTGATAATCACTGCGCTCAATTGCACCTTTTGCCTGAGCGACTCTTTCCAAAAAACCTTGCATTAACAACTGAATAACCTTATGTGGGTCTGCAACAGACAGCTCAGCTTCAAGTGAATTTTTCTTATACACGCCAAGTGATTTGTTGTACATGATAACCTCTCAAAAACTATCCGTTCAGGACTTCTTGTTCATATTAACCAAGGTGGTCAAGCTACCCATAGATGAATTCATCCTGGCGACCAATACATCCAAGCGGGCATACTTCTGGCGCAACCCCTCTTCGTACTTCGCAAGATAAGCATCAAAATCTACACGTTCCTGTTTAATTGACCTGACATCCCGTTGAAGGCTATCACGTCTTTTATCAAGAGAGCCTGAAGATTTAGTGTATTCGTTCAATTGTGAATCAAGTCTTTTCGCCAACCCGGTTTCACCAGAAAAGACACTTTCCAGCTTACCAAAATTCTCATCCATCACTTTTGTCAATTTTGCATTATCAATAGACAAACGTCCTTTTTTATCAATGTTAATACCTACATTAAAAAGTGAGTCGTTGTCTGCGGTAGATAATGAGAGCTCTTTGAATAAAAGGCTCTTAACACCACTCAGAGTTTGATCGCCAGCTAGAGGACCTGAATCCCCCACTCGCTCGCCACCCACTATCGTTGGTCGCTTACCCAGTGTATCCATGGTATCCATCAAAGCGTTATATGATTTAACAAACGCCTCAATATTTTCCTTGGTTTTTCCTTTATCCTGTTCTACGGTTACCTTGGTTGTTTTATAGTTATTCGCCGCATCTTTTTCACTCAATTGCAACACGGTAAACGATGTATCTTGGATCACATTATCGAATTTATTCGTAGCACTATTAACTTCCAGGCCGTCGATTTCAACTATTGCATCTTTTGCATTTTTTTGGCTTCCCATCACAGATGCAGGATCACTGGTTGAAAAACGCTGTAAGTCAGCATTACTGGCCGTCACCTGTAAGTCATTACCTTGACCACTCACGGATGACTCAATAACAAGTCGTGACTTACCATCGACATTTATAATATTCGCAGAGACACCAAAATTATTAGATGCACTATTAATTTTATTACGCATGTCGAGTAAGGTGTCATTAGCTGCCAAATCAACATTAAGGGTTTTACCCCCTGCGCTAAATGTCAATGTACCAGCAGACGACGTTGCAATATCGGAAGAAGATGTGAATGCGTTATCTGCCGAAATAAAAGAACTGCCAGTGGCAAGCTGCTTAACTGCAATATTGTAATTTCCAGTATTAGCTTTGTTGGTTGCCGTAAATGCCAGTAGCTGATTATCTGCAGACTGGCCAATCGTCACCTTGTTACCAGAAAAATCTGCTGGTTTAGCCAGTTTTTGTAATGCAGCATTAAATGTGCTGATAGCCGACTTGAGTTGACCTATACCAGAAAGGTTGCTATTCAGGCGAGTTTCACGGCCCACAATACGCCTTTCAAATTGTGTTTTTTTGGCACTTAACTCTGCCTGGATCAAATCATTAAGTGGCAAACCGGACCCTACACCTGCTGAGCTTATACCCGCCATTTCAATATCTCCCCATATGAGATCAGGCTACCACCTGTTCAGATTGACTGATCAAACAAGAGGCCTATTTGCTGAGCACCATCAATTCTCTTGGACAACTCAAGCTCTTTGAACCGCCGAGATATGCTTAACATTTCCTCACTTGGTATTTGCCTGATCAGATCCCCAGTTTCCTTGTCATGCAACTTAATCACTGTTTTACCGGCTGTTTTATCCTGACTAATGTTCAAGTACCAGCCCTTTGTTGCAACAACCTCCTGCAATTCTTGTACCTGTTTTTCCAAATCAGCCTTCTGCTGCCTTAAATCGTTCACCGAGGAACTTAGAGCACGCAGAGATGCCTCTTTTGAATCCGCCTCATTTGTTCCTGCCCCACCTATGGGTCGTGTTGTCACGTTGCCCTCCGGTTTCGGATTGGTCGATGCAAAAACAGCAGCCTCCCGGCTGCCGTTATCACTACGCCCTAAAACAGGAGAGGAGCTAACGCCTACATTTAAATCGGTCGACATAATAGCCTCCTAATACCCATAGTCAGTATTAACGCAGCAGCGAGAGCGCGCCATTAGGACGCTGGTTTGCCTGCGCCAA
>NZ_CDDH01000041.1 GCF_000819725.1 Aeromonas australiensis | reverse complement strand
CCGAAGTGCTTGGCCAGCACATTGGTGATAGCTGCAGTCAGGGTGGTTTTACCGTGGTCAACGTGGCCGATGGTACCCACGTTAACGTGCGGTTTATTACGCTCAAATTTTTCTTTAGACATGATCGTCCCTCTAAACTAACGCTGAGTACGCGGTGGCAAGCTAACCACAGAACAGTTTATATGATGGATTTGAATCTGGTGGGAAAGAGAGAGGTACTGAGATGGCAGGTTCGCTTGCCGAACTCACCCTAGGGTGCGGCTCTGCTAACGCCTGAGCCATATCAGCATCTTGGAGCGGGCAGCGGGAATCGAACCCGCATCATCAGCTTGGAAGGCTGAGGTAATAGCCATTATACGATGCCCGCATTTCTCTAACCCAAAGAACTCAAACCGCAGAGAAATATGGTGGAGGGAGAAGGATTCGAACCTTCGAAGGCAGAGCCGTCAGATTTACAGTCTGATCCCTTTGGCCGCTCGGGAACCCCTCCAGATGCCAGATTGTCACAACGGTAATTCTGCTTGCACCCGTTGTGTTTATCGCTTTTGCACGGCAAATAGACGACAGACAGTCAAGCGTCGCGCATTTTATTGTAAGGTTTTGGGCGATGCAACCACTGAACCCTGCAAAATATGCTTTATTGCTGGGAAGTTGACAAAAAAGCGAGGTTAAACAAGCCAATCCTGCTGCGTCCCTTGTCGCTCCCCCACCCTTGGTGTATGGTCGCCGTGCCCAAGAAACAGTGATGACACCATGACGACAGAGCATAACCCCTATCTGCAATTCACCCGCGAACAATGGGCGTTATTGCGCGATTCGGTCCCCCTGACCCTGACCGAACACGACCTGCAGACCCTGCGCGGGATCAACGAGAAGGTGTCATTGCGAGAAGTGGAAGAGATCTACCTGCCCCTCTCGCGCTTGCTCAATCTCTACGTCAAGGCCAAGCAGCGTCGCAGCCGCGTGCTGGAGCAGTTTCTCGGTCAGTCTCGTGGCAAGGGGACCTATATCATCAGCATTGCCGGCAGCGTGGCGGGGGGCAAAAGCACCACGGCCCGTATTCTGCAGGCGCTGCTGGAGCGCTGGCCGGAACATCCGCGGGTGGAACTGGTCACCACCGACGGCTTCCTCTATCCCAACAAGGTACTGGAAGAGCGCGGCCTGATGCGTCGCAAGGGGTTCCCGGAATCCTACGATATCCGCCATCTGGTGGAGTTTGTCGCCAATATCCGCGCTGGTCACGAGAAGGTCGAAGCGCCTGTCTACTCCCACCTTATCTACGACATCATTCCCGATGAGAAGAAGGTGGTGGAGCAGCCGGACATCCTGATCCTGGAAGGGCTCAATGTGCTGCAAAGCGGCATGGACTACCCCCAGGATCCCCATCGGGTCTTTGTGTCAGACTTTGTCGACTTTTCCATCTATGTGGATGCCGATGCCGAGCTGCTGCGCACCTGGTATATCGAACGGTTCCTCAAGTTCAGAAGCGGTGCTTTCTCGGATCCCGACTCCTACTTTCACCACTACGCCAAGCTGACGGAGAGTGAGGCCACCCAGGTCGCCAGCAATATCTGGCAAGACATCAACTATCTGAATTTGCAGGAAAACATTCTGCCTACTCGTGAGCGCGCCAACCTGATCATGACCAAGGGTCATGAGCACGCCATCGAGCAGATCAAGCTGCGCAAATGATGACAGCTGTTGCCGGATAACGAAGAGGGGGCCCGCAGGCCCCCTCTTCTTGTTTGGTATCATGAGCGACCTTGCTGACCCTCAGTCGCCCCGGCGCAGGGAGAGCTCGCCCCCCAGATAGAATTTGATCCCTTCGCCTGTCTCCAGTCGCAGAGCGCCGCGATCGTCGATGCCACGGGCGATACCACGGATCTCCTGATCCCCCATCAGCAAACGCACCGGGCGACCGGCAAAGTGATCGAGCCGGTTCCACTCATCGACAAAGCTTGCCAATCCACGTTGCTCGAAGGTGTGCAACGCCCGTTGCAGATAGACAATCATCTTGGCCGCAAGCTGATTACGATCGACCAGCTCGGGATTGACCTGCCGCAGCTCAGCCCAGGCCTGATCGATCTTCTCCCCCTCGCGGGCAGGCATCGCCAGATTGAGACCGATGCCGATCACCAGATGACAGCTGGCCCCGGCGCTACCGCTCATCTCTACCAGAATGCCTGCCAGCTTGCGGCCCTGATAGTAGAGGTCGTTCGGCCACTTGAGTTCAACTCCCTGATAACCAAGGGACTCCAGCGCTTCGACTACCGCTACACCGACCGCCAGACTCAGCCCCATGGCGGCGGCCATGCCTTGCTCGAGTCGCCAGTACATGCTGAGGATCAGCTGGCAACCAAACGGTGAAATCCAGGGTTTACCACGACGCCCGCGGCCGGCGGTCTGGCACTCGGCCAGACAGCTCTCGCCGGAGCGCAGCTCATTGACCCGATCCAGCAGGTGTTGATTGGTCGAGCCAATGACCGGAAAACAGTGCACCGGTGCCATCGGGGCCAGTGCCTGCAAGGTAGCCTGATCATAGAGCGCCATCGGCACCGCCAGCCGGTAGCCCTTGCCGGTCAGGCTGAACAGGTCCAGCCCCAACTCCTTGAGCGCCGCCATGTGCTTGCTCACCGCCGCCCGGCTGATGCCCAGCTGCTCACCCAGCTGTTCGCCGGAGTGAAACTGGCCGTCGCTGAGAAGGGTGATCAGGGTCTGTCTGATGGGAGTCAGGGTCATGAGAGCACCTCGTCGAGCCCGGTCTCACCGTGCGCCCCCATAAAGCGCACCTCGTGCTCCAGTACCACACCAAACGTCTGCTCCACGCTGTCGCGGACATGGGCCGCCAGCGCGATCAGCTCCATGGCACTGCCCCCCCCCAGATTGACCAGCACCAGCGCCTGCTCCTGATGAACGGCGGCGCGGCCGATGGCAAAGCCTTTGAGGCCACATTGATCGATAAGCCAGCCCGCCGCCAGTTTGGCCTGCCCCTCGCCCGCCGGATAGCAGGGCATCTGTGGGTAGCGCGACTTGAGCGACTCCGCCAGTGCGGCGGGCACCACCGGATTTTTGAAGAAGCTACCCGCATTGCCGAGCACGGCGGGATCCGGCAGCTTGGCCATGCGGGTGGCACAGACGGTATCGAAGATGGCCTGCGCCGAAGGCTCATCACCGAGCGCCGCCAGCGGGCCATAGCCCAGCACCGGTTGCCACGCCTTGGGCAGTTTGAGCCCGACGGCAGTGATCAGGTGGGAATCCTGATACTCGTGCTTGAAGATGCTGTCGCGATAACCGAAGCGGCACTCTGCCGCCGCGATCCGTTCAATCTCGCCACTTTGCCAGTTGAACGCCTCGACATAGGCACAGAAGTCGGCCAGTTCTACGCCATACGCGCCAATATTCTGCACCGGCGCTGCACCAACCGTACCGGGAATGAGCGCCAGATTCTCCAACCCGAACCAGCCCTGTTGCAAGCAGTGGCAGACCAGCTGATGCCAATCTTCACCCGCAGCCACATGGAGCAACCAGTGATCCCCCCCCTCTTCAGCGGTAATCCCCTTGAGCCGGTTGAGCACCACCAGACCGAGAAAATCCGTAGTGAAGAGCAGGTTACTGCCGCCGCCCAGATTGAGACGAGGCAACTGGTTGAGCTGTGGATCGGTACGCAGGGTCGCCAGATCGGCAACTTGCTCCACCTCGGCCAGCCAGAGGCAGTGCGCATCGAGGGCAAGGGTGTTGAGCTTCAACAAGGAGGCGTTGGCATTCAGTTTCATCTGTCTATCCCGGCTTGGTGCAAGGGCGCAGTCTACCTCAAGTTACCCCATGACGAAAAACCCGAGCCCTTTTCGGGGAAATAACAGTGGTTTAGAGTAGGTGACTTCAACTGCTGAGGAACAACTCATGAACAACCAGTTTGCCGTCATCGGCTTGGGCCTGTTTGGCAGCGCACTGTGCGAAGAGCTGCAACGGCAAGATGCAGAAGTACTGGCCATCGATATCGACGAGAGCAAGACCCGGCAAATCGCCGCCCTCTGCAATCACGTTATCGTGGCAGATGCCACCGACGAGGCCACCGTGGCCGAGCTGGGGTTGGCCAATTTCGACATCGTCTTCGTTGCCATCGGTGACAACCTGGAGACCAGCATCCTCACCACCCTGGTCCTGAAGGAAGCGGGGGTGAAGAAGGTGTGGGTCAAGGCACGCGACAAGTTCCACGCCAAGATCCTCCAGAAAGTGGGTGCCGACAAGGTGATCAACCCGGAGTGGGACATGGGCCGCCGGGTCGCCCAGAGCATGCTGGACAACCGGCTGTTCGACTATCTGGAGCTGGGCCACGACATGGTGCTGACCGAGTTCGTGATCGGCCTGCAACAGAACGGCCGGGAACTGGGCGACTTCCACCTGCTGCAACAGAGCGATTTTCAACTGCTCGCCATCAAGCGCGGTGAAGTACTGCACAACGTGTTAACCGGCAAGATGGCGTTGCAACTGGGCGACATCCTGATCCTGGCGGGCAACAAGCACGCCATCGACCACTGGCTCGAAACCCTATGATCAACTGGCGCAGCAGCTACGCCTTTACGCTGTATCGGGACCGCGATACCCGTTGGAGCGAGGCCCGGCTGATCCTCGGCAGCTTTCTGATCATTCTGCTGGTTGGCACCCTCTTTCTGGTGCAACCCTCCAGCCACAATGGCGAGGTCACCTTCATCAACGCCCTGTTCACCGCCACCTCGGCCATTAGCGTAACCGGCCTTGGTGTGGTGGATACTGGCACCGCCTTCACCCTGCAGGGGCAAATCTTTTTGCTGATGCTGATGGAGATCGGCGGTCTGGGCCAGATGACCATGACGTTGCTGCTGATCGCCATCTTCAGCAAGCGGGTCGGTCTGCGCCAACAGGTGCTGGCCAAGGAGGCACTGGGGCAGGAAGGCTCGGTCAACATTATCCAGCTGGTCAAACGCATCGTGCTGTTCGCCTTTATTAGCCAGTTGATCGGCACCGCCATCATGGCGATCCGCTGGGTGCCCGAGATGGGTTGGGTGCACGGCCTTTACGTCAGCTTCTTCCACGCGGTCTCGGCCTTCAACAACGCCGGGTTTTCGCTGTTTGCCAACAATCTCATCGACTATAGAGACGACCCCCTCATCGTCCTGACCATCGCCGGTCTGCTGATCCTGGGGGGGATCGGCTTTACCGTCATCGTCGATCTGGTGCGCAACCGCCGCTGGCGCAAACTGCAACTGCACAGCAAGTTGATGCTGCTGATGACCCCGACACTGTTGCTGGCCGGTACTCTGATGTTCTGGTTGCTGGAGCACAACAATCCGGACACCCTCGGCAACGCCGGGATCGGTGGCCAACTGCTGGCCGCCTTCTTCCAGTCTGCCAGTGCCCGTACCGCCGGCTTCAACACTATCGATATTGGCCAGATGGTGCCCGCTTCCCTGCTGTTCCTGATGATGTTGATGTTTATCGGTGCAGGCACCACCTCAACCGGTGGTGGTATCAAAGTCACCACCTTCGCGGTGGTACTGCTGGCGACCAAGGCATTTCTGACCAAGCGGCCCCATGTCACCGCTTTTGGTCGCACCCTGTCGTCCCAGATCGTGACCCGCTCGCTGGCCATCATCATTGTCAGTACCATGGCACTCATGCTGGCAATGTTCCTGCTGATGGTGACCGAGGATCTGCCATTCGACAAAATCATGTTCGAGACCATCTCTGCCTTTGCTACTGTTGGGCTCTCCACCGGTATCACCGCCTCCCTGAGCGAGCCGGGGAAGCTGATCCTGGTACTGGTGATGATCTGCGGTCGTCTCGGTCCTCTTACCCTGGCCTTGATGCTGGCTCGCCCGGTCGAGACCCGCATCCGCTATCCAGAAGAGAACGTCTATACCGGCTGACCAGCCATGAACACAGGGCAGCCACTGGCTGCCCCGTTTTTATTCGCCTCGTTCTTGCTGCGTCTTGAGCCAGCGTCCCGGGCTCACCCCCAACTCCCGCTCGAATGCCCGACCAAAGGCGACACTGCTGCTGTACCCCGCCCCCAGCGCTACCTGCACCATGGATTCCCCCGCCAACAGTTGCTGGCAGGCTCGCGCCATGCGCCAGTGGGTCAGATAACCCAGCGGCGCTTGACCGACCCGCTCCTGAAACTTCGCGGCAAAGCGGGCCCGCGACATGCCGGCCTCCCGCGCCAGCGTGGCCACCGTCCAGGGTTCATCCCCACGCTGATGCATCACCGAGATCGCCTTGGCCAACTGGGGATCGGAAATACCTGCCAGCATCCCCTGCTGACACACCCCTTGCTCGACCAGATGACGCAGCAGCAGGATCAACAGTACCTCCAGCAAGCGGGAGATCAGCGGATCCTGCCCGTAGCGGGGGTGAAACGCCTCGTCAAACAGCTGGTTCAGCACCGGCGTCAGGGCAGGCAACTCACGTAGCGGCAGCACCAGCGAGCCCGGTAATGCCAGTTGCAACGGCGATGCGCCCCCCTTGCCGAATGAGACATTGGCGCACACCAAATCACAACCCCCCAACGTTCTGGGTTCAAGCTTGTGAGGACGTCCCCGGGGGAACAGGATCAGGGTCGGCTCCTCGAGCAGCAAGCTGGCTCCCCCCTGTTCACGCAGCATGACGGCACCGCTGCGCAGCAGATGAAGATGTCCGCCACTCGGATAATCATCACTGGAGGAGTTCTGGCACAGGTTGCCGGCGAAGAAGATCTTGGCTTCGGGGGAGGCATGAACCAAAAGGGCAGAGAGCAGATCCATATTTGAGACGAATGGTATTTATTTTCAGACGATGAGTGATAAACCGTATCACGAATGACGGCACACTGTCTCCCGAACCTTCACTACCACAGGAGAAGATCATGAGCCGTATCCCACCCGTATCCCAGCCGCAACCCGCAGCCGCCCAGCCCCTGGCCACCCTGCAACGCAATCTGGGTATGGTGCCCAACCTCTACGCGACCCTGGCCCACTCGCCAGCCCTGCTCAATGGCTTCCTGGCCTTTGCGGAGGCGCTTGGCAAGGGGCGCCTCACGGCCCCACAACGGGAGTTGCTGGCACTGGCCATCGGTCAAGCCAACGCCTGCCAATACTGCTTGTCTGCCCACACACTACTGGCAGGCAAGGCCGGATTCTCGGCCCAGGAGATCCGGGCAGCCCGACTCGGCCAAGCCTCGGCTCCCCTTGATCACGCCCTGTTGCAACTGGCAACGGCACTGGTCAATCAGCGCGGGGTAATCAGTGACGAGCAACATGTTAGCGCCCGTGCCGCAGGCGTAGATGACGAGCTGCTGCTGGAGGTGCTCGGTCAGGTGGTCGTCAATACCCTGACCAACTATGGCAACCACCTGGCGGCGACCGAGATCGACTTCCCGCCCGTCACGCTGACGCTTTAAACAAGGAGCCTCCATGCAGCAACATGACAAAGGCTTTCTGGTCGCCCTGGCGGGCGTGATATTGACCCTGCTCTGGATCGGCGTGTTCAAGTTTACCCCGACAGAGGCAGCCGCCATCAAACCACTGGTAGCCAGCCACCCCTTGATGAGCTGGCTCTATGGTCCACTGTCGGAGCAGAGCGTATCGAACCTGATCGGACTGGTCGAGATAGTGATCGCCATCGGGCTGGTCGTGGGCCTGTGGCAACCTCGCATCGGTTACTGGAGCGCCATGGGTGCTATCGTCATCTTCCTGGTGACGCTGAGCTTCCTGCTGACCCTGACAGGTGTCTGGAAGGTGGTTGACGGCGTGCCAGTCACCGAGTTCTTCCTGTTCAAGGATCTGGTGTTTCTCGGTGTGGTTCTGCACTACCAGCACAGGATCCGTGCCAGCTTGTCCACTCAGGCAGCCTGACAACAATGCCTTTGGCGCCCGGGATGGGCGCCTTTTTTCGTTATGCCGCCCTGGTCTGGCGCTTGCAGGCCGTCTTGCGCGGTCGGGGCCCGCCAGTCGCGCTGTTCGCCGGACTCTTGCGCTTGGCAAAGCGCCGCTTGCCGGCACCCGGCGCCTCCTTGGGCAGGGCGCTGAAGCTGGCGCCGGAGTCCTGCCGCGCCCCCTCGATCAGGCCGTTGAGCTGCTCGGTGAGTGGCCCCATAAACTGCTGGTAGCTGCCGTGGCGCTCGGCGATCTGGCCGAGGCTCTGCTCCCACAGCGCGGTCATATCCGGCGTGGTAGCGGTGGCAGGCAGCGCCTGCACCAGCGCCCGCCCGGTCGGAGTCGCCTTGATGCTCTTGCCTTGGCGCACCAGAAAACGGCGCTTGAACAGCAGATCGATGATACCGGCCCGGGTCGCTTCGGTGCCGAGGCCATCGGTGTCACGCAGGGTCTTGCGGATCTCGGGATCCTGCACATAGCGGGCGATGCCGGTCATGGCCGCCAGCAGAGTGGCATCGGTAAATGACTTGGGGGGCTGGGTCATCTTCTCCAGCAGCTCGCCCCGCTCGCACAGCAGTTGCTCCCCCTCGTTGAGAGCTGGCAGAGTACCCGCCTTCTCTTCATCATCATCCACTTCCACCCCGAGCAGCGCCTTCCAGCCCGCCTTGAGAATGCGCCGCGCCTTGGCCTGAAACAGACCACCGGCGATGCGCAGCAGCACCTTGCTGTCGTTGTATTCGAACGGGGGGTAGAACTGCAGCAGATACTGGCGGGCAATCAGGCCGTAAAGCTTCGCCTCGTCAGCCCCCAGCGTGCCGGGGTTGCCCTGCTTCTCGGTGGGGATGATGGCGTGGTGGGCATCCACCTTGCTGTCGTTCCAGGCCTTGCTGCGGAGCTTGCCGTCCGCCTCGGCCACTGCCTTGGCCAGCGCAGGCGCAGTGGCTGTGATGGCGCCGCGCACCTGCTCGGCCCGCTTGAAGTGGTCGCTCGGCAGATAACGGCTGTCAGAGCGCGGATAGGTAATGAGCTTGTGGCGCTCGTAGAGGCTCTGGCAGATGTCGAGCACCCGCTTGGCATCCATGCCGAACCGCTTGGCAGCATCGATCTGCAGGCTGGAGAGGTTATAGGGCAACGGCGCCGCCTGCTTGCGGGCCTGCTCCTCCACCGATTCGACCTGTGCGGGTTGGCCATTGATCCGGCTCACTACCTTGTCGGCCAACGCCCGGTTGAGCACCCGACCCTCCTCATCCTGCCACGGCAGACAGGCTTCCGATGGCAGCCACTTGGCGGTGAAGCGCTCGTTGCCATCGGTCAGCAGATGGGCCAGCACCTCGTAGAAGGGTTTGGGCACGAAGGCCTCGATCTCGAGATCCCGCCGCACCACCAGCCCCAGCAGCGGGGTCTGCACCCGGCCAACCGAGAGCAGCTCGCTGCAACCGGCCTTGCGCCCGAGCAGGGTATAGGCGCGGGTCATGTTGATGCCGTAGAGCCAGTCGGCCCGACTGCGAGCCAGCGCAGAGACCGCCAGCGGCACGAACTCCTTGTTGTCTCTGAGCTTCTCGAGGGCACGGCGCACCGCGGGCGGGTTGAGATCGCTGATGAGACAACGCTGCACCGGCTTGGTTTTCGGGTAGCCGAGAAAGTCGATCACCTCGTCCACCAGCAGTTGCCCTTCCCGGTCCGGGTCACCGGCGTTGACCACGCAGTCGGCCTGCTTGATCAGCCGCTTGATGACGGTGAGCTGGGTTTTGGTCTTGGGTTTGGCCACCAGCTGCCACTGGGCGGGGATGATGGGGAGATGCTCCATCCGCCACTGCTTGAAGGCGGCGTCATAGGCATCGGGCTCAGCCTGCTCCAGCAGATGGCCGATACACCAGGTGACCACATCCCCCTGAGCGGTTTCGATAAAACCGTCGCCCTTCTTGTGGGGTTTGGGCAGGGCATCGGCAATGGCACGGCCCAAGGTGGGCTTCTCGGCGATAAAGAGTCGCATCGGTGGCTACCTGCAATACTGTATATGCAGACAGTATACAACTGCCGCCGCGAAAGCCCAACATCCCCTATTTAATCGAACGGGTGGTCGTGGATGGCAGCAAACAGCCGTGCCTGATTGAGCTGCGGCGCATAGTGAAAGGCGTTTTCACCATCTTCTGCCAGCAGGTAATCGGTCAGCTGTTCGCGCACCGCCTCTTGCAGGGTCTCCAGCTTCCACGGCTTGGCAAGGTAGTAGTGCAACCCGCCGCGATTGACCGCTTCGACGGTGGCCTCCAGCCCCGCCTGCCCGGTCAGCAGCAATTTGCGGCTGGCGCGGGTGGTGGCACGCTGGTTCAATTCGATAAGAAAGTCGATTCCCAACGTCCCCGGCATAATGTGGTCACAGAGGATCAGAGCCAGCTTGCCCCCGGCACACTCCCACTCCTCCACCACGGTCCGCGCCTCATCGACGCTCTCGGCAGCTTCCAGCTCGAAGTGGGAACGGAACGGGGCAAGATCGTGGATCACTGCATCCAGCACTTCCCGCTCATCGTCCACACACAGGATTAGATAGTGTTTCTTCATTACGCCTCCTTGGCGATATGGTTCGGCACGCCGCTCGATTAATAGTGGCGACGGCTCATGCTGCATACTCCTTGTGGCGGGGATCGTCGCCGTAACTGGCCCGGCCCGCACCATCCAGCGGTAAACAGACCCGCATCCGGGTGTAGCGCCCCGGTTCGGAAGCCACCTCAATCCGACCGTGATGCTGTTGCACGATCTGCAACGAGACACTCAGGCCAATGCCCAGGCCAAAGTGGCCCTCCCGCTTGGTGGTGAAGTTGAGATCGAAGATCCGCTGCCACAGCTCGGGGTCGATACCGCAACCGGTATCTTCCACCTCCACCATCACCCATTCGGGCTCCAACAGGGCGGTGCGAATAGTGAGTCGCCCCGGACCGCTCATGGCATCCAGGCTATTGGCAATCAGGTTGGTCCACACCTGCTGCAAGGCAATGGGGTGGCACAGCACCAGCGGCAGCGGTTGATACTCTTTATGCAATTCATGAAGCTTGAGACGGTTCTCGAAAATCATCAGGGTATCTTCCAGACCCTCATGCAGATCCACTAGCGAGAGCTCGACGCTGTCCTGACGGGCATACTGCTTGAGGCTCTTGACCAGATCGCCGATGCGGCGGGCACACACTTCGATATTGCGCAGGAAGCTGCCAGTCTGCTGAAACAGCTCCAACCGGGCGAGCAGCGCTTCCCGCTCGGCAACTGTGCGGCCGGCAAACCAGCGCTGCCAATTCAGCTCGTCATCAAGATTCATCTGCACCGCCAGTCGCGCCAGCTGACGATCGCCAAAGCGCCCCTCTGCCTGCCGGGTCTTGTTACGGATCTCGCTAGTCGAGACCGGCTGTGCCGTCAACGCCTGGCAGAGGGTCTGGTTGCCAAGCCCCTTGATGGCGGCAGACAGATCGAGATTGACCAGCTCAGGAATGGCGGCACGCAGGGTCTCGCTGCCACGGATAATGGCAGCCACCGGGTTGTTAAGCTCGTGGGCAACCCCGGCCACCAGCTGACCCAGCATCGCCATCTTCTCGCTCTCCACCAGCTGAGCATGAGCAGCATCGAGTGAGTTGAGGGTTTGCTGCAGTCGCATCTCGGTACGAATGCTGTTTTGCAAGCGACGGTTAAAGTGACGTAACAACAGGTTGGTAAAGGAGGGGAGCAGCTCGCTGCGGGCCTGCATCACCCGGGAGAATTGCAGCTTGTCGAGCTTGATCACCTCGGCTCTGGTCAGGGTCACGCCGGTGGTAAAAGCGGGCTCACCAGTCACGAAAGACATGCCCCCCACCAGCGAGCCAGTGCGGTAGTGCACCACCTTGTGCTCGATCCCCTGCTCGTCCCGTTTGCGCAATACCACCTCACCCTTGGCGATAAACCAGAGAAAACGGTTGGGTTCACCCTCTCTCGTCAACACATGACCCGGACTGTAGTGGCGGCAGACGCCTTCATCATCATTGCCATCGAAAAACTGATAGAGACCATCGATCACCACCCGGGAGAGCTCTTCATCACTGCAGTGGGTGTAATCCATGAAACCCTGTCGATAGGCTGCCAGCTGGCGATCGACGTGGGCCCGCAGCAGCTTCTGGTTGTCGAGCACAGCGGCATAGCTCAGCAGGTCCGCTTCGGGCTGGAGCAGCACAAAGTGGCTAGCCTGCTCGATCACCGCCCGGCGCAGACTACCATCGCGCCAGGGGCGTTGCAGGTAGTAGTCGAGACGACCCAGGTTAACCGCCTCGATGATTGACTTCATCTCGGGCTGGCTGCCCAACAGGATTTTGCGGCATGCCTCGTGGCGATCACCGAGATGGATCAAAAAATCCGCCCCGCGCACATCCCCCAGCTCGCTGTCACACACCACCACGGCGGGCGGCTGCCCCTTGCGGTCCAACTCCTCAAGCGCCTGCTCCGCAGCCTCCTCCCCGGTAGTAACAACCAGCGTAAAACGACTGAGCAAGGGTGCCAACTCCTGTTCAAATTCGGCCAGCAGTTGCACATCGGCAGCGACACATAGCAGTGAGAAAGGGCTCATCAGCGACACTCCGTTATGGCTCACTGCTCACTATATCAACGAATCTTGCGGGGTTTTGCGAGGAGGCTAACAGCTGGCGTGGAAAGTGAATAAATTATTGAACCAGCGATTAATTGAATTTAATTCACATCATCTGTCAACATCAAAACAAAAGACGAAATGTGACGGCAATCAAAAAATATAAACCATGATAAAGGTCAACGCCTTATCCCTGTCATTACTACTACTATTGGACTAGTACTATGTAGGTAAAAATTGACCGTAGGAACACGTCACCATGATTGGAAAACTGATAAGAAAAACCTGGTTCTGGCTCCTGCTGCTCGGGGCATTACTGGGGGTCGCGGCATTGGGTGTCACCGTGACCGTGCTGCACAAGACCAGCTCCACCGAATTTTGCGTCTCCTGCCACTCCATGCAGACTCCGCTGGCCGAGTATCAGGGCAGTGTCCACTTCCAGAACACCAAGGGGATCCGCGCCGAGTGCGCCGACTGCCACATTCCCAGTGAGCCCGTCTCCTACCTGTGGACCAAGGTCCGCGCCGTGAAGGATATCTATCACGAGGCAATTGGCACCCTCGACACCCCAGAGAAATATGAAGCCCATAAGCTGCGGATGGCCCAAACCGTGTGGGACCAGCTGAAGGCCAACGACTCAGCCACCTGCCGCAGCTGCCACAGCTACGAAGCGATGGACATCCTGGCCCAGCGTCCCAATGCCCGTGCCGAGCACCCGGTCGCCATCAAGGAAGGGCAAACCTGTATCGACTGCCACCGCGGTGTCGCCCACATCATGCCTGACATGAGCGAGCTGGCGGCTGCCGGTGCCAGTGAACTGGCGCAGGCTGCGGCCCAGACCCCGGCCAACGTCACCACCCGTTACGCCATCGCTACCACCCCGCTGTTCCTCGATGCCGCCGCCAAGACGGACGAAGGCACCCTGATGCCCTCCACCAAGGTGGATGTGCTGGCCAACGAAAACGGCCGCGCCAAGGTGCAGATCGAAGGCTGGCAACAGGATGGCGTGAGCGAAGTGTTCTACGCCGCCCCGGGCAAACGGATCCTCAGCGTGCTAGTCGGCGATGCCGCCAAGCAAGCGCTGGTCACCGGCCAGAGCGAAACCGACAGCGCCACCAACCTCACCTGGCATCAGGTCAAGCTGACTGCCTGGGTCGACCAGAGCCAGCTCATCGGCGATCAGGGCAAGCTGTGGCAATACGCTTCCACCCTGATGTCCAACAACTGTACCGGCTGCCACGGCCTCACCGCGCTGGATCACTTCAATGCCAACCAGTGGATCGGCGTCATCAAGGGGATGGAATCTCGTACCTCCCTGACCCCGGAACAGGCTCGCATGCTGACCCAGTATGTCCAGAAACACGCCAGTGACATGAGCGCGGCCCACTAAGGCTGGCACAGAGGAAAACCGTGATGACTTTTTTCAATGACAAGAAGACCAATCTGTCCCGCCGCAACCTGCTCAAGGGGCTCGGCGCCTGCGCAGCCCTGCCCCTGCTCGGCGGCCTTTTTCCCAAGAGTGCGCTGGCACAAGCCATCAGCACCGCATTGAGCCAGTTCCCGACCCTGGTGCCCGCCCAGAAGGGCATTCTAACCGGCGCCCACTGGGGTGCGTTTGAAGCGGTGGTCGAGGATGGCCGCATGGTGCGGGTTCAGCCGGTGGCCGATGATCCGGCGCCGAACGATCTCATCGACATGGCGCCGTTCCAGGTGCATGCCAAGAACCGCATAAAGTACCCCATGGTACGCAAGAGCTGGCTGGAGCATGGCCCGGGCGCCAAACCGGAACTGCGCGGTGCCGACGAGTGGGTACGAGTGAGCTGGGACAAGGCGATCGACCTGGTGGCCGGCGAGATCCAGCGGGTGCAGAGCGACTTCGGCCCGCAGGCGATCCACGCTGGCTCCTACGGCTGGAAGAGTGTCGGCATGTTCCACAACAGCCGCACCCTGCTACACCGCCTGATGAACCTTTCTGGCGGTTTCACCGGTTATGCCGGTGACTACTCCACCGGTGCGGCCCAGGTGATCATGTCCCACGTGATGGGCTCCATCGAGGTGTACGAGCAGCAGACCGCCTGGCCTAATGTGGTCGAAAATGCCGAACTGGTGGTGTTGTGGGGGGTCAACGCCCAGGTGACCCTGAAGAACAGCTGGAACATACCGGATCACGAAGGTCAGGCCGGTTTCATGGCGCTGAAAGAGAAGGGCACCCGCATTATCAGCATCGACCCCATCTACAACGAGACTGCCAAGCTGGTCGGCGCCGAGTGGATTGCCCCGAACGCCTACACCGATGTAGCCATGATGCTGGGTGTGGCCCACACCCTCTACAGCGAGCAGAAGCACGATCAGGCCTTCCTCGATCGCTACACCGTCGGCTTCGACAAGTTCCTCGCCTATCTGCTCGGCAAGGATGACGGTCAGCCGAAGAGCGCCGAGTGGGCGAGCAGCGTCTGCGGCGTCGATGCCAAGGTGATCCGCCAGCTGGCTCTCGACATGGCGGCCAAGCGCACCATGATCATGGCCGGTTGGGGGATGCAGCGTCAGCAGCATGGCGAACAGCCGAACTGGATGCTGGTCACTCTGGCCTCCATGCTGGGCCAGATCGGCCTGCCGGGCGGCGGTTACGGCTTCAGCTACCACTACTCCTCCGGTGGCAGCCCCACCGCCAAGGGGGGTATTCTGGCCGGTATCTCCGCCGGCAACGCACCGAAGAACAGCCCGGCCCCAATCCCGGTGGCCCGCATCGCCGACTGTCTGGTCAATCCGGGCAAGACCATCGACTTCAACGGCCGCAAGGTGACCTATCCGGACATCAAGCTGGTCTACGTGGCGGGCGGCAACCCCTTCCACCACCATCAGGATACCAACAACCTGCTGCAGGCGTGGCGCAAACCCCAGACAGTGATCGTTCACGAGCCCTACTGGACCGCCACCGCCAAGCACGCCGATATCGTGCTGCCGGCCACCACCAGCTACGAGCGCAACGATCTGGAGATGGGCGGCGACTACTCCCAGCGCTATGTGTTCCCGATGCACCAGTGCGTGCCGCCCCAGTTTGAAGCCCGTAACGACTTTGACATCTTCAGCGCCATCGCCGCCAAGCTGGGGGTGCAGGAGCAGTACACCGAAGGCAAAGACGAGATGCTGTGGCTCAAACAGATGTACGACGGCATGGCGGCGCAGGCCCGTGGTGCCCGCGTGGCGCTGCCGCCGTTCAACATGTTCTGGGAGTCCAACAACTACATCCGCTTCCCGATCCCGGAGGCCAACCGCCAGTGGATCCGTCACGCCGATTTTCGCGAGAATCCGCTGCTGAGCCCACTCGGCACCCCGTCCGGCAAGATCGAGATCTTCTCCAACACGGTGGCGGGGATGGGTTATGCCGACTGCGCCGGCCATCCCAAGTGGTATGAGCCCAAGGAGTGGGTGAAGAGCGAGGTGGCAGCACGCTACCCGCTGTCGCTCAACACCTCTCACCCGACCCAGCGGCTGCACTCCCAGCTCGACAACACTCCGCTGCGGGACAAGTTCGCCATCGCCGACCGCGAGGCGATCATGATCCATCCCGCCGACGCCAAGGCTCGCGGCATCGCTCAGGGGGATCTGGTGCGCGCCTTCAACGAGCGCGGTCAGATTTTGGTGGGAGCCCTGCTCTCCGAGGATGTGCGCCAAGGGGTGGTGCGGATCTGCGAAGGTGCCTGGTATGACCCGGCCAAACCGGGCGAAGCGGGCAGCATCTGCAAGAACGGCAACGTCAACTGCCTCACCTTCGACGAAGGCTCGTCCAGTCTGGCGCAAGGCAACTGCGGCCACATGGCCCAGCTGCAGATCGAGAAGTACACAGGCCCGGTGCTGGCCAACACCGCCTACGCGGTACCGGCCAACGGCTAAGACGATTGCCACCCAATAAAAACGGCGCCATCCAGGCGCCGTTTCTTTATCTGTCTGCCAAAGCGCAGGCATGGTCGGGACGAGTTTAGAACTCCCCTTCCTCCATATACTCCTGCGCGCACTCAACTAGCTGCGGCCACAGCTCTTCCGGCACCCAGGCGTCCGGGTCATCTTCATCGCCATCGTACTGGCTCCAGAAGTAACGGCGCAGGCCGGAGGCAAACTCATCGCTGATCTCGGCCAGCTCCGAGAGCGGCCCCAACCAGGCAATGCGACGCAGGCCGGAGGCGAGATCGTTGATGGCATCCATCAGGGTGCGATCGTCGAAGCTCTGCTCCACCAGCAGGGTGAAGCGCTCGCGCGCTTGCTCGGTCTGCTCCTCATCCAGTTCGCCCACATCGGCCAGCAGGTCGACAAAATCTTCCAGAAGGAACGCGATCAGGCCATCCCTCTCTTCAAACCACTGGATCTGGGCGCCCTTGACCCCCAGTACAGAGGCATCAAACGAATCGTCAAGGTGACACAGCGCCCACGGATCGTCGGTCATGGTTCTCTTCCTCAGGCTAAAACAAATGCCATATGTTATGCCTAGCTCTCGACTCTTGCCACCTTGGGCAACGAGAGGGAGGCGGCCAGACCGCCCAGTTCGGCGCGGCCCATGATGAAACTGCCCCGATAGGCTTCCGCCAGATCGGAGACGATGTTGAGACCCAGGCCCGAGCCCGGCACCTTCTCGTCGAGCCGCACACCGCGCAGCACCGCCTTGGCGATCTGATCCTCGCTCATGCCGGGGCCATCATCCTCGATACGCAAGGTGATCCAGCCACCCAGCTCGGCGCTGGAGATGCGCAGCTCGCTGGCGGACCACTTGAAGGCGTTCTCCAGCAAGTTGCCTACCATCTCGTCGAAATCCTGCTCCTCCACCCCGACCGCCAGATTGGCGGGCACCTGCAAGTCCACCGTCTTGCCCGGATAGAGGCGGGAGAAGGCGCGGCAGATATACTCCACTCGCGCCCGCACCGGGGTCGAGACCCCGAGGATCTTGGCGGCACCGGTCACCCGAGCCTTGCCGAGGTGATAGTCGATATGACGCTGGATCTGGTCGAGCTGCTCGCCAATGGCAGCCTGATCCTCCGGCGGCAACTGGGCCACCTGATTGCGCATGATGCTGAGCGGCGTCTTGAGGGCGTGAGCCAGATTACCGGTGTGGGATCGCGCCCGCTGCAGTAGCTCGCCGTAGTGGTGCAGCAGCCGGTTGATATCCTCCACCAGCGGCTGGATCTCCAGCGGATAGCTCAGTCGAAACCCCTCTTGATGACCCTGATGAACCTGCACCAACTCACGACGCAGCAGGTGCAGCGGTCGCAAGCCGTAGACGATCTGGAACATAAAACCGAGCACCAGACCGGCGGCGGCAAAGCCGAGACCGAGGAACAAACTGACCCGGGTCTTCGTCAGAGTCTGGGTCAGGGCGCTGCTATCCTTGGCCATCACCAGAGTAAACACCCGATCAGAGCCGGGCAGCAGTACGGTGCGGGTCATGATCAGCAGTGGCTCCCTGTTGGGCCCCTTGCCGACAAAGAGATCAGGGTCGCCAAATGCTGATTTCAAACCATGACTTTTCAGGTTGGTATCCCAAAGTGAGCGTGACCGCCCCACCACATTATCCCCAAGCTCCAGCTGCCAGTAGTAACCTGAGTAGGGTTGAGTGAAACGGGGATCGGACATCGGCTCGGTGACTACCGGCAGCCCGCTCTTGGCTACTTCAAGACGGGAGAGCAAGTCGTAGAGTTGCAAACGCAGGCCATCGGCCTCCGCTTCCTGCCAGTAGTTGCGCATCATGGTCTGCAGGCTGAAGCCGGTGGCGAACAGAAACAGTCCGCACCACACCAGCGCGATGGCGACCAGTCGCCCCCGTAGGGTTCTGACCAATCTCATTCGTTGATCCGGTACCCGAGGCCGCGCACTGTCTCAATCAGATCGGGGTTGGTTTTCTTGCGGATCCGGCCGATAAACACCTCAACGGTGTTGGAATCGCGGTCAAAATCCTGAGCATAGATGTGGTCGATCAGCTCGCTGCGCGACACCACCTTGCCCCTATGCTGCATCAGATAACCGAGCA
Organism: Aeromonas australiensis; assembly: GCF_000819725.1. Classification (GTDB taxonomy): domain Bacteria; phylum Pseudomonadota; class Gammaproteobacteria; order Enterobacterales; family Aeromonadaceae; genus Aeromonas; species Aeromonas australiensis. The sequence continues at coordinate 3,431 of NZ_CDDH01000041.1, read as the reverse complement.
CCCGGAACTCGTGGGCGGTCAACTTGATAGGGGTCCCTTCATACCACACCTGGGAGGCCGCCATATCGAGCCGCACCCCGCCAATCTCCAGAACAGAACTGGCATTGCCTGCCGCCCTACGAACCAGGGCATGGACCCGAGCGACCAGTTCGGCCACCTGAAACGGCTTGGTGAGGTAGTCATCGGCACCGGCGTTGAGCCCCTCGATTTTTTCGTGCAACTGACCACGAGCGGTCAGTACCAGCACGGGGGTATCTATCCCCTTGCTGCGCCACTCCTTCAGCACGCTCAGGCCATCACGCCCCGGCAAACCGAGATCGAGGATGATGGCATCATAGGGTTCAGTCTCGCCGAGAAAGCCGGCCTCGTTGCCATCGTGGCAGAGATCGGTGACAAAGCCGGAGAGACGCAACTGTTCAGCCAGCTGGCCGGCCAGCGTTTTTTCGTCTTCAACAATCAGAATTCGCATCAACAGGTTTCCAAACAGGGGTTATTCATCATCCGTGACCGGGGATTTGGGTGGATCAAACAGCCGCTCCAGATGGTGGCCCTTGGCCCACACCAGCTCAAGGTTGTCGGCCCGATAGGCCACCTTGATCACGCGGTTCTCCCGATCAATCACGCGCAGTTCATAGAGCCAGATACCATCCTCTTCTCCCAGATCCACCCGCAACACCCGCACCGGCAATCTGGCTGCCACTTCCATCATTTCATGGAAGGGCCGAACCCGTCCCTCATGGACAGCTTGCTGCAGCATGGCTTCATCAGGCGTGACCGCCTGTGCCAGCACCGGCAGCAATAACCCGAGCAGAGGGAGCGCTCTATTCATGGATGATTCATCTCCAAAAACCTAACATAATAGGGTTTATAGTCTGCCAGCCATGAATCCGAAATGAATATGATCCCGCGCAGTTTCCTGCTGATCCTTTGCCTGTTGAGTGCCACAAGCTGGGCGGCCCAGAGCCGTCTCGACATGGCCGGGCTGGTCAAACTCCTGCTGGCGCAAGGGTATCACGACATTCGGGAAGTGGAGCTGGAAGGGGACAAATTCGAGGTCAAAACCCTCAATCGCCAGGATCAGAAGGTGCATCTCATCGTCGATGCCTACACCGGCGAAATCACCCAACAAGAGGCCGATTAGGCCTCTTTTGCATGCCGCTGCCCCCGCCAGGGACGCAGCAACTTCTCCCGCCTCGCCCAGAGCAGGGCACAAACCAGCAGCAGGTAGACCAGAGGCTCCCCCCAACCGCTCTTGAGCGACCACCAGTAGTGCACCGGCACCAGCATGGCCACGGCATAGACCCAGTTGTGCAGCTTCTGCCATGCGGCGCCCATTCTGCGCTGCAATGCGGGCAGCGAGGTGATGCTGAGGGCGGCCAGCAGCAGCAGGGCCACCATCCCCACCATGATATAGCTGCGCCTGACCAGCTCGCCGCCAATCAGGCCCCAGTCAAACTGCAGATCCAGCCCCAGCCACGCCATGAAGTGGAGCAGTGCCCAGGTAAAACACCAGAGCCCGAGGGGACGGCGCAGCTTGATGAGCTGCCCCTGCCGCCAGCGCCTGGCCAACGGCGACACCAGCAGGGTGAGCAGCAGCAGGTTGAGCGCCCCCTTGCCGAGGTAGTGGATAAGCTCGGGCACCGGATCGCCCCCCAGCAGACCGGCCGGAATGGCAAAAACCAGCCAGAGCAGAAACCCGAGGGAGCCCAGATGCACCAGCGCCCGCAAACCGCTGATATGGGCCGGTTTCAATCTCAGTACCATTGGCGCAGATCCATCCCCTGATAGAGCGAGGCGACTTCGTTACCATAGCCGTTGAACATCAGGGTCGGCTGACGCTTGGCGCCAAACACTCCGCCCTCGCCGATAAAGCGCTCGCTGGCCTGACTCCAGCGCGGGTGATCCACCTGCGGGTTGACGTTGGCGTAGAAGCCATATTCATTGGGTGCCAGCAGGTTCCAGGTGGTGGGTGGCATCTCCTCTACCAACCGGATCGAGACGATACTCTTGATGCTCTTGAAGCCATACTTCCACGGCACCACCAGCCGGATCGGCGCACCATTCTGGGCGGGCAGGGTCTTGCCATAGAGCCCCATCGCAAGGAAAGAGAGAGGGTGCATCGCCTCGTCGATACGCAGCCCTTCGACGTAGGGATATTCGATACCGCCCCCCAGACTGGAGGCCTGCCCCGGCAGCTGCTTCGGATCAAACAGGGTTTCGAAGGCGACAAACTTGGCGCGACTGGTGGGCTCGGCACGGCGGATAATCTCTGCCAGCGAGATGCCGTTCCAGGGCAGTACCATGGACCAGGCTTCGACGCAGCGCAGCCGGTAGATCCGCTCCTCCAGCTCGGTTTTGTTGATGAGATCCCAGACATCCAGGGTAAACGGCTTGGCCACCTCCCCCTCGACTTTCAAGGTCCAGGGTTCGGGTTTGAGGTAATGGGCATTACGAGCAGGATCGGACTTGTCGGTGCCCAGCTCATAGAAGTTGTTGTAACGGGTGGCCTTCTCTTCCGGTGTCAGTACCAGATTGGCCGGGCGCTCGGCAGGCTTGCTGTTGAGCGGTTTGGTGGCTAATTGGGGAGCATCCTCTCTACCACGCAGCAGGTCGAGCACGCCGGCCTGAGTGGGAAACGCCAGGGTGGCCGCGCCCAGACCCAGCCCCTTAAGAATAAGGCGGCGGTCCTGATAGACGGCTTCCGGGGTGACATCCTGTTCGGTGAGGGGGTGAGCGCTACGTCGCTTGATCAACATGAAAAACTCCCGGGGCAGAGTGAGGCAGTATGGATAGGACCCGCCCCGGCAGATTTTTATTTCACGCACATTCACATCAGGTAGTACAGGGGCAGTGCCTTGGCCATGGTGCCGACCAGAAACAGCAGTACGAACACCAGCAGGGGAACGATCACATTTGGCGCCATCAGACTCACTCCATGAGCAGGACAGGGCCTCTAACTATGACCGAGTGCCAGGCCGGTCACCAATGAATTTTTTTCGCGAGCGCAAGCGTATTCCCGAGTTGAAAAGGGTGATGAAGATCACACACAATTCCGCCCCCGCTTGCCGCCCCGATTGCCGGGGGTAGGCTGCCCATTTTGCGAAGCCAACTGAAGAGTCACCCCATGAGCCCACTGATCGCCATCGCCATCACCACTGGTATTCTCTCCGCCCTCTGGGGCTGGATCGCCGTTGCGTTCGGCCTTATCTCCTGGGTCGGCTTTCTCGGCTGCACCAGCTATTTCGCGTCAAGCGGCGGCTACAAGGCGCTGCTGCAGACTCTCTTCTGCAACACCAGCGGCATGCTGTGGGCACTGTTGCTGATCCATGGCGACAGCCTCTGGGGGGCGGGCGTGGCGGGTTACGTGATGACGGGGGTGGTCGCAACTCTGATGTGCGTACAGGCCAAGCAGCAGTGGCTCGGCTATATTC
>NZ_CDDH01000040.1 GCF_000819725.1 Aeromonas australiensis | reverse complement strand
TCGCCCAACGTTCCGGAGGTTCTCTCGATGAGTGATCTGTTGCCGTTTCTGCGCCTCTATCGCCAACACTGGCTCAGCCTCACCCTTGGTTTGCTGCTGGCGCTGGTGACCCTGGCAGCCGGCATGGGGCTACTCTCCCTCTCTGGCTGGTTCCTCTCCGCCGCCGCCGTGGCGGGGATGACTGTTGCGACGACCCATGCCTTTAACTACATGACCCCAGCGGGCGGGGTGCGCTTCTTCTCCATCATTCGCACCGCCGGTCGCTGGGGTGAGCGGGTAGTGAGCCACGACGCCACCTTCCGGGTACTGACCCGGTTGCGGGTCTGGTTCTGGCAGAAACTCTCGCCGCTCTCAACCGGTACCCTGGCCGGTTTCCGTCAGGCGGATCTGCTCAACCGACTGGTGGCCGACATCGATGCGATGGATCACGTCTATCTGCGGCTGATCACCCCCATAGGCGCGGCCCTGCTCAGCACTGCCGGACTGGTCTTCTTCCTGTCGTTTTTCGACAGTCGCCTCGCCCTTACCCTGGGTGCCATTCTGCTGTTTGGCATGATTGCCCTGCCGCTGGTGTTCTACTTCCTCGGCCGTCGTCCCGGTCAGGCGCTGATTGCCGAAAAATCGACCCTGCGCACCCGGATGGTGGACTATCTGGATGGTCAGGCCGAGCTGCAGATGTTTGCTGCTGCCCCCAAGGCGCTGGTTGAGCTGCAACAGGCCGAACAGGCGCTGCTCACCGCACAGGCCCGAATGGCCAAGGTGAGCGGGCTGG
>NZ_CDDH01000039.1 GCF_000819725.1 Aeromonas australiensis | reverse complement strand
TAGCGAAGCGTAATCGGACGATCGCGTAATTGGGTAATCGAGTATGTTGGGCTTCGCAGGCTCAACACCAACCCACCGATTGTGTAGGTTGTGGCTGAGCGTATCTCGTCTGTTGGGCTTCGCAGTGCGCCGCCGAAAAAGCGCAGGGCCGGAGGTTTCCCTGCGGCCCTGCTGGAGGCGGATATTATGCCCTTCGGTTGATCAGCTGGATTTGACGGTGACGAACTCGGGGTAGGCGTCGATGCCGCACTCGTGGACATCCACGCCCATCAGCTCTTCCTCTTCGCTGACGCGCAGCCCCAGAGTGGCCTTGAGCAGGCTCCAGACGATGAGGGAGGCACCGAAGACCCAGCCGAAGATGACGGCTGCGCCCAGCAGCTGGGCTGTGAAGGTGGCGCTCTCGTTGGTGAGGGGCACGACCATCAGGCCGAACAGGCCGCATACCCCATGCACCGAGATGGCGCCCACTGGATCGTCGATCTTCAGCTTGTCCAGGGTGACGATGGCGTAGACCACCAGGGCGCCGGCCAGCGCACCGATCAGCGAGGCGAACAGCGGGCTGGGAGAGGCCGGGTCGGCGGTGATGGCGACCAAGCCACCCAGGGCGCCGTTCAGTACCATGGTCAGGTCGGCCTTGCCCCAGGTGAGTTTGGTGACCAGCAGGGCGCCCACCACGCCGGCGGCAGCGGCGGCGTTGGTGTTGACGAACACGGTGCCGATGGCGGTGGCGTCAGCCGCGCTGGAGAGCGCCAGCTGGGAGCCGCCGTTGAAGCCGAACCAGCCCATCCAGAGGATCAGGGTGCCCAGGGTGGCCAGCGGCAGGTTGGAGCCCGGGATCGGGTAGATCTCGCCGTGCTTGCCATATTTGCCGCGACGGGCCCCGAGCAGCAGCACGGCGGCCAGGGCGGCAGAGGCACCCGCCATATGGACGATGCCGGAGCCTGCGAAGTCGGAGAAGCCCGCCTCGCTCAGGAAGCCGCCTCCCCAGGTCCAGTAGCCTTCCATCGGGTAGATGACGCCGGTCATGACCACGCAGAACAGCAGGAAGGACCAGAGTTTCATCCGCTCGGCCACAGCGCCCGAGACAATGGAGGTGGCGGTGGCGACGAACACCACCTGGAAGAAGAAGTCGGAGTGCAGGGAGTGACCGGCGTCATCGGCCTGGCTGCCGAGCAGGCCGCCGAAGCTGGGCAGCCAGCCCCCTTCGCCGTTGTTGACGTACATGATGTTGTAGCCGACCAGCAGGAACATAATGCAGGCGATGGCATAGAGCAGGATGTTTTTGGTCAGGATCTCGGTGGTGTTTTTGGCGCGCACCAGACCCGCCTCCAGCATGGCGAACCCGGCGGCCATCCACATCACCAGTACGCCCGAGATAAGCAGATAAAAGGTATCGAGTGCATAACGCAGCTCTGAAACCGATGTGAGCAACTCTTCCATGTTGTGTTCCTCGCTTCCTGTTGGATCAAAGGGCTTCTGCGTCGGTCTCGCCGGTGCGAATGCGCACCGCGGCCTGCAGGTCATAGACGAAAATTTTGCCGTCACCGATCTTGCCGGTGTAGGCGGCTTTGCAGATGGCTTCGATGATCTGCTCGACATTCTCGCTCAGAGTGGCGATCTCCAGCTTTACCTTGGGCAGGAAATCCACTTGGTACTCGGCACCGCGATAGAGCTCGGTATGTCCCTTCTGGCGGCCGAATCCCTTGACCTCGGAGACTGTCAGCCCCTCGACCCCGAGGTGGGCGATGGCTTCGCGAACGTCATCCAGTTTGAATGGCTTGATGATGGCAGTGATCAGTTTCATGGCTTTTCCCCAATCCGTGGTGGTTCAGCAAGATAAAGGCAATTATTGCGCCACAATTTATTTCCCTTTTTATTCAAGGGCTTATTTTAAATTCCCCGCTATTGCCATCCAGCTCAACCCAATTTGGGCAGGGCTGCGCCAACCCAGCGCCCCAGAATGGTGCATTTTTTGCTCTGGGTGAAAAGGTGACGCGGGCTGCATGAGCCGCATAATGTGGCGACCGCTGGCAGATAGTGTGCGGCCCTTTTGCATGGGCACTGACACAATGCCGTGACAACCCATCATTTTTGCTGAGTGCAGCAACGGGGATGCAAGCATCTGCCATTGGCGGGGGCTGTCTGTTGTCCGATATCGGGTAGCAATCGCGATTCAATAGAGGGGTGGAGCGGGTGTTGCTTTTATTGCCGGATGCGGGCAAAAGAAAAGGGCGTTGCTATCAGCGCCGCCCAATGCCAGGAAAGAAAAAAAACCTTGCGGTTTAAAAGCAAAAATTTGGAAGCAAACAATCGATTTCTCAACCAGGAAGGGTTTTGAATTCGACGCTCTCGATTATGCGCGATGTTCTATGCAGCACTAGTAAAATGTTTTTAGGTTGAAAGATATGCACTGTCAGGTGTCATATTTTGCGACCTTGCTGCTTAACTGGTCTGTCCTGATGGGTGTTATAGGTGTTTTTTTCTCCTCTGTGTTTTTTAGGTGTCAATATCTGAGCCCTGAAGGTAACAACAGGTCAGAAGCTGACTCGGCATAACCATGCAATGAAAGTGCGATAACAAGGAAGAGTGGCATGACCTACAGCCAGACCCTGGCCAACAATATTCTCGACACCCTGAAGAAGACCCTGACTGACAAGGGGATCCGCTATCAGACCCTGGCTGAGGCGATGGGTGTCTCCATCGCGACTGTGAAGCGGATGATGAACAAGCCCTCGCTGCCGTTCGATACCCTGCTGGAGATCTGCCATCTGGTGGGGCTCTCGTTCGAGGAGCTGCTGGACAAAACCCAGGATGCCCAGAGCCGCCGCGCCGTCTTCACTCAGGAGCAGGACGAGGCGTTTCACAACGAGCCGGGGCTTTATGCTTTTCTCGCCAATATCTTCTGGCGTGACAAGACGCTGATCGATCTCAAGCGGGAGTACAGTCTGACCGATGCCTCCTGCTACCTCTATCTGCGCAAGCTGGAGAAACTCGGCATCTTGCAGTTGGGTATCGACAACAGCTACCACTTCCTCATCAGTGAGCGGATCAGCTTCGAGCAGCACAGCCGTTTTGCCCGTCAGCAGGCGCGCCAGGCGATGTCGGTGCTGGGGGAGTATCTGGTGGAGAATATGCACAAGTCGAACAACTATATGGCGCTCTGCCAGTTGCACCTCAACGAAGGGGAGGCGATGGCGCTGATCGATCGAATGAAGGAGTACTGGCATCAGGAGATCAAGCTCAACCGCCCTGCCATCGGCCAGCAGGAGCACGCCAAGACCTACACAATGTCGCTGCAGCTGGCCGACTGTGGCTATCAGAGTTTCGACGACCTGATCCCCAATATCGACAACTGATCCTGGCGGATCCTGCGGGATCCGCCATCTTGGCTGGAGCCTAATCGGCGAGCCGGGTTTGTTGCAGCTTGCCTGCGAGCGGCTGCAATGCCCGCGTATCCAGACAAATGCGGATGGCATCGGGGCGCCAGTGTTCGATATCGCAATCCACCAGGGCCCCCTTTTCATCGTAATTGACCCGCACCAGCCGCAGCACAGCGCTGCCCTGTGCCAGGTTGAGGGCGCGGGCTATCTCTCCCCGCGCCGCCGAAGGGGTGATCTCGAGACTCGCCCAGCCTTGGGCTATACCATAACGCTGCCGGTAGAGCTCGGTAAGGGAGCTGGCCAGCGGCGCGCTGGCGATATCGGGAAAGCGGTTCGCCAGCAGATGGTGGCTGACGTGGAGCACAGGGCGAGCGTCGATAAGGCGCAGGCGGCGGATCTCATAAAGTGGAGTGAAGGGTTCCAGCCCCATCCAGTGACACAGTTCGCTGCTGGCAAGCGCACAGCCGTGAGCCAGTACCCGGGTTTCGGCGGTGCGCTGCTGCTCGCCAATCCACTGGTGAAAGTGGGTGTGGATGGCGGGATCGTAGGTGAGGCGGGGCGGTGCCACAAACCAGCCGCGCCGTTCGGCCCGATAGATAAGACCATCTGCCTCGAGGCTGGAGAGCGCCTCCTTGATGGTGATGCGGGTGGTAGCAAAACGCTCGCTCAGGGCTCGTTCGGCTGGCAACTGCTGCCCGGCCGCCAGCTGGCCGCTGCCGATATAGCGGCGCAGGGTCTGGCAAATCTGCTCGCACTTGGAGGCGCGGCCATCTGCCGCCACCCGTTCGTTCAACCTCGGTTCAATCACGCTCATATCCCTGTCGCTCATTCTGGCTGTGCGGGCTGGCTTAGCCCTTGCTGGAATAGTCCAGTCTCACTGGGGTTCAGAGTTGTAACCGCTGTGGATGACAGCTGCGTGACAGGGTAATTGTCATGAAATTGCCATCAAAGTGCCCCACCGCCGTCATATTTCCCCTCTAGCATCCCTCTCGAACCTTAACTGACCTAGTCCAGAAGGATGGGATGATGAAAAGCGTGATCGCAAGTGCACTGGCCCTGGTGGCCATCAGTCAGCCGCTCTATGCTGCCGAGAATATCGCGGATCTCGAAAAGGCTGCCCGCGGCGAGGGCCAGCTGTTCAGTGTCGGCATGCCTGACAGCTGGGCCAACTGGAAGGATACCTGGCAGCAGCTCGGCAGCATCTACGGCATCAAGCATCAGGATACCGACATGAGCTCGGCGCAGGAGATCGCCAAGTTCGCCGCCGAGAAGGCCAATGCCACCGCCGATATCGGCGACGTGGGCGGTGCCTTCGGTCCGGTGGCGGTCAAACAGGGTGTTACCCAGCCCTATAAACCCTCCACCTGGGCCGACATTCCCAACTGGGCCAAGGATGCGGACGGTCACTGGATGCTGGCCTATACCGGCACTATCGCTTTCCTGATCAACAAGGATCTGGTCAAGGCGGCCCCCACCAGCTGGCAATCCCTGTTGGGTGGTGACTACAAGGTGACCCTGGGTGATGTGGGCGTCGCTTCTCAGGCCAACAACGGCGTGCTGGCGGCGGCCTATGCCACTGGCGGCAGCGAGAAGAACCTGAAACCTGCGCTGGAGCTGTTCGGCCAGCTGGCCAAGCAGGGTCGTCTCTCCCTGAACGACCCCACCATCGCCAATATCGAGAAGGGTGAAGTGGAAGTGGGGGTGCTGTGGGACTTCAACGCCCTCAACTACCGCGACAAGATCGACCCCAAGAAGTTTGAGGTGGTGATCCCGAGCGACGGCTCCGTCATCGCCGGTTACACCACCATCATCAACAAGTGGGCCAAGCACCCCAACGCCGCCAAGCTGGCGCGGGAATATATCCTCTCCGATGCCGGTCAAATCAACCTGGCTCGTGGTTACGCCCGCCCCATCCGCAGCAACGTGACCCTGCCGGATGACGTGAAGGCCAAGCTGCTACCGGCCGAGCAGTATGCCAATGCCAAACCGGTCAGCGACCATGCCGCCTGGGAGCAGAGCTCCAAGGCCCTGCCGCGCCAGTGGCAAGAGAACGTCATGATCCACATGCAGTAAGGTGAATCCGGTGCAACACAAGGTAATAGTGGTACTTGTGGATGGCCTGGCAGCCGAGGTAGCCCACACCATGGGCTACCTCGGTGGTATGGTGGAGGCCGGACGTGGCCTCTACACGACCCTCGACTCGGCCCTGCCATCCCTCTCTCGCCCTCTCTACGAGTGCATCCTGACCGGCGTGCCACCGGTGGCGAGCGGCATCACTCACAACGGAGTGAGTCGCCTCAGTCAACACGAATCCATCTTCCATCTGGCTCGCACCGCAGGCAAACGCACCGCGGCGGCGGCCTACCATTGGGTGAGCGAGCTTTACAACAGGAGCCCCTGGCTGGCGGCCCGCGATCGCTTTACCCACGACGAGCAGTTGCCGATCCAGCACGGCTGCTTCTACTGGGATGACCACTACCCCGACAGCCATCTGCTGATGGATGGCGAGTGGCTGCGCAGCCAGTACGATCCCGATTTTCTGCTGATCCACCCGATGGGGGTGGATGATGCGGGGCACAAGTTTGGTCTCGATTCCCGCCAGTACCGCAACCAGGCGCGCCGGATGGACAGCCTGCTGGCCGATCTGCTGCCCCAGTGGCTGGTGGAGGGGTATCAGGTAGTGATCACCTCGGATCACGGCATGAACAATGATCTCAGCCACGGCGGCACCCTGCCCGAAGAGCGCCTGGTACCGCTCTGGCTGTTTGGCGAGGCTTTTATCGAGCGCTGGCCGGATGGGGTGGTGATCGTCCAGACCCAGCTCTGCGCCCTGATGGCGGATCTGCTGGGCATTCCCCACCACAAGCCGGTGGCTCCCCCGCTGCTCAAGGCAGCCTTTTTGCGCGAGGTGCACTGATGATGCCTGCCACCACCGAGATCCTGGTGGATCAACCCGTGGCCACCCAACGCCAGACACGCCGCCAGTGGCTGCCTGCACTGGTGCTGCTGCCGTTTGTGCTCTTGATGATCCTGTTCCAACTCGCCCCCATGGTGTGGGTTCTGGTGGGCAGTTTTCAGACCCCCGATGGCTGGGGACTCGGCCATTACCGCGAGATTTTGAGCTCTCCCTTCTACCTGCAATCCTTCACCAACTCCTTGCGCATCGCCGGTATCAGTAGTCTGGCGGGGCTGGCCATCGGCACCCTCGGGGCGGCGGCGCTGCGCCACAGCGGCGAGCGGGTCAAACGGGTGCTGCTGGCCTTTGTGACCATGACCGGCAACTTCAGCGGGGTGCCGCTGGCCTTTGCCTTTATCATCATTCTCGGCATCAATGGCGCCATCACCCTGCTGCTCAAATCCTGGGGATTGATCGACGGCTTCAACCTCTACTCGGGGTCGGGTCTCATCCTCATCTATACCTACTTCCAGATCCCGCTCGCCCTGCTGCTGCTCTATCCGGCGTTCGATGCGCTGCAGGATGAGTGGCCGCAAGCGGCCGCGCTGCTGGGGGCGAGCAAGCGCCAATATGTGTGGCATGTGGCGCTGCCGGTGCTGACGCCTGCGCTGCTCGGCACCCTGATCATCCTGTTTGCCAACGCGGTGGGGGCCTATGCCTCTGCCTATGCCCTCACCACCGGTAACTTCAATCTGGTGACCATCCGGGTGGCCAGTCTGGTCTCCGGCGATATCTTCCTCGAGCCCAATATGGCGGCGGCGCTGGCGGTGATCCTGATGGTGCTGCTGGGGGTGGTAACGGCCGCCAACCAGTGGCTGCTGAAAAAGAGCTATGTGAACAAGGGGCAATCCCATGCATGATTTGACGCCGCGCTGGCCCAAGTGGGTGTTGGGTGGGCTGGTCGCCACCCTGCTGCTGCCGCTGCTGGCCACGTTTCTCTACTCCATCTCTACCCGCTGGGGGGCGACCCTGCTGCCGGATGGCTTCACCCTCGACTGGTATCTCAAGCTGTGGGGCGACCCGCGCTTTCTGGCGGCGTTTGGTCGAAGCCTGTTGGTCTGCTTCGCCACCCTGCTGCTGGGGACCCTGGTGCTGGTGCCGACCGTACTGGTGGTGGCCTACTACTTCCCAAAGCTGGATCCCTGGATGAACCTGTTGATCCTGCTCCCCTTCGCGGTGCCACCTGTGGTCTCGTCAGTGGGGCTGCTGCAGATCTACGCCGATGGTGTCCTGCCCATTATCGGCACGCCGTGGATCCTGATTGGCACCTGGTTCACCGTGGTGCTCCCCTTTATGTACCGGGCGCTGGCAAATAGCCTGCAAGGGGTGCCGCTCAGGGATTTGATGGATGCCGCCCACCTGCTGGGGGCGAGTAGTCGGCGCGCCTTCTTGCTGGTGGTGATCCCCTGTCTGCGCAAGGGGCTGCTGGCGGCGCTGTTTCTCTCCCTCTCCTTCCTGCTCGGCGAGTTCGTGTTTGCCAATATGCTGGTGGGCACCCGTTACGAGACCCTGCAGGTCTACCTCTACAACATGCGCGCCACTTCTGGCCACTTCACCAGTGCGCTGGTGATGAGCTACTTCCTGCTGACCCTGCTGCTCACCTGGGCGGCCAACAGATTTCATCGGTGATCCAAGATGTTTCATTTAGAAGTCAATCAGTTGCACAAATCCTACGGTGATACCCCTGTGTTCGAGGGGATCGAATTCGGCATTCGCAAGGGGGAGCTGGTGACCCTGCTCGGCCCCTCCGGCTGTGGCAAGTCCACCCTGCTGCGGGCGCTGGCCGGGCTCACTCCGGTGGATGGCGGTCAGGTGTGGGTGGCCGGTGAAGATATCACCTGGCAGGCACCCCAGAAGCGGGGCATCGGCATGGTGTTCCAGAGTTATGCGCTGTTCCCCAACATGACGGTGTGGGACAACGTTGCCTTCGGCCTCAAGATGAAACCCCAGCCGGGGCGGGAGCTGGCCGCCAGCGTGCAGGAGGCGCTTGAGCTGGTGGAGCTGATCGGTTTCGAGCGCCGCTATCCGGCCGAGCTCTCCGGCGGCCAGCGTCAGCGAGTGGCGCTGGCCCGGGCGCTGGTGGTGCAGCCACGGATCCTGCTGCTGGACGAGCCGCTCTCGGCGCTCGATGCCCGCATCCGCCGCAGCCTGCGCCAGCAGATCCGCGAGATCCAGCAACGCCTCGAGCTCACTACCATCTTCGTGACCCACGATCAGGAGGAGGCGCTCACCATGTCGGACCGGATCTTTCTGATGAACAAGGGATCCATCGTCCAGAGCGGCACGCCGGAGGAGATCTATACCCGTCCCGCCAGCGAGTTTGTGGCGGGCTTTATCGGCAACTACAACCTGCTTGGCGCCGAGCAGGGCAAGTCGCTGTTCGGCCCCCGTTTTCAGGGCAAGCTGGCGCTGCGGCCAGAGTCCATCACCCTGTTGCCAGCCGGGGCAACCAGCAGCGAGCCCAGCCTGCCCGGCATCATTCGCCAGCAACAGCTGCTCGGTAACGTGATCCGCTATCAGGTGGAGTGCGAGGCGGGGCTGTTGACGGTGGATAGCCTCAACCGTTCGGCTGGCGATCTGCTGGCCACCGGCAGCGTCGTGACCCTGGTGGTGGCCCGGGATCAACTCTGTGAGGTAGCATGACGCCTCGTATCATTTTCGTTGTTATCGCAAGGAGAGCTCATGGCACTGGCACTGTTTGATCTGGATGAAACCCTGATTGCCGGGGATTCTGCCAGCCTCTGGCTGGCGTACATGGTGGCCGAGGAGCTGGCCCCCGCCAGCATGATCGCTGAGGAGCAGGCCATGATGTCCCTCTATCATCAGGGCAAGATGGACATGCACCAGTACATGGCTTTCACCCTGCAACCGCTGGCGGGCAAGACGCGCCAGTGGCTCGATTCACTCTCTACCCGCTTTGCCGAGCAGGTGCTGCGCGAGCGCCTCTACCCCGAGGGGTTGGCGCGTATCGAATGGCATCGGGAGCGGGGCGACGAGCTGGTACTTATCTCCGCCTCCGGCGAGCATCTGGTGGCCCCCATGGCGAAGATGCTGGGGATGGATCACTGTGTCGCTATCCTGCTCGATGAGGAGGAGGGGATGCTGACCGGCCAGACCCGCGGCACCCTCAGTTTTCGCGAAGGCAAGGTGGCCCGCATCAACCAGCTGTTTGCCGGGCGCGATCACCTTTGGCAGGGGAGCTTTGGCTACAGCGACTCCCATAACGATCTGCCCATGTTGCGGGCGGTGAGCCATCCCCACGGGGTCAATCCGGCCCCCACTCTGCGCCAGCAGGCCGAGGAGCTGGGCTGGCCGGTGTGGGAGTGGCAGCGCTGAGTTATCGCGGGAAAACGGGATAAAGCAAAGAGAGAGGCGATTGCCTCTCTCTTGGTTTTGGTGTTCCGCTGGCATCACACTTCCACTTAATGGGCATGCCGTCGAGTCTGATCGAGGTGAGGAGGGGGGTCTTCGTTCATCAGGTCGCTGACACGGCTCTGGGGGAAGCAGATGCGGTTTTTGCCCTCCCGCTTGGCTTGGTAAACTCCGCTGTCAGCCAGCTCCACCAGCGCCTTGGCCGAGAGTCCTGAGTAACTGAAGGCTACCCCGCCGCTGATGGTGACGGTGAGGCCGGGCTCACGCCATTCCAGTTTTTCGACTGCCAGCCGAAACGTCTCCAGCAGGGAGGCCATCTCGTGCATCGGCATCTCCAGTCGGAAGATCAGCACCAGCTCTTCGCCGCCGTAGCGGCAGAACCAGCCCCACTCGTGGAACAGATTCATGCCCAGCTTGCTCACCCGCCTGAGTACCACATCACCTGTCTGGTGGCCGAAGGTGTCGTTGACCTGCTTGAAGTTATCCAGATCGAACATCGCCACCCCGAAGGGGGCGCCACTGTTGAGCTGCTGCTGCAGGCACTCGTCGAAGAAACGGCGATTGTAGAGGCCGGTGAGCTTGTCCTGATGGGCTTGCTGGCGGATCTGGGCAAAGTCCTGGCTGGCGGCATCCATCTCTTCATAGACCTTAGCCAGCTCCAGCATGCGGCTGCCGTTGTAGGCGATACCGCCGGAGCGGCTGGCGCGGATCAGCTGGGTGATCTCCCCCAGCATCCGGCGGAAGTAACGGGACCAGAGCAGGGCCAGCAGCAGATAGAGAGTGCAGGCGACGGCAATCATCAGCTGCACGTTGATGGAGACGCTGTCGATCACCTGTTGCATGCTGGCAGTCGGCTCGACGCTGAGCAGGATCCAGCGCTGCTCGGGGATGCGGTAGTAGGAGACCATCAGGCCGCTGGCATCATCGAGGAAAAAGCCCTGCGGCTGTTGCATCCGGGCCAGCCAGTCGGGGTGAGCGAGGGGTTTGAATACCCGCTCGCGATCCGAATGGGCCAGCACCAGTCCGTCATGGTTGAGCAGGATCTGATAGCCAGCCCCCAGGGGGTGAGTCTCATCATGCTTGTTGTTGAGCCAGCTGGCGAGGGGGGTGAGCTGGGTATCCAGCGATAGTACGCCGACCCGCTTGCCGTCAGGATCTTCAATCACCCTGGCCAGCGCCATGGTGAGAGTGCCCAAGGTGTAGTCGTAATAAGGATCGGTCCAGACAATCTGTCCGGGATGGCTGGCGGCCAGCAGATACCAGGGGCGGTTGCGGGGATCAAACTGCTCGTCGGCCTGCCAGGAGGGGTGGATCAGCATCTGGCGTTGTTCGGTGCCCACATAGACGTAATCGAGACTCATCACCTTGTGGTAGGCGCGCCAGGCTTGCAGATAGTATTCCCCGTTGCGGATCGTTGGGCCGTTGAAATCCTGATAATTTACCTGCTGATAAATAAGCGTAAACTGACGTTCCAGGTTTTCGAGATAGGGCTCAAGCAGGGTGTGGAAAAACTGGGTGTTGCGAGCAATCAGGTTCTGTTGCTGCTCGTGGCGCAGGGTGCGTTCCATATGCAGGTAGTAGACGGAGCCCAGCAGTAGTACGGGAATGAACAGCAAGACTAAACCCAGGCGCATTCTGGCGATCAGGGACCAGGTTTTTCGCGGGGGGCTGGGAGGCATGACCACATCCTTTTCGGCTCGAGTGACTCCAGCATATATGATGACACCCGGCTCGTCTAAAGGCAGAACATGAGATTGTTACCATGCTGAACCACACTCTGCTCTTCATGGCGCATTACAGCAGCATGGTGGTGCTGAGCCTTGCCCTCGGTGTTGAATATCTGATCTTTCATCGCGGCCTGAACATGCTGCGGGTGCGCCGCCTGCTGCTGGCAGATGGGGTGGCGGCGCTGGCACTCTTCTCCATTTTTGCCAGCGGTTGTTTATTGGCCCTCGAGCATGCCAGCCCGGTGGCAGAGCTCTTTGCCCATCCGGCTCACGGGATCAAAGTAGGGCTGTTTCTGCTGATGGTTGGCACTCTGGACTATCCCAGTCGTCTCTTCTATCGCTGGCGCCGCGCCCTGCGGCTGGGCAAGGCGCCGATGATCTCCAGCCAGCAGCACGTTTGGGTGATCTGGATCCTGCGGGGCAATCTGCTACTGATTGCCCTGCTTGTCGTGTTGACAAAACAGCTGTCGCGCTAAAGACAAGGGGGTAGAGAGGCGGGTATCTTGGATCGGATAACCCGTCACGCGCCGATTTAAGGAAGAATCGCCATGCGCTCCAATCTGATGTTGCTGATGGCCGCCACCATCTGGGGTATGGGCTTTGTCGCCCAGCGCCTCGGGATGGATCACATGGGGCCCTATACCTTCAATGGGCTGCGCTTTCTGCTCGGCGCCCTCTCCCTGCTGCCGCTGCTCTGGTGGCTCAAATCCCGACAACCAATGGCTGCCACGGGCGACCAGCGCCAACTGCTGATCGGTGGTGTGCTGGCCGGGCTGGTGCTGTTCTGTGCCGCCTCCCTGCAGCAGGTGGGGCTGCTCTATACCACCGCCGCCAAGGCCGGTTTCATTACCGGGCTCTACATCATTCTGGTACCCCTGCTTGGTCTGCTGCTGCGCCACAAGACAGGGAGCAATACCTGGTTTGGTGCCGTTATCGCGCTGGTCGGTCTCTATGTGCTGAGCGTCACCGACGAGTTCACCATCGGCTACGGTGATCTGTTGCAGGTGATAGGGGCGCTGTTCTGGGCGATCCACCTGCTGCTGGTGGATCACTACTCCAACCGGGTTGCTCCCATCAAGCTCGCCGAGGTGCAGTTTGTGGCCTGCTCAGCCTCGCCACTGCCTTTGTTATCGAAACCCCGACTGTTAGCGGCGCCGTGGCCGGTTGGCAGGCGCTGCTCTATGCCGGGCTGGTGTCGGTCGGGGTGGGTTATACCCTGCAGGTGCTGGGGCAGCGGGGTGCCCATCCGGCCCATGCCGCCATTATCCTCAGTCTGGAGACGGTATTTGCCGCGGTCGGCGGAGTGTTATTGCTGGGTGAGATCCTGGACGAGCGTGCCATCGCCGGTTGTGCCCTGATGTTGGCGGGGATGCTTATCTCTCAAATCCGGCTGCGCTGGTGGTGGAAGTCGCGTCGGGACAAGGCACCGGCAGATAGCCTCTGAACAGGGTCTTGGCTAGTTTGAACGATCCGGATGCAAGAGGGCCCCGCAGTGCGGGGCCCTCTGTGTGGACGAGCGGTGATCAGGCCTCCAGCGCCTGATCCAGATCCGCCAGAATGTCCTCAATCGCCTCGATCCCCACCGACAGCCGGATCATCTCCGGTTTGACTCCTGCCTTGGCTTGCTCCTCCTCGCTCAGCTGGCGATGGGTGGTGGAGGCCGGGTGGCAGGCCAGCGATTTGGCATCGCCGATGTTGACCAGCCGTTTGAAGATCTTGAGCGCATCGTAGAAGCGCACGCCCGCCTCGTAGCCATCCTTCAGTCCGAACGAGAGGATGGCCGAGGGGCGACCGGCCATGTACTTCTCCGCCAGCGGATAGTGGGGATGATCCGGCAAGCCGGCGTAGCTGACCCAGGCCACTTTGGGGTGCTGTTTGAGGTGGTGGGCAACCCGCAGAGCGTTATCCACGTGGCGCTCCATCCGCAGGCTCAGGGTCTCCAGCCCCTGCAGCAGCAGGAAGGCGTTCATCGGCGCCAGCGCCGCGCCGGTATTGCGCAGGGGCACGGTACGCACCCGACCGATAAAGGCGGCCGGGCCAAAGGCCTCGGTATAGACCACCCCGTGGTAGGAGGGTTCGGGTTTGGTCAGCTGTGGGAAGCGCTCGGCGTGATCCGCCCAGGGGAACTTGCCCGAGTCGACGATGACGCCACCCAGCGAGTTGCCGTGGCCGCCGACATATTTGGTCAGGCTGTGCACCACGATGTCGGCACCGTGTTCGATGGGTTTGCACAAGACCGGGGTGGCGACCGTGTTGTCGACGATAAGCGGCACGCCACGGGCGTGGGCCACCTTGGCGAAGGCGGCCAGATCGACGATATTGCCCGCCGGATTGCCGATGCTCTCGCAGTAGACCGCCTTGGTCTTGTCGTCGATCAGGGCTGCAATGGCCTCGGCGCTGTCATCCTTGGCGAAGCGCACCTCGACCCCGAAGCTTGGCAGCATGTGGGCAAACAAGGTGTAGGTGCCGCCATAGAGTTGAGGGGTGGAGACGATGTTGTCACCGGCGGCGGTCAGCGCCTGAATGGCGTAGGTGATGGCGGCGGAACCTGCCGAGACCACCAGGCCAGCGATCCCCCCTTCCAGCGCGGCCATCCGCTGCTCCAGCACATCGTTGGTGGGGTTCATGATGCGGGTGTAGATGTTGCCGGGCACCGCCAGATTGAACAGGTCCGCCCCGTGCTGGGCGCTCTCGAACTCGTAGGCCACCGTCTGGTAGATGGGCACGGCGACCGCCTTGGTGGTGGGGTCGTTGGCAAAGCCGTGGTGCAGGGCCAGGGTCGCATCTTTCATCACACACTCCTTGTTGGATGTCATCATAATACGGATGGATAGACGTCCAATCTATCAGGCTGATGGCCGATGTAAACAGGCAGATCTGTGGCATCTATCAGAGTCGGCGACGGTACTCCTTGTCATCGATCTGGTGCATATCCCACTGCATCAGGCGGTTGAGCTGCTGCATGGGATCCTCGATGAGCGCCAGCGGGCGCGGCAGGATCCGCTTGAAGTAACGGCGCAAGGTCTGCTGGATCCGGTTCGGTTTGAGGGGGTTGGCGTGGCTCATGATGGTGCTCCTCTGCTGTGGTTCTCACGTTCGCCAGCAGTATTGAGCTAAAATGCGGAAGTAAAAACTGATGACTTACAGCAACAGGATTTCCTCTTTTATGCCGACCGGTCGCCTCTATCAGCAATTTCAACGACTCGCCCAGCTGCTTGGCAGCGACGAGCGGGAGATCAGCCTCGCCGAGGTAGCAGACCTGCTCTGCTGCACCCCGCGCAACGCCCGCCTGCTGCTGCGGCGGATGCAGGATCAGGGCTGGCTCAGCTGGTCGGCGGAAGCGGGGCGGGGGCGGCGCTCCCGGCTCACCCTGCTCGACAGTCAGGAGAGCCTGATCCGGCGCCGCTTGCGGGATCTGCTCAGTCAGGGCCAGCTGGCGCAGGCGGTGCGGCTGGCCGAGGATCGCCTCGATCTGCTCACCCCGCTGCTGATCGAACAGCTCGGTCAGGCCACCCGGGAAGGGCGCCAGATCCTGCGGGTTCCCTACTACCGGCCGCTGCCGCAGTTGCTGCCCACCGGCCCGATGCGCCGCTCCGAAATTCACCTGAGCCGCCAGATCTTCAACGGCCTGACCCGGCGAAATGAGGAAAATGGGGAAATCGAAGGGGATCTCGCCCACCACTGGGAGTGTCTGGGCCCCTGTCACTGGCGCTTCTATTTGAGGCCGGCGGTGCGTTTTCACCACGGCCGCGAGCTGGGGGTGGAAGATGTGATGGAGAGCCTGCTGGCCCTGCGGGATCGCCCGCTATTCGCCCATCTGGCAAGGCTGGAGAGCCCCTGGCCGCGCACCCTGGATCTCTATCTCGACAGCCCGGATCCCTGGCTGCCCCACCTGCTTGCGGAGCCGGTGGCAACCATCTTGCCGCGGGAGCTCAAGGGGGAGCCAGGCTTTGCCCTGCAACCGGTCGGCACCGGCCCCTATCGGGTCGCCGCCAACGATCCCCTGCACCTATGTCTGACTGCCTTCGACGACTACTTCGGCCTGCGCGCCCTGCTCGACGAGATCGACATCTGGATGCTGCCGGAGCTGGCGGAGCGGCTGGAGACCCATCTGCAACTTGGCCGTGACCGCCCTGAGCTCGGCACCATGCGCGGCGAGTCGGAGTTGGAGTCGGGCTGCTACTTCCTGCTGCAGGACGATCGCTCCGGATCCTTGCAGGATCCCGCCCTGCGCCAGTGGCTCGGCCAGTTGCTCAATCCGGTCGCCCTGATGGGGCGGGTCGCCCCCGAGTTGCAACGGGGCTGGACCAGCGCCCTCGGTCTGCTGCCCCACTGGCGCGAAGCGCTGCCCGCGCCCTTGCCCACACCGGCGCAGTTGCCGACGACCTTGGCGCTCGCCTGCTTCAACCAGCATCTGGAGTTCAACGAGTGCGCCAACGCCATGAGCAGCCTGCTGGCCGAACAGGGGATCCGGCTCGAGGTACGCACCCTCGAGTACGGCCGCTGGGTGAGTGGCGAGGATGAGGATGTGGATCTCTGGCTCGGCACCCTCAACCTCGAACATGCCGGCCCCTTTGCTTCCTACGCCTGGTTGCAGGGCACCCCCTTGCTGCGCAAGGTGTGGGGCAGTCAGCATGAGCTGTGGCAAGGGTTGATGCAGTGGCGGGCCAGCGGTGCCGAGCCAGGCCCCCGCGCCCTGCTGGCAACTGTGCAGCAGCAGAGCTGGTTTGTACCGCTGTTTCACCACTGGCTGGAGCTGGAGAGCCGGGTCGGCGTGCACGGGGTGCGGATGACCGCCCTCGGCTGGTTCGATTTTCGCAGCGCCTGGCTGCGGCCCGAGCTGGCCAGCCGCTAGGCAAGCACTGGGCAGCCTTGTTGTCAAAACACTCAAAGCCGCCAAAAACGCAGGGGGATCACAGATAGCGTCATGGGCATGTGCCATGCTGTTTCAGGTTATGGACAGCAGAGCAAATGAGGAAAACGATGAGCAATAATTCAGACAGTTCCGCAGGAAAATGCCCGGTCATGCACGGGGGAACCACCTCCGTCGAGACGTCCAGAATGGCGTGGTGGCCGAAGAGCCTCAACCTCGACATTCTTCATCAACACGATACCAAGACCAATCCGCTGGGGGCCGGCTTCAACTATCGGGAAGCCTTGAAGGGGCTCGATATGGCGGCCCTCAAGCAGGATGTGACCGCCCTGATGACCGACAGTCAGGAGTGGTGGCCCGCCGACTGGGGCCACTACGGCGGCCTGATGATCCGCATGGCCTGGCACTCGGCCGGGACTTATCGCATCGCCGATGGCCGCGGCGGTGGCGGCAGCGGCAACCAGCGTTTCGCCCCGCTCAACTCCTGGCCGGATAACGCCAACCTCGACAAGGCCCGCCGCCTGCTGTGGCCCATCAAGAAGAAGTACGGCAACAAGATCAGCTGGGCCGATTTGATCATTCTGGCGGGCACCGTGGCTTATGAGTCCATGGGGCTCAAGACCTTCGGCTTCGCCTTTGGCCGCGAGGATATCTGGCATCCGGAGAAGGATATCTACTGGGGCTCGGAAAAAGAGTGGCTGGCGCCCAGCGGCAAGCCGGGTGGTCGTTACTCCGGCGAGCGGGATCTGGAAAACCCGCTGGCGGCGGTGATGATGGGGCTTATCTACGTCAACCCGGAAGGGGTGGATGGCCAGCCCGATCCCCTGAAAACCGCGCAAGATATGCGAGTCACCTTCGCCCGCATGGCGATGGATGATGAAGAGACAGTGGCACTGACCGCCGGTGGCCACACCGTCGGCAAGGCTCACGGCAACGGCGATGCCAAACAGCTTGGCCCCGAGCCGGAAGGGGCCAGCCTCGAGGAGCAGGGGCTCGGCTGGATCAATCACCACAGCCGCGGCATCGGCCGCAACACTGTGACCAGCGGCATCGAGGGGGCCTGGACCACCCACCCGACCCAATGGGACAACGGCTACTTCGAGCTGCTGTTCAAGTACGACTGGTGGTTGCAAAAATCACCGGCGGGGGCCCATCAGTGGGAACCGATCAATATCGCCGAAGAGGATATGCCGGTGGATGTGGAGGATCCGTCGATCCGCTGCAAACCCATGATGACGGATGCCGACATGGCACTCAAATTCGACCCCGAGTATCGCAAGATTGCCGAGCGTTTCCGCGATGATCCGGCGGCCTTCTCCGACGCCTTTGCCCGCGCCTGGTTCAAGCTGACCCACAGGGATATGGGGCCGAAGAGCCGCTATGTCGGCCCCTATGTGCCGACAGAAGATCTGATCTGGCAGGATCCGGTGCCTGCCGGACGTGCCGATTATGACGTGGCGGCGGTCAAAGCCAGGATTGCCGCCAGCGGCCTCTCCATCAGCGAGCGGGTGAGTACCGCCTGGGACAGTGCCCGTACTTTCCGTGGCTCCGACAAGCGGGGCGGTGCCAACGGCGCCCGCATCCGGCTGGCGCCGCAGAAGGATTGGCCGGGCAACGAACCGGCGAAGTTAGCAAAGGTACTGGCGGTCTATGACAAGCTGGCGGCCGAGTGTGGCGTCAGCGTCGCGGATCTCATCGTGCTGGGGGGCAACCTCGCCATCGAGCAGGCTGCCCAGGCCGCCGGAGTGACGGTGAGCGTGCCGTTCGCACCGGGCCGGGGGGATGCCACTCAGGCCCAGACCGATGTGGCCTCGTTCGAGGTGCTGGAGCCGCTGGCCGATGGCTTCCGCAACTGGCTGAAGCAGGACTATGTGGTGACGGCGGAGGAGCTGCTGCTGGATCGCGCCCAGCTGATGGGGCTCACCGCCTGCGAGATGACGGCGCTGGTGGGCGGGATGCGGGTGCTTGGCACCAACCACGGCGGTACCGGGCACGGGGTCTTTACCGACCGGGTCGGGGTGCTCAGCAACGACTTCTTCGTCAACCTGACCGACATGGGCTACCAGTGGCTGCCGAAAGCGAGCAATCTCTACGAGATCCGCGATCGCCGCAGCGGCGCGCTGAAGTGGACGGCCACCCGGGTGGATCTGGTGTTCGGCTCCAACTCGGTGCTGCGCGCCTATGCCGAGGTCTATGCCCAGGATGACAACAAGGAGAAGTTTGTCTGTGACTTCATCACCGCCTGGAACAAGGTGATGAATGCGGATCGCTTCGATCTGCTCGGCTAGTCCCCAAGCCGTTTGGTTATCTGCACCAGCCCCGCACAGCCAAGGTGTGCGGGGCTTTTTACTGCCCGCTTTTCTGTGCAGCCCTACAATCCGCCGCGCTGTGACACCCGTTGGCCGGTATCGCTGGGGCGCTGGCATCCCTGTGCTTGGGCCAGCTGTATCATGTAACATGCTGATCCGCTGGTGATGCCCGGCGGCCACCCATTGGCCACTGATGTCCCATGAACGGACAAGGACAGAAACAAAGAGACAAGGAGTCAACTCATGCTGGAAATGCAGATCCAACCCCGCTTTCAAGAGACGGATGCCCTCGGCCATATCAACAATACGGTGCCGGCGGTCTGGTTCGAATCGGCGCGGGATCCCCTGTTTCGGATCTTCTCCCCTGAGCTGGATGTGCATAACTGGCATCTGATCATCGCGGGCTACACAGTGCAGTTCAAACGGGAGCTGTTCTACGGCCAGCCGGTCACCATCAAGACCGGCGTGCGCCGCATCGGTACCAGCTCATTCACGGTCTGGCAGGAGGCCTGGCAGGGCGGCGAACTGGCCGTCACCGCCGAAACCACCCTGATCCACTTTGACTACCGAGCCCGCCAATCCCTGCCCCTGAGCGATGCTCACCGGGAAGGGTTGCGGGCCTGGCTGACAGAGAGTTAACCACGGGCCGGATGGCCCATCACAGGAGTGTTATGTACAACTCAATGCGCAACACAGCGATCGCGCTGACCCTGGGATTCTGCTCCCTCCCTTCTCTGGCCGCTTCTCTCGCCGAGCAGTTCTCTCTGATGGATAAGGGGGCCGCGAGCGCCCTCGATACCCGTCAATTCAGCCATGACGGCGTCGATATCAAGGCCTGGATCGATGGTGCCCCTGTTATCATCGCCGTGCCCATCATGAACGAGCTGGGCAAGCTGGAAGGGGAGAGTCGCTACTACTTCAAGGGCGGCAAGCTGTTCGGGGTCAAAGAGCCCGCCGCCCAGTTTGCCTTTGACGACAGCGGCAAGCTGACCCAATGGCTGGACGAGAAGGGGCAGCCCGCCGAGTTCGTCAGCAAGATGAGCATGCAGCAGCGTCAGGCGTGGCTCACCAAGCGGGCCGCCGAGCTGAGCAAGTTGTTTGTGGTGAGCGCGGCCGAACGGAAGGCGGCCAAGGGGGGCGTCAAGCTGAAGGGGGCGGATCTCGCTCACTGGCTCTGCAACGGCAAACTGATGGATCTCGCCCACGGCGACAAGGTGATCTTCGAGCAGGAGAAGCTGAAGATTGGCAAGCAGGGGATCGAGGGAGAGGTCTCCTTGCGTCAGGAGAAGGGGTGGCAGGAGCTGAACCTCAAGTGTGAGGTGCAGGGCACTCAGGTGACCCGCCTCACCTGGCAGCCGCTGCCGGGTGGCAACAAGCCGCAATAAGCGCAGCAGCAAGGGGGCCCATCGCGGGCCCCCTTCTTATTCGGCTTGTGGCTCCCCCAGCTTGAGCCGGGTGAGCGCCTCAACCCGGCGCCACTGTCCGGGCTCGAACCAGCGCGCCAGCAGATCGGGCTGCTGTGTTGCCCGGGCCTCGTTCGGCAGTTGCCTGAGCTCGGCCAGAAAGCCGCTGAGCTGTGCGTCGAATTCCTGCCGGTTCTGCTCCAGCTGGCGCATCCGATCCACCGCTTCCGGTCCTCCCGTCTCCAGCAGCAAGGCATCCCGTTTGGCCGGTTCCACCAATGCCAGATCTTGTAGCTTACCCAGCAGGCGGCTATTGGCCTCGGCCTCCTGAAACCAGCTCGGCTGCTCCGCCAGCCAGAGATCCAGCTCGCTGGTCAGCTGCGACTTGTCGCTGTCTCGCGCTTCTGCCACGGCTTTGCGGCGCAGGGTCAACTGCTCCATCAGTCGATCCTCGGCAAACAGTTGCCCCTGCTCGGCCGGGGTGAAACTTTGTTGGCGCAATTGCTCCCTCTCGTCGAACAAGATCTGCAGGTTGGCGAGGGTGATCTCGGTGGGTACCGTCAGGCTGCTCTGGGCGGAGACAAAGGTGCGATAGCGCGCCTGCAGGGCATCGGCGGCCTCCTGCTCGGGATCGTGCGGGTGGCTCTGGGCATGCTGGCTGGCTTGAGCGGGGGATGAGCCTGCCGTTGGTTCGCTGGGCCAGAGCAGCACCCCGCCAAGCAGCAGAGTGATGGCGCAGGGCACGGCGAGCAGGGTGACTATCTTCATAGCCCCAGCCCCTTAAGACGGTTGGCGTGCTGGCGATAGAGAGTGACCGGATCGGTTTCGAACAGGTGATGGATGCCGAATGACTGGTTCACTTCATCGAGATGGTTCATCCGGTAATGCGTGCCGATCACCTTGCCGAGGTGGCTGCTGCAAACCCCGACCAGTCCATCATTGGGCTCTTTGAAAAAGGCACCGGTCAGCACTAGTGCAGGATCTACCGGATCCAGCAGATTGGTCAGGTTGCTGCGTCCGCTCCAGGAGAAGTAGTAGACGCCATTGCTGGCCCGCATCGGCCCCTCACCGCAATAGCGGCTGGGCAACCCCTCCGGGTAGCGCAGGTTGAACTGGTTGGCTCCCTTGCTAGTGAGCGCATCGAGGGCTGCGACCGGATCTTGCGGCAGCTGGCTCCCGCCCGAGAGCAGTGAAATCACCCCGGAGAGAGCGTGGGCAGCCGCGGCGGCCAGCTGCTCGGCGGCGCTGCCGGGGGCCGCATTGGCCCGCACCAGATCGGCAATCTCGGAGCCGTAGTTGACCCCGCCGACGCTGGTGGCGGAGGCGACCAGAGCGGGGGCGACCGAGGCGACATAGCGGATGGTAGGGCTGCCGTGGGAGTGGCCGATCAGGTTGACCTTTTCGGCGCCGGTGGCTGCCAGCAGCAGTTCAATCTGGGCGAGCAACTGCTCCCCCCGTTGCTCCGAACTGGCGGTGGCCGACACCTGGGCCACGTAGACTTTGGCACCATCCCGGCTCAGGGCCTGGGGAATGCCGTAGAAGTAATCGACCCCGAGCAGCTGGTCGAAGCCGAACAGGCCGTGCACCAGCACTATGGGGTGGCGGGTCTGGGTATATCCGCTGGCGTGCGCCAGCATGGGCAGGGTGCAGAGCAGCACCAGAAGCCATCTTTTCATCATCAGCATCCTTGTTGATTCATGAGGAACAGATTGTGTGGCGTACTCCATGTTCGCCGCTGCCAGTATGGAGGCTGATTGAAAAACTGGGTGTGAGAGGGATCGCAACTCAGGATTCAAAGGAGATTGCACTGGGGCACGGCGTGAAGGGGGAGGTTGATCCTCCCACCTTGCGGCCTTATTGCCACTCCACCAGTTGATACTGCTTCTTGCCCCGGCGCAGCAGCAGGTAGCGGTCAAACAGCCGATCATCGGCACTCAGCTGTTCATCCTGCTTGAGCACACCATTGAGGCTGATGGCCCCCGCCGCCAGCAGTTCGCGGGCGATGCGCCTGGAGCTAGCCAGACCGCAACTGACCAGCAGGCTGACCAGATCGGTCTCACCGCTGACGGTGCTGCTCGGCATGCCATCCTGCGCCAGCTGGGCCAGATCGCTCTCGCCGAGACGGGCCACATCGCCGCTAAACAGCAGCTCGCTGATGCGCTGCACCGCCGTCAGCGCTGCCTTGCCGTGCACCAGTTCGGTCAGCTCGTTCGCCAACACCTGCTGGGCCTGCTTGCGCCCCTGCCGCTTCGCGTCTTCCGCTTCCAGCGCATCAATCTCGCTCAGCGACATAAAGCTGTAGTAGCGCAGGAAGCGGTAGACATCCTCATCCGCGGTGCCGAGCCAGAACTGGTAGAAGGCGTAAGGGGAGGTGAGCGCCGGATCGAGCCAGACCGCGCCCCCCTCGGTCTTGCCGAACTTGGTGCCGTCTGCCTTGGTGATAAGGGGCAGGGTCATGCCGTGCACCTGCGCCTGATGGAGGCGGCGGGTGAGATCCATGCCGCTGGTGATATTGCCCCACTGATCGTTGCCGCCAATCTGCAGGGTGCAACCGAGCCGCTGGTTGAGCACCGCAAAGTCGTAGGATTGCAGCAGGGTGTAGGAAAACTCGGTGAACGATATGCCCTGATCCGGGCGGGCCAGCCGCTGGCGGACGGACTCTCGCGCCAGCATGGCATTGACCGAGAAGTGCTTGCCGATATCCCGCAGAAAGTCGAGGGCGGACATCTGCCCCATCCAGTCACCATTGTTGACCAGTCGCGGGGCCGACAGGCCCTCATCGGCGGGCAGCAGTGCCCTGATTTGGGCAGACAGGCTGGCGACCCAACCCTGTACCGTGTCGGCACTGTTTAGGCTGCGCTCGGTCGCCTTGAAGCTGGGATCGCCGATAAGGCCGGTCGCCCCGCCCACCAGCGCCACCGGGGTGTGGCCCGCCAGCTGGAAGCGGCGCAGCATCAAGAGCGGCACCAGATGTCCAATATGCAGGCTGCCGGCGGTAGGATCGAAGCCGCAGTAGACGGTACGCGGGGTGGCAAGATGATCGGCCAGGGCCGCGGGATCGGAATTCTGGGCCACCAGGCCGCGCTCGGTCAGCTCATCGAGCAGGTGGGGGTTGATCATGGGTACTCCAACAGCAGGGGGAAAAGCCCACATCCTCGCCGTTCTGGCTGGGGGCGGACATGTCCCCTGAGGGACAGTTTTGCCACTCTTGTGCTAGCATTCCCTTCTTGTGAGACGTTGCTCCCTGCTACCGGAAACCCGCCCATCATGAACCAAGCACTCGCCACAGAGGCGTTGACCCGCAGCATGACCGAAGTGGTCGATGCCCTGCACAGCAGCGCCTTTGCAGCGGCGCTGGTGCGATTGATCCAGCAGCAGGTGGCGTTTGATTGCGCCCTGCTGCTGGGGGGGGGGCAGCGGCCCATCTACCTCTACGACAACCTCAATCATCAGCGGGCTCTGCTGTTTGATCGCTACCTCACCAGCCACTTCAGTCAGGACCCCTTTATGCAGGCGCTGGAGCTGGGCTTGCCTGCCGGCGTCTGGACCCTGGCGCAGGTCTCCCAAGGGCGGCTCGATCCCGAATATCGCCACCACTTCTATCAGGCCACCGGCTGGCAGGAGGAGGTGGGGTTGATCCTGCCGGTGCGGGACGGACTGACCTTGATGCTGTTTCTGGGGCGTCTGGACAAGCGCAGTACCCTCAGCCGTGACGAGCTGGCGAGGCTGGAGCAGCTGTTCCCGCTGGTACATTCGCTTTGTCGTCAGCACTGGCGGCAGGAAGTGCTGCTGGCGCAGAGTCCGTTACAGCCAGGCAGCGCTGAAGTCAGGGTGGCCGTAGCGCAGGCCATCGCCAGCGTAGGAGGGGATCGGTTGACTCGTCGGGAACGAGAGGTGGCGGGACTACTGTTACAGGGGCTCGATACCGAGGCCATTGCCGCACAGCTCGGGATTGGCAGCGGCACGGTGAAGAATCACCGCAAGCACCTCTATGGCAAGTTGCGGCTCCATTCGCGGGCCGAATTGTTTCGGTTTTTTCTCAATCATTTGATCACGACCCCTGTGTCGACCGATGTTGAGTCAGGGGCCTGAGCGATTTACTCGATGCGCAGCAAGGGCTCCTGCTCTTTGGGCAGAATACTGAGCAGTTGGTAGCGATCCATCAGCTGCCGGTATTCACTGCTGAGGCGCACCTTGTCCAGTGCCTGTTGCAGTCTGGCAACCTGCTTTTTGTCCGCTCTCGGGTTAAAGGCAAAGCAGTTGTCCTGCTCTGCCAGAATCGCAACGGTGACAAAATCCTCGCTGGGGAAACCCAGCGCCTTGGCCTGATGGCGCAACATAACCTCGTTGCCCGCCACCAGATCGGTGCGCGCCATGATGAGCTGGCGCACCACCTGCTCCATGCGCTCCACCGCCATCATATTGCCCGGGCTGATCCCGCGATTGAGCAGCAGCTGCTCCCCCACATCCGCCTGCATCACGCCGATCTTCAGCTTGGCGAGATCCGCTGTGCTAGCCACTTTGGGGGCATCCTGCTTGCGGCCGATCAGCGACACTCGCGAGTGGCTGATGGGGCAGACCCAGAGAAAGTGGGGGTCTCGCGCTTTGGTGCGCGCAGTGGTAAAGAGCATGGCTTCGGGTTGTTGGGTCAGCAGATACCACCCGCGAGCCCATGGTAAGAAATGGATTGGTTGCTCAGGTTCCCCCAGCTCGAGCCACATCAGGCGCAGCAACTCGACCGCCAGTCCGACCGGCTGACCATTTTTATCCTGGCCATTGAGCGGCATGTTTTGCTCCGAATAGTAGATAAAGGCGGGAGCTGGAAGCGCAACAAGCAACGTGAGTAAGGCGAAAGCAGAGAGCAGGCAACGCATGGTGCACTCCTTGTGCGGGTAGTTACCTAACAGTCTATGTGGCCTTTGTCATAAGGTCATAATCCGGGAGTGGAATAAAAAACAGACCGCCTAGCGGCGGCCTCAGATTGCTGAAGAAC
>NZ_CDDH01000038.1 GCF_000819725.1 Aeromonas australiensis | reverse complement strand
CCGCCGAATTCCCCGGCAGATGGTCTTGTTAGGGCGATAGCATGGTCTTTGATGCCTTTTTCATGGCGAAGATGGCCGATAGGCCGACTTGTCAGCCAGTGAGCAGCCCCATGGAGCCGAGCGAAAAAAGAACCCCCCTCTTTGAAAAAGTGGGGGGTTCTTCAGCAATCTGAACGCCGCCCAGAAGGGCGGCGTTTTTATATTGCAACAGGCTTACTGCTTGAGCAGGGAACCGTCTGTCACTTGTACGGCAGTGCCACCACTCATAAAGAAGCTGGCGAACTGGGTCTGGATCTCACTGGTCACCAGCGCGTTGCTGTCATTGCCATCAGGCGCCAGCAGCGAACTGTGACCTCCTGCCACAAAACGCGCTGCATGGCGGCTGACAGGGATCACCCCCGGCCCGCCTTGCAACGCCTGCAAACCCAGCACTCGGAACAACGGCTCGGTGCCACCCAGCGGCGCTGAGTCGATGCTGTTGGGGATCACCTGATCCGGCAGGTTGAGGGCGCCATCGCCCACAATTTCGGTGGCAAACAGCGGGATGTCCGCCTTGATTCCACGCCCCAGATTGATCGGGTCCGCCGAATCCAGCACGCTCTGCGCGGCGAAGGTATAGCTCTGCAAGGTGCTCTCGGCACTGGCCCGGGTCACCGCGTCCAGGCTCGGCAAGAACTCATTGACAAAGCAGGTCGGCACCGCCGTCTGGCAGTTGGGCGCGTAAGCCTCAAACCCGGCCTTCAACGCAGGGCTGCCCGCGGTGAGAACCCCCATCTTGATGGTCGGCCCGAAGCTTGGTGAATTGAGTAGCAGCGGCGCGATGCCACCGCCCGGCATCGCCAGACCGCCAGTATCGAATTTAAACAGCGCATCAGCCTGGGCACTGCCGGTAGGCTGACTGGCAACAGCCAACAGATTGGTTCCGCTAATCGCTCCGAGGGAGTGACCGAGGAAGTGCACCTTGAGGCTATCTTTCGCACCAATCGAACCAGCCTGATTGGCCAAGCCGATCGCCAGCCGCAGCCCAAGCAGATCCGCTACGCTCTGCTTCAGGTTATCCCGCGCAACGGTCAGGTAGCTCAGATTCAGATAGGGCAGCGGATTGTCAGAAGTGGTGACGGTATCCATGCTGCCACTCAGGGCATAACCGCGCTCACCATGCAACGGATGATCGATCACCACCACTGCCACGTTTTTGCCCGCAACTGAACCCGCGCCTATTTGGCCCAGTGCCAGGGCATAGGCATTCTCCTTGATGGAGGTAACCCCGTGCTGATAGATGATCACATCGGTAATGGTATTAAGCGGTGCAGCGGCGAAGATCCGCAGCGGTACCGATTGCACCTCAGACAAGGCAGGCAGTGGATTAAAGCGGCCGATATTGCGCTCGGCATCCAGCGGCTTGCCGCCTGAGGTGAGGGTCACCCCGATCAGCTTGCTCGCCTCATCGAGCAGTTCGCTCTGGCGGGTCGGGTCAGCGATCAGTGCTGCTAACTTGGCCGGCTCAACACCAGCGCCAATCAATCCACTAACCACTTCGCTATCACCCGCTTTCAGCGCGTTGGCGATGGCATAAAGGCTGGGGATAGCACCGTGCCAGGATTGGGTCTTGGCCTTGTCCCATGAGCCGGCTATCGCCGGGGTAGAGAGGAAGTAAGGGAGCTTGACGGTTCCGCTATATACGCTGGTGATGCCAGCAAGCCCAGTCAGGCCCGCACCAGCAATACCCGCCTTAATCGCCAGCTTGGTATCAGCTGGAAGCAAAAGCTCCGACACCCCATCAAGAGCATCCATAAATAAAGGTGCTGTCGGATTCCAGCTAGCCACATAGGTCCCCGGCAGGCTGGTGTTGCCCTTGGCATCCTGTTTCCAGACGAACGCGGCATCCAGACCATTTTCTACTACCTTGGCAGCGGCCCCTTTCACGGCCAGCAATACATCGGCGCCGGACTGGGTGGCAAAC
Organism: Aeromonas australiensis; assembly: GCF_000819725.1. Taxonomy (GTDB): domain Bacteria; phylum Pseudomonadota; class Gammaproteobacteria; order Enterobacterales; family Aeromonadaceae; genus Aeromonas; species Aeromonas australiensis. The sequence goes on along the minus strand of NZ_CDDH01000038.1, from coordinate 15,689 downwards.
CAGTCGGAGAAGATCACCCGATCGCTGGTGATCCCGGTGGCCGCCTTGAACAGACCTTCCTGCAGCGAGATCAAGCCGTTGACGGTCTGTTCTTGCGCAGTATCGCCAGCCGTCGACCTGAAGCTGCTGTAGTCTTCCCCTGCTTTGAGCGGTGTGCCGCGACTGTCCTTGAGGGCATCGGTCGCCACTATCATGTAGTAAGAAGAGGGATTAAGCGGCTTGAGTGGCACCAGGCTAAGCTTGCCCCCCGCGGAACGAACCACAAAATCCTTATCCATACCGTAAGCCAAGACTTTCTTCACGCCACTGGGCCGTAAAGTGTCCTGATCCAGTACCAGCTCCAGCAAATAGAGAGGCGCGACCGAGGATGAGAAATCAGCATCGGCTGGTGCCGGGATGGTGACCCCGGTGATGGTGGATGGCACCAGCTGAATGGCTTGAGTCGTCGACCAGCCATCCAGGGTAGAGAGAGCAGATACCGGGTTCGACAGATCCTGACTCTCGGTTGAAAACTTCAGAGTACCGTCGCCAGCACGGGGAGCCAGCACACTCGGGCGAAGACCACTGGCACCACTCAGGGCATAATCGAGGGTACTGCTGGTATCCCCCATCTTGTCATTCTCACCACCACATCCGGCCAGCAGGGCGCTGACAACAGCGACATAAATTAGCTTCTTCTTCATTTTTTGTTCTCTTTTTAGTTTTGTTATCCATCACAAGCCCACGAAGCCATCACGACCTCGACCACCAGACGTTAACATAAAACCAACACCCAATAAGACTCATGCCGGACAGAACTGGCTCAGCTTTGTGGTGCATATCATGGTTTCAGGTCAACAAAGGGGCGCAAGGGTAACAGTTGTCGTCCAATCACCAGACCCGACCAGCCACCAGCAGAAGGAGTAAAAAGCCGCCGCGATCTCGGCAAAGTGCGGGAATTGTCGGTAGAATGTCCACCAACGCTTAAGGAGGACATCATGATCGACCCGAAGAAACTGGAAGAGATCGCCAAGCAGGTGCACAACTCCCTGCCACCCGGCATTCGCAGCATGGGTGAAGAGGCCGAGAAGAAGATGCGTCAGGTACTGCAAGCCCAGCTGGGCAAGCTGGATCTGGTCAGCCGCGAAGAGTTCGACGTGCAGACCAAGGTACTACTGCGTACCCGTGAAAAACTGGCCGCCCTCGAAAGCAAGCTGGCTCAGCTCGAGCAGCAGCTCGGCGCCAAAGGCGAATAATGCAGCCCCGATAAAGCAAACCCCAGCCTGGCTGGGGTTTGTTGTTTCTGGCCGGCCGCCGCATGGGGCCACTCTTCCTTCCGAATTCAGATAAATTCGTAAGCGTCACCAAAGATGCGCTCCGGCTCGGCACCGAGGATCTTGAACTCCTCCCGCGCGGCACCGGCCATCTCGAAGCGACCGGCGACATAGATGTCGTAGTCGTGGAGGCTGACGAAGTCATCCATGATCGCCTTGTGCACCAGTCCGCTCTTGCCGGTCCAGTCAGCGTCCGGCTCCTGCACCACCGGGATAAAGGTGAGCGGCGCATAGTCACGCTCCCACTGCTGCATCTGCTCCAGTTCGTAGAGCCAGTGAGCCTGACGCACACCCCAGTAGCAGAACACCGGGCGCTTGCTGCCTGTGTCGATCAGGAACTCCAGAATGGAGCGGGCGTAAGAGAAGCCGGTACCGCCCGCCATCAGGATCAGCGGACGGGGAGACTCATCGCGCAGGAACGCCTTGCCAGCCGGCAATTCGACCTCGATCTCCCCCTGTTCGCGCATGCGCTCCAGCACCTGACCGGCGTAGGCATTCTCGGGAGTGGCACCGATTTGCAACTCCAGCACGCCCGAGCGGGTCGGCGAGTTGGCGATGGAGAAGGGGCGCTTGTCCGAATCGCTCATCACCACCAGCAGATACTGGCCCGGCTTGAAGCTGATCGCTTGCTGCGGCGTCAGGGCCACATGCCAGATGGTGTCGACATATTCGCGCAGTTCCTCTACGCGGCATTTGATACGTTGCATTCTTGTCCTTGTGGCGGGCTCGCTCGGCCCGCTTCGCTCATTGTTTCACTATGGAGTGACGACCAGCAGCCCTGGCCCCGTCAGTCGAGAATACTCAAATCAGTGCGGATCGCATCACTTTTTGCAGCAAGCTTGTCATGTTTGCCTCATCCGAGGATATTGAGCTCATCCCAGATGGCATCGACCTTCTGCTTCACCGCCTCATCCTGCACTATGGGCTGACCCCACTCCCGGTTGGTCTCGCCCGGCCACTTGTTGGTGGCATCCAGCCCCATCTTGGAGCCGAGGCCGGAGACCGGCGAGGCGAAGTCCAGATAGTCGATCGGGGTGTGCTCGATCAAGGTGGTGTCCCGTGCCGGATCCATCCGGGTGGTGATGGCCCAGATCACATCCTGCCAGTCGCGGGCGTTGACGTCATCGTCACACACCACCACGAACTTGGTGTACATAAACTGGCGCAGGAAGGACCAGACCCCCAGCATCACCCGCTTGGCGTGGCCCGGATAACGCTTCTTGATGGTCACCACCGCCATCCGGTAGGAGCACCCCTCCGGCGGCAGATAGAAGTCCACAATCTCGGGGAACTGCTTTTGCAGCAGCGGCACGAACACCTCGTTCAGCGCCAAACCCAGCACCGCCGGTTCATCGGGCGGGCGGCCGGTGTAAGTACTGTGATAGATGGCATCGCGCCGCTTGGTGATGTGGGTGATGGTGAAGACCGGGAACTCGTCCACCTCGTTGTAGTAGCCGGTGTGGTCGCCATAGGGCCCTTCCGGCGCCATCTCACCGGGCTCCAGATAGCCTTCCAGCACGATCTCGGCGCTGGCGGGCACCTCCAGATCGCAGCTGATGGCCTTGATCACCTCGGTACGGCTGCCGCGCAGCAGACCGGCAAAAGCATATTCGGAGAGGGTATCCGGCACTGGCGTCACGGCACCAAGGATGGTCGCCGGATCGGCGCCGAGCGCCACCACCACCGGGAATCGCTCACCGGGATGGGCCTCCTGCCACTCGCGAAAATCGATGGCGCCACCACGATGATCCAGCCAGCGCATGATCAGCTTGTTTTTGGCGATCTTCTGCTGGCGATAGATACCGAGGTTTTGCCGCTTCTTGTAGGGGCCGCGGGTGATGGTGAGCCCCCAGGTGACCAGCGGCGCCACATCGCCGGGCCAGCAGTGCTGGATCGGGATCTGGTCGAGATCGACAGCATCTCTCTCCTGCACCACCTGCTGGCAGGGAGCAGAAGAGAGGCGCTTGGTCGGCATATTGAGCACCTGCTTGAAGATCGGCAGCTTCTCCATCAGCTCCTTGAATCCCTTGGGCGGCTCGGGCTCCTTCAGATAGGAGAGCCAGACCCCGACCTGACGCAGGGCGCCCACATCGGGCTGGCCCATGCCCATGGCAACCCGATCCGGGGTGCCGAACAGGTTGGTCAGCACCGGCATGGTGTAGCCTTTGGGATTTTCGAACAGCAGAGCCGGGCCACCCGCACGCAGGGTGCGATCGCTGATCTCGGTCATCTCCAGATAGGGATCTATCTCGCGGCTGATGCGCTTGAGTTGTCCGTTTTGTTCCAGCTGCGCGATGAAATCACGCAAATCCTTGTATTTCATGCAAGTTCCCAACCGGGTTCAGGAGGTCACGCATTATAACCCTGGCTGCCCATCGGGTGTACCCGAATCGGGCAACAGACTCGGAGCAATGGGTGGCATGTCACGCTGGCCAAGACGTCTGGCCAACGCAGAGAGCAGCTGCGGCTCATCCACCTTCATCAACAGACCTGCCACCAATGCGCCATATTGGCGGTTGGAGAGTTCGGCCAACAGATAGCTCTGGGCCTGCGGTGGTAAGGGGGAGAGCGCGCTCAGTTGGCGCAGGGCGGCCCCCTTCAATCCCTCGTTGCCACTGGCGGCAATCAGCAGATCGCTGGCAACACTGCCCTGATGGAAGCGGTTGATGGTGGAGAGTGCGCGCAGCGCATCCTGATCCGCCGGTCGCCGCCACAACATGCCATAGAGCGCCGGTTCGCCGGTGCGCTGCAACAGATGGAACAACAACCGGTTGTCAGGCAGATAGATATTCTGGCTGGCCAACGCTTGCGCCTCTCGTATCCAGATCGGTTGCGGCAAGGCGTCGAGGGCCAGCAACAGGGCTTGCTGTTGATGGGTCAGCGCGGGATTGCCACGATAATAGATACTCTTGAAGCGGAAATTGCCCTGCTCCAACTGCTGGCGATAGCTGGCCTGCAACGACTGCTCCTGCCACTCCCCCAGCAACTGGCGGGCGCGAGCGGCAAAATCATAGACTGGCTGCTGCACCAGAAAACCGTCGACCTGCTGCTCCATGAGCCACTCGGGGGCCCTGTCGGCCTGAGCCTCGACCCACTGTTGCAACGCAGGAGATGCTGGCGTGGTAGCGGGAATATCCCGCAGCAGCTGCAACAGCAGGAACTCCCGCCGCTCGCGGCTAAGGGTCGCCAGCAGAGAGTCAATGGCAGCAAATTGCCCCTCCTGCAGACGGCTCGCCAAATAGCGCTGGTGCGTCTGCAGCGTCTCGGCCGCCTCCGGGGCAGCCGGGGCAGCCGGGGCAGCCGGGGTACTCTGCGCACAAGCTGGCATAGCACTCAGCAATCCCAGCAATAACCAGAAAACAGGCTTCATGACGTCTCCATCCATGTGACATCGGGATCTCATACTACTAGGGCGACCGGAAAACAGATAAACAAAAACCGCGACCAGGGCCGCGGTTTCGTCATTTTCTGACCAGACTTACTTCTGCTGGCGCCGCATGGCGTCGAAGAACTCGTCGTTAGTCTTGGTCATCGCCAGCTTGTCGATGAGGAACTCGATGCCGTCAATCTCGCCCATCGGGTGGACAATCTTGCGCAGGATCCACATCTTCTGCAGCTCGTCACCGGAGGTGAGCAGCTCTTCTTTACGAGTACCTGAGCGGGTGATGTCGATAGCCGGGTAGACACGCTTCTCGGCAATCTTGCGCGAGAGGTGCAGTTCCATGTTGCCGGTACCCTTGAACTCTTCGTAGATAACCTCGTCCATCTTGGAACCGGTATCGATCAGCGCGGTGGCGATGATGGTCAGGCTGCCGCCCTCTTCAACATTACGCGCGGCGCCGAAGAAGCGCTTCGGACGGTGCAGGGCGTTGGCATCCACACCACCGGTCAGTACCTTGCCGGATGACGGGATTACGGTGTTGTAGGCACGGGCCAGACGGGTGATGGAGTCCAGCAGGATCACCACATCTTTCTTGTGCTCGACCAGGCGCTTGGCCTTCTCGATCACCATTTCGGCAACCTGAACGTGACGGGAAGCCGGTTCGTCAAAGGTGGAAGCGATCACTTCACCTTTTACCATACGCTGCATCTCGGTCACTTCTTCGGGACGCTCGTCGATCAGCAGCACGATCAGCTCACAATCCGGGTGGTTGTAGGCGATGCTCTGGGCGATGTTCTGCAGCAGCATGGTCTTACCGGCCTTGGGCGGCGCCACGATCAGGCCACGCTGGCCTTTACCGATGGGGGAAGCCAGGTCCAGTACCCGAGCAGTGATATCTTCGGTAGAGCCGTTACCCCGCTCCATGCGCAGACGTTCGTTGGCATGCAGGGGGGTCAGGTTTTCAAACAGGATCTTGTTGCGGGAGTTTTCCGGACGGTCGTAGTTGACCTCGTTGACCTTGAGCAGTGCGAAGTAGCGTTCGCCCTCTTTCGGTGGCCGGATCTTGCCGGAGATGGTATCGCCAGTACGCAGGTTGAAGCGGCGGATCTGGCTCGGGGAGACGTAGATATCGTCAGGGCCCGCCAGATAGGAGCCGTCTGCACTGCGCAGGAAGCCGAAACCATCGGTCAGGATTTCCAGCACACCGTCGCCAAAGATATCTTCACCACCCTTGGCGTGCGCCTTGAGGATGGCAAAAATAATATCTTTCTTGTGCGCCCGAGCCAGATTTTCCAACCCCATGGATTCGCCAAGCTTGACCAGCTCGGACACAGGAGTGTTCTTTAATTCAGTCAGATTCATAGTGGTGAAAGTCTGTAAGCAAGGATTGAAATGAGGAGACAGTCTGCTGGATTGATGCTGATCGGATTTGATTTGCCAGGCTGATGTGTGAGCAAAGAGTCAGGCAAAAAGGTTAGCAAACGAGCGATAAATTAGCACCAATCGGGGTGAGCGTCTAGGTGATAAAACAGAAGGAGCGCATTATTGCAATGCGCTCCTCTTTAATTATTACAGGTTGCCGTCCAGAAACTCTTTCAGCTGAGTCTTGGACAGTGCACCGACCTTGGTCGCTGCCACTTCGCCATTCTTGAACAGCAAGAGGGTCGGGATACCACGAATGCCGTACTTGGGCGGAGTATCAGAGTTATGGTCGATGTTCAGTTTGGCTACGGTTACGCGACCTTCGTACTCTTGGGCAACTTCTTCCAGGATCGGGGCAATCATCTTGCACGGACCACACCATTCGGCCCAGAAGTCGACCAGAACGGCGCCATCGGCTTTGATTACATCTGCCTCGAAGCTGGCATCGCTCAGCTGAACAATCTTGTCACTCATCTCCAACTCCAGTCAGTAATTAAGGCTTTATTGACACATCAACAAAGGCAATAGTTGCCCTATTTGAAATGATCCTGTTTATTATTGCAAGCCTAACCTGATAACCTACCGCCATGAGCAAAACACACTTAACGACCGACAAATTCGCCCAAATGGGCCTCGAACCCGAAGTTCTGGCTGGTCTGGAATCAAAGGGATTTCACTATTGCACGCCCATCCAGGCACTCTCTCTGCCACTGCTGGTAGAGGGTCATGACCTCGCAGGTCAGGCCCAGACCGGCACCGGCAAGACCATCGCCTTCCTGGCCGCCACCTTTAACTATCTGCTGACTCACCCGCTGACCAAGCCCCGTCTGGTTAACCAGCCGAGAGCCATTATCATGGCCCCCACCCGGGAGCTGGCAGTGCAAATCTATAACGATGCCGGCAGCATCGCCGCCTCTACCGGCCTGAAACTCGGCCTCGCCTACGGTGGCGAAGGTTACGACAAGCAGCTGGCTGTGCTGGAGCAGGGCGTCGACATTCTGATCGGCACCACTGGCCGCATCATCGACTACTTCAAGTCCAAGGTTATCGATCTCGGCAACATTCAGGTGGTGGTACTGGACGAGGCGGATCGCATGTTCGATCTGGGCTTTATCAAGGACATCCGCTTCCTGTTCCGCCGCATGCCACCCGCCACCGAGCGTCTGAGCATGCTGTTCTCCGCCACCCTCTCCCTGCGCGTGCAGGAGCTGGCCTACGAACACATGAACCACCCGGAACATGTGCAGGTCGAGCCGGAGCAGATGACCGGCGTGCGGATCAAGGAGGAGCTGTTCTATCCCTCCAATGAAGACAAGATGTTGCTGCTGCTCTCCCTGATGGAAGAGGAGTGGCCGGAAAAAGCGATCGTCTTCGCCAATACCAAGCATGTCTGTGAAGACGTTCACGCCTGGCTGGAAAATGATGGCCACCGTGTCGGTCTGCTGACCGGTGACGTGCCGCAGAAGAAGCGGATGAAGATCCTCGAGGATTTCACCAAGGGTGCGCTCGATATTCTGGTCGCCACCGATGTGGCCGCCCGTGGTCTGCACATCCCGGACGTGACCCACGTCTTCAACTATGACCTGCCTGACGACGCCGAAGACTATGTACACCGTATCGGTCGTACCGGTCGTGCCGGCAAGAGCGGTCACTCCATCAGCCTGGCCTGTGAAGACTATGCCTTCAACCTGCCGGCTATCGAGGAGTACATCCACCACGCCATTCCGGTCAGCAAATATGATCGCGAAGCGCTGCTGGATGACGTGACCGCGCCGAAACGGGTGTTCCGCAACCGTCAGCCGGTGAACCGCAACATGCGGGATCGCCAGGGTGGTGGCAACAGCAACAACCGTCGTCGTCCGCCGCGCAAAAGCTAAAGGATAGGCCCGTTGCACAACTCGCCTCTCTATGCCGCCATCGACCTCGGCTCCAACAGCTTCCATATGCTGGTGGTGCGCGAGGTCGCTGGTGCCCTGCGCACCGTCACCAAGGTCAAGCGCAAGGTTCGCCTTGCCGCCGGACTCGATCCGGAATTTCGCCTAAGCCGTGCCGCCATGGAGCGGGGCTGGGACTGTTTGCGCCTGTTCTCCGAGCAGTTGCAGGACATCCCGGCCGACAACATCCGGGTGGTGGGCACCGCCACCTTGCGGCTTGCCAGCAACGTCGATGAGTTCCTCAGCGAAGCGGAACGGGTACTCAACCACAGCATCGAGATCATCTCGGGCGAGGAAGAGGCCAAGACCATCTATGAAGGGGTCTCCTGGACCTCGGCGGGGGAAGGCAACCGCCTGGTGATCGACATCGGCGGCGCCAGTACCGAACTGGTGATCGGCGAGCACAGCGAAGCAAAACTGCTCAACAGCCTGCACATGGGCTGCGTCACCTGGCTTAACAATCACTTCGGTGACGGCGAGCTCTCCGAAGCGCGCTTCGAGCAGGCGATTAACGCCGCCAAGGCGGTGCTGGGAAAGGTAGCGGAAGATTACCGCACTCTCGGCTGGCGCACCTGCGTCGGCGCCTCCGGCACGGTACAGGCGCTGCAAGAGATCATGCTGGCGCAAGGGAAGAGCGAACGGGTGACTCTGCTGAAGTTGCAGGAGCTGATGGGTCAGGCCATCGCCTGCGGCAAGCTCGACCGGCTGCAACTGGAAGGACTGGCGGCCGAGCGGCTGACCGTGTTCCCCTCCGGCCTCGCCATCCTGATCGCTATCTTCGAAACCCTCGACATCGAGAGCATGACGCTGGCAGGCGGCGCCCTGCGGGAAGGGCTGATCTACGGTCTGCTGGGCAACAATCACGACTGTGATGCCCGGGATCGCACTGCCGACAGCCTCATCAATCGCTACCAGCTGGACAAGGAGCACGCCGAGCGGGTGCGTGATACCGCCGTCGAGGCGTTCAACCAGCTGCAACCGGCTTGGCGACTCTCGAAACGCTATGGTCGCCCCATCCTGCGTTATGCCGCCCTGCTGCACGAGATCGGCCTCTGTATCGAGTACAAGAAGGCGCCGCAACACGCCGCCTATATCATCGACAACATCGACATGCCGGGCTTTACCCCTGCACAAAAGAAGCTGTTGTCGGCCCTGCTGTTCAACCAGCGGGATGAATTCAAGCTGGAACCGCTGGAGAAACAGGGTGCCGTCACCGCTCGTCAGGCGATCCGGCTGGCCCGCATCCTGCGCATCGCGCTGATCCTCTGCATGCGCCGTACCCAGGGCACAGTGCCCAGCTTCACCCTGCAGGCAGAAGAGGAGTCACTGACCCTGACCCTGCCCAAGGGTTGGATGGATGAACACTACCTGCGTGCCAGCGAGCTGCGCTTTGAAGTGGAACGCCAGCAGAAGATGGGCTGGCCGACCCGCGTACAGGAAGCCTGACTCAGCAACCTGCCTGTTTTGGAGCCGATCATGCCGGATTATCAACCCATCAGCTGCGATCTCTACGACTGGCTCGAAATTGCTGCCAGCTGGCAACTGCCGGTGACCCTCACCAGTCGCGATGGTCACCAATGGGATGACAAGATCCGCACTATCGAAGCCAGCGAAGGGGTCGAGTATCTGTTGCTGCACAGTGGCGAGCGGCTCAGCCTCGCGGATCTGGCGACCCTGCGCCTGCACTGGCAAGGGGAAGAGAAGCTGATCCACTTCGCGCCAACCAACTGAATCCACTACGAAAAAAGGAGGGCCAACATGATGTTGGCCCTCCTTTTTTGCATCTGCAACTCGCACCGGCCGTTAACCCGCTGCCAGCGCCGCCATCACATAGACATCGAAGCGGTTGCTCTTGGTCTCGATGGCCATGCTGGGTTTATGCTCGTTGAGCCAGCCGGCGTAATCCGGCCGCTTCACCACCACCCGCTTATCAGCCATCTTGAGCGCGGCAGGCAACAAGGCATCCGCATCGAGATCCGGCCCCACCAGCGACTGGAACACCCGCATCTCTTTTTTTACCAGCGCCGACTTCTGCTTGTGCGGGAACATGGGGTCGAGGTAGATCACCTCGGGCCGCTCCGGCAGCGCCAGCAGGTTGTCCACCGCCGGGCCTTGCAGCAGGTGCATCCGCTCGCTGACCCAGGGGCCAATCTCGGGATCCTGTGCCGCCCGCGCCAACCCGTCCTGCAATAGAGCAGCCACCACGGGACTGCGTTCGATCAGGGTCACCTTGCAACCGAGGGAGGCGAGCACGAAGGCATCGCGCCCCAGCCCGGCGGTAGCATCCACCACGGTCGGAGTGGCACCAGCCTTGAGCCCCACAGCCTTGGCGATGGACTGGCCACGACCGCCACCGAACTTGCGGCGATGGGCCACCGCCCCCTCCACGAAGTCCACATAGACGGCCCCCAGCTTGGGTTCATCCAGTTTGCGCAGCTCCAGTCTGGCCTCTGTCAGCACCAGTGCAAAAGGGGCGGGAAACACCACATCAGCAAGAGAGTGACGCAGAGCATCAAGCTCGCCATCACGGGCGGGTAGGTCACTGAACACCTGAATATGGGGCATTGGTAGCAAACTCATGGCACGACAGAAGTGGCCATGATACCAGAAGCGCGGGGTCAGCTCACGACAGTGAGGTTCATCCCCTGGCTATTAAGGGCAAGGTAATCGGTCAGATCGTCATAAGCCAGTGGGCGGCTGAGCAGATAACCCTGAGTGAAGGCGCACCCCTTCTGGCAGAGGAAGTTGAGCTGCTCGCGCGTCTCCACCCCCTCGATCACCACCTGCATACCGAGGTTGTGCACTATGTTGATGATGCCGTCGAGCAGCAACCGGTCCTGTTCATTGAACGGGATATGGCGCACGAAAGAGCGATCTATCTTGACCAGATCCACCGGGAAGGTACGCAGATAGTTGAGGGCCGAGTAGCCGGTACCGAAATCATCGATGGCCAGCTTGCACCCGGCTTCGCGCAAGGCATCGATCCGCATCCTGTGCTGGTCACTGCTCTCCATCAGCAACGATTCGGTAATTTCGATGACGATATCGGCAGGATCGAGTCCGAAGTGCTGAATTACCTTGAGCCACTCGCTCGCATCGGGGTCGATAGTCTGGAACTCCACGGTGGAGCGGTTGATCGACATCTGCAGGCCCGGGAAGCCGGACTGCTGCAATCGGGCCAGATCACGACACGCCTGCCACAACACCAAGGCCCCCAACCCCTGGATCAATCCAGCCTCTTCCGCCAGCGGGATAAACTCGGCAGGAGAGACCTGCCCCCACTGGGGATGATACCAGCGCACCAACGCCTCCAGCTTGGCGACCCGACCGCTGCGGTTGTCCCAGATGGGCTGGTAGGCCATGGTCAGCTGCTCCAGCTTGATCGCTTCGGCCAAATCCTGCTGCATCTGGTGGCGCTGGCGCACCTCTTCCCGCATGGATGGGCAGTAGGCACCGAGCAACCGCCCCTGCCGCTTGGCGGCAAACAGCGCCTGTTCGGCGTTACGCAATAGCTCATCGCTCTCGCTACCATCAATGGGGCAGAGCGTCATCCCCACCGTCGCCGTCACATAGAGGTGCTGGTTGGCCAGCATGAAAGGACGGGCGAAACTGCCAATGATCTGCTTGGCAAACACTTCGGCCTGACGACGAGTCACGATGCCGGGCACCAGAAAGGCAAACTCATCGCCCCCGATACGGGCCACCATATCCTCGGTGCGCACCCGACTCACCAACCGATCCGACACTTCACGCAGCAGGGCATCACCGGCATGGTGATCCATGCTGTTGTTGACCGCCTTGAAGTTGTTGAGGTCGAGCACCATGAGCGCGAAGCGCTCGCCCCGCTCGCAGAAGCGGGTGAGGCAGCGGCCAAACAGCCAGCGGTTGGGCAGGCTGGTGAGGCTGTCATAGTTAGCCTGGGTCGCGATCTTCTGCTCGGCCACCTTGGTTTGGGAAAGATCGCTGAAAATGGCGATATATTGCTGGATCTTGCCGGCTTCACGCAGGGTGCTGATCATCAGTTGCTGCGGATATAGCTTGCCGTTCTTGCGCTTGTTCCACACCTCGCCACGCCATACCCCCACCCGCTCCAGCGCGTGGTACATGTCAGCATAGAAGGTCTGATCATGCAGTCCGGACTTAAGAATACTGGGACGCTGGCCCCGCACCTCGTCACCGCTGTAGCCGGTGATCTGCTCGAAGGCGGGGTTGACCGAGATGATGCGGCTGTCGACATCGCACACCAGAATCGCCTCGGAGAGGTTGTCGTAAACCCGGTGAGATAGCTTGAGCTGCTCGGCATGGCGCTTGAGGGGATCGATATTCTCCAGCAGCACCATCAGGTAGTCCGGCTGCTGCTGGTCATCGCGGATCAGGGTAACTGTTACCCGCCCCCACAGGAGCTCGCCCCCCTTGCAGACGTAACGCTTCTCCTGAGTGAAACTGCTGCGATCGCCGCGCCGGATCTCCTCGTAGCAGACAATGCTGCGCTGCCAATCCTCGGGGTGATTGATGTCGGACACGGAGCGATGGAGTAGCTCGTCAAGGGGATAACCCAGCATCTGCTCGATGGCCGGGTTGGCCCAAAGAATACAGCCATCGAGATCCAGCTTGCCGATCCCCACCGGGGCCTGAAACAGCATACTCTGCACCCCATGGGGTGGTTCAGACAGAGGGGGAGGTAACTGTCGTTGCAGCATCAGCGCCAGTTCACGACCCGCCAACGGAGCCAGTAATCTGAGCAACCCCATCACCCTGCTCATATTGGTCTGCGGTAGACGATAGAGCAGACAGCAGATACCTATGGTCTGGCCATCCGCATCCTTTAGGGCAATCCCGGCGTAGGCCTGGGCTTGCCACGTATCGGCAAGCGCCATCGCGGGGAACAGTTGCAACAGACGATCGCAAAACCAGGCCTCCCCCTCCAGCCAGGTAATAGCATCAGGAGAGTCGGTCAGTGGCAACGTCAGGGAATCGGGGTCAAGAGAGGAGGGATAAGCAGCCTGCACCATCAGCTGGGTAGCATTTGATTCCCTACTGGCGATCAGGACGACATCAGCCATCACAGCAGCGGCGATTTCACTCACAAAGGTATCGAAATATCCCTGGCCGCTCGAATGAGCCAGACTTGAGATGATTTGATAAACGGAATCGAGTGCTCGCCTCATGGCAAGTGGCTTTCTCTCCTTGAAGGTTAGGACACGACTCTACTGAAGAGCCGTGAGCAGTGCAAATATGCAATCAGTAACATATTAAAAAGCCTTGAAAAAAGGGACCATTAGGTCCCTTTTTATCGCAGAAATCACGATTTGATCCCACTATGGCTCAAAAATGTATCTGCTTGAGGCTCTGTCCAATCATGGCTATCAGCTTCATTCAGCAATCCCGCTGTGTCGTAGCAGTGCATCCACCTGAGGCTCACGACCACGGAAGGCTCGGAACAGCTCCATAGGCTCCTTCGAGCCCCCCTTCTCCAGAATATGCTTCAGGAAGGATTGGCCGGTCGCCGAGTTGAAGATCCCCTCCTCCTCGAAGCGGGAGAAGGCATCGGCAGAGAGCACCTCAGCCCACTTGTAGCTGTAGTAGCCCGCCGCATAGCCGCCCGCGAAGATGTGAGAGAAGCTGTGCTGGAAGCGGTTAAAAGCCGGCGGCGTCATCACCGCCACCTGGCTGCGCACCTCGTCCAGCAGCGCTGGAAGCTGCGCCGGATTGGCCGGGTCAAACTCCTGATGCAGGCGGAAGTCGAACAGGGCGAACTCCAGCTGGCGCAGCATCTGCATTGCCGCCTGGAAGTTGCGGGCGGTCAGCATCTTCTCCAGCAGATCGGCAGGCAGCGGCTCGCCAGTCTCGTAATGGCCGGAGATAAAGGCCAGCGCCTCGGACTCCCAGCACCAGTTCTCGAGGAACTGGCTCGGCAGCTCCACCGCATCCCAGGCCACGCCGTTGATCCCGGCGACACCGGCCACATCGATGCGGGTCAGCATATGGTGAATGCCGTGGCCAAACTCATGGAACAGGGTGACCACTTCATCGTGGGTGAACAGTGCCGGTTTGCCATCGACCGGACCGTTAAAATTGCAGGTCAGGTAGGCCACCGGCTTTTGCAAGGATCCATCCTGACGGTAGCGACGGCCCAGGCAGACATCCATCCAGGCACCGCCCCGCTTGTGCTCGCGGGCGTAGAGGTCGAGGTAGAAGCTGCCACGCAGCTCATCCTCGGCATCGAAGATGTCGTAGAAGCGCACGTCAGGGTGCCAGGTGTCGATGCCGAGGCGCTCGCGCACCTTCATGCCAAACACCCGCTTCACCACTTCAAACAGCCCCTTCACCACCTTGTTGGCAGGGAAGTAGGGGCGCAACTGCTCATCGGAGATGGAGAACTTGTGCTGCTTGAGCTTCTCGGCGTAGTAGGCGAGATCCCAGGCGGCCAACTCGCTCTGACCATACTGCTCGGCGGCGAAGGTGCGGATCTCCTCCAGCTCTGCCTTGCCTTGCGGCAGGGATTTGGCCGCCAGATCGGTGAGGAAGCTCACCACCTGTTCGGTCTTGTCCGCCATCTTGGTGGCCAGGGAGAGCTCGGCATAGTTGGCAAAGCCCAGCAGCTGGGCCAGTTCGCGGCGCAGGGTGAGCAGCTCGCTCATGATGGCGGAGTTGTCCCACTTGCCTGCATTGGGGCCCTCATCGGAGGCGCGGGTGGTGAAGGCCTCATACATCTCGGCACGCAGTTCACGGTTGTCCGCATACATCATCACCGGCAGATAAGAAGGGATATCCAGAGTGAACAGCCACCCCTCTTTGCCCTTGAGCTCGGCCATCTGACGGGCAGCGGCACGCACGCTGTCGGGCAGACCGGCCAGTTCGGCTTCATCGCCCACCAGCTTGTGCCAGCCCTGGGTCGCATCCAGCACGTTGTTGCTGAAGCGGGAGGCCAACTCGGAGAGGCGGGCCTGAATTTCGCCGTAACGCTGCTGCGCCTCGGCAGGCAGACCGATGCCGGAGAGGCGGAAGTCACGCAGGGTATTCTGGATCTCCTTGCGCTGGGCATCGTCCAGACGCGGGAAATCATCACTCTCGGCAAGAGCAAGATAGGCCTGATAGAGCCCTTCATGCTGCCCGACATAGGTCTGAAATTCGGAGAGCAGCGGCAGGCAGGCATCATGGGCCTCGCGCAGCGCTTCGCTATTGAGTACGGAGTTGAGATGGCTGACCGGCGACCAGATCCGGGACAGACGGTCATTTACCTCTTCCAGCGGGGCAATCAGGCTATCCCAGGTATGGGGATCACGCCGGGCCAGCACATCGCAGATCTTCTGTTTGCAGTCAGCAATCGCCTGCACCACGGCAGGTTGTACCTGCTCCGGCTTGATCTGGCTGAAAGGGGGCAGCGAATCCATTGTCAACAAAGGGTTATTCATCCCGGTTACCTCTTGTTTGGTCTTGAACAGACCGCCTTAGCAGCTCTGTATGGCTTTCTAACATGTGGCCAAGCCACGCAATAATCAAGCGGGAATCCGCCGCGACCCTGTACTTTTCCAGCCATTGCGACCCGGATCGCTGCCGTTGCTGCGGTTTTGCCATCAACAGTAAGTAACAGGATGAATCTGTGAGCCTTTTTTTGGGTTCTTCGCATTTTGTGGG
>NZ_CDDH01000037.1 GCF_000819725.1 Aeromonas australiensis | reverse complement strand
AGATTGCTGAAGAACCCCCCACTTTTTCAAAGAGGGGGGTTCTTTTTTCGCTCGGCTCCATGGGGCTGCTCACTGGCTGACAAGTCGGCCTATCGGCCATCTTCGCCATGAAAAAGGCATCAAAGACCATGCTATCGCCCTAACAAGACCATCTGCCGGGGAATTCGGCGGAGTCCGACCCTTATTCCCCTTCCTGCTTTGCACCAACGCTATCTTCTTCATGTTCTGGCATGCCGCCGCCAGCAGCCCCTGCATCTGCACCTTCGCCAACCCCCGATAACGGGCATATCGGTGCCCGTGATGCTGTTTCGCATCTGCAAAGCTGCGTTCCACTGTCTCTTGCCGCCCCTTGTAAATCTGTTTGCCCACTTCGCTCAGCCGGTTTTCGGCTATCCGCTCCCGGTCTTTCTGCCAGACATGTCGGCTTAATTGCTTGAGCCCCTTTTCACTGCGCGTGCATTGCGCCCGTAGCGGACATTCCCGGCACTTATCCGGGTCACTGGCGTAGAGCCGATACCCTTCCCCGTTGGTGGTCTGGTAGCGCAAGATTTCGTTTTGCGGGCAGTGGTAGCAGTCTTGCTGCGCATCGTAGCGATATTCTCGTTTGGCCAGCATGCCCTTCCTTTTCGAGGGCCGGCAGTAGCCAATGACGCTGTGTGCCAATCCTCGCTCAACCAGCCCATGGCACAAGGGAGCATTGTTGTAGCCCGCATCCAGTCCCACCGCTTCGACGTCAAAGCCAAAGGTCTCGATTTGTCGGTCCAGCCTGGCGAGATAGGGCACGCTGTCATGGACGTTGCCCGGGGTGATGAAGCTGTCGGTGATGATGGCGTATTTGGCATCGACCGTGCGGTGGTCGAGGTAGAAGAAGCCCTTGGGTTTGCCCTCGCGCACCATGTAGCCGCTGTCGGGGTCGGTGGTGCTCTGTTTGATGGTCCGCGTTTCCCCGGTGGGGGTTGTGGCTTGAGACTTGCCTTGCTCTGGTTGCTCTGGTTGCT
>NZ_CDDH01000036.1 GCF_000819725.1 Aeromonas australiensis | reverse complement strand
TGTCAAAAAGATGGGTGTCCCAATAAAAAATCGCTAATCCCCTCACCCTGACCCTCTCCCAACGGGAGAGGGAATCATCCCCGAGATCGTTTTTGCTCCCTTCTCCCCCCTGCGGGAGAAGGGTTGGGGATGAGGGGGCTTGTAAATGGTTCTGAATCTTGGCACGGCTGGCGTCGTGCAGGACGCGAGGGCTGGGCCCTCGACAGGGTTTCGCCTGCCCTTCGGGCTGGGGCGAGTGACTTTGGAAAGACCCAAAGTCACCAAAGGTCTTTTCCCCCGGCAGCCGTCCACAGCGCGGATATCCTCGGCTCAGCAACAGGTCCGACGGTACGCGCCGACAGGTTTTCCTTGACCCGCCTCCGCTCGCTCGATGTCCTGTTTTACGACCTAGACCTGTCACTTCTCCTCGGCGACTTGAGAGGGTCGACAATACCGTGCCGTCTGTGACGAAGGGACTAATGTGTCGGCTTGTTGACTGCTACATGGTGCTCAGAACCGTGGGGGTGAATTGCCATAGGTTTCTATGTCCCGCCAGCCCTCGGCACCACTCATGATAGCGCTGATGACAAGAAACATGACATCAACCAGGTCATATTTACGATTGATATCAGAGCGGGTTTCTTCGACAAGAGTAAGGTGTTCAATCAAGGTCATAGAGCGCGCCTCCTGCATGGAGACGTGATTAGATCACAGACGATCAGCCTATTCAAATTTCATTAACAAAGTGCGATCCCGCCCTGGATTTGCCCGTACGTAAGATCAGTATAGCTCGTGGTGACTGCTGATCATGGGCAATCAGGTATTTTTATATCTATGTCAGTCAGTTACAGCATAATTAACATTATTTCGACTACAAATAATGGTCTTTGAGCTAATATTAAATTGTAATGTAGTCTTACCATAAAGCCGTCATTCCGCACCTAATTTTTGCATTTTAAATGGTGATGATGTTCACACAAGCAGAATTGAATTGAGAAAACCAGTGACTTCATTCACGTTGCCACGTGATAATGCTCTGTTGGGTAACAGTTCACATCATTTCACGGGGGGGGGAAGTATGAATCCGATCATTTTAACTTTTGCCCCAGCCTCAACCCCCAACACCTCGATGTTGCCATTTGTTGCGAACGTGTAGGTATCGTCGCCGAAAAAAAATCCCCAATCAGGTGCGGAATGTCGGATAAAGTACATTTTTCATGGAGGCCACAAAATGGAATGTGTAAAAGCAAAAGCATTAGTGAATATATTTTTTTCTGCAACAATGCTGTTAAATACTGCTAATGCCAAGGAGAGGCTTGTATGGATTCAGCAGGACTTCTCGCCATTTTATATTAAAGAAGATGGTTATACTAATGGTATAGCAGATAAGATAATCGATCTAATCCAAGCCGAACTGCCTGAATACGAGCATGAGAAAAAATTCCTGCCAATTAAAAGAGTAATTTTGGCGATGGAATCGGGTGCTAACGTAATATGCATAACTTTTTTAAAGGATGATGAAGTTTCTAAGATTGCAAACTATTCTGTTGCGACAATGATTCTACCACCTCACGTTATTGTAACAAGAAAAGAGGTCTCATCAAAATTAAAATCAAAAATGAGTCTGATAGAGATGAAGAATGGGAGGTTAGTAATGTCAATACCTGACGGTCGACACTTTAGTGAGGAAATATCGAGGCAAATAAGGGCGTTTCCTAGAGATGATCTTCATATAAGGAATGGTGATCACTTTCGAGGTATTGCACGAATGATAGTATCTGGGCGTGTAGATTACACCATTGCATATCCATTTGAGTTAAAATATATTCAAAGTGCCAATTCTAACATGCATACTTTATCAAAAATAAAAATAGATGGGAATGATAAATTCATACCTGCTTATGCAATAACTCCAAAAAGTGTTTTTGGTAACGATTTGATAGATAAGGTAAATCGGGCCTTATATAGAATAAGGGATACTCCTGAATATAAAAGTGCTCATGTTAGCTGGATTGACAGTGACGATAATTTTGAAAGCGCATATGAAGATTTCTCTAATGGCAAATATGACTAAGTCTACGAAGACCTTGGAACTATTGGGACACCCACCATTTTGAGCAAGCCTTGGTGTGGCTGGCGGTGGCTGCCATGATAGCACCATCATTGAGGGCTTCGGTTCAGAGAGGAGGAAAGCTTGCGATTTAACCGTCATTCCGCACCTAATTTTTGCATTTTAAATGGTGATGATGTTCACACAAGCAGAATTGAATTGAGAAAACCAGTGGCTTCATTCACGTTGCCACGTGATAATGCTCTGTTGGGTAACAGTTCACATCATTTCACGGGGGGTGAAAGTATGAATCCGAGCATTTTAACTTTTGCCCCAGCCTCAACTGCCAACACCTCAGTGTTGCCATTTGTTGTGAACGTGTAGGCATCGTCGCCGAAAAAAAATCCCCAATCAGGTGCGGAATGTCAGATTTAACCGTCATTCCGCACCT
>NZ_CDDH01000035.1 GCF_000819725.1 Aeromonas australiensis | reverse complement strand
AACTGCAAACCAGCTCGGGCGAGGCTGAACAGGCGATGGAGAAGGGCTGCCAACTTGCCGACAGCTGCCAGCAGAAGGCCACCGCGACCGGCACCATTCTCCAGCAGATCAACAATATGCTGCAGCAGGTGGCCGCCGGCAGCGGCCAGATTGCCCAGGCGGTGCAGGAGCAATCTCACGTCACCGCCGAACTCAATCGCAACGTGCTCAGCATCAAGACCCTGGCCGATGACTCCAGCGTTGGCAGCCAGCACGCCGTGCACGGCATCACCCAGCTGGTCAACCAGTTAAGCGATCTTGAGCGGCTGGTGCGCCAGTTCCAGAAAACCGCCCCGGCAAGCCAACGCCGCTCTGAAGTGGTGGCCACCAGTGCCGTGCCGGTTCGCCAAGCGAGATAATCACTACACCAACAATCACCGCAGACAAACCCTATAGGCCTTTGGGCCCATAGGGTTTTTAGTGTCCGCCAACAAGAGGACGAGGGGAACTATTGAGACACCCACCATTTTGAGCA
>NZ_CDDH01000034.1 GCF_000819725.1 Aeromonas australiensis | reverse complement strand
TGAGATCGAGATGGTCACCCTTGAGGAACTCGTCCCCCAAGACCACCTCCTGCGCAAAATCGACAAGTTCATCTCCTTTGAATTCATTCGCGACAAGGTTCGCCACTGCTATTGCCCAGACAATGGCCGCCCCGCCATCGACCCGGTTCTTTTCTTCAAGATGCTCTTCATCGGCTATCTCTTTGGCATTCGCAGTGAGCGCCGTCTGGTTCAGGAAATTCACCTCAACGTGGCCTATCGCTGGTTCTTGCGCATGCGGCTGACCGACAAGGTTATCGATGCCTCCAGCTTCTGCCAGACCCGCCGTCGCCGCTTTGCCGAGTCCTCCATCTATCAGGAAATCTTCGATGAAATCGTCAATCAGGCCATGAACTACCGGATGGTCGGCGGCCGGGTTCTCTATACCGACAGCACCCACCTGCAAGCCAATGCCAACAAGAAAAAGCTGACCGAGGTCGAGGTCACTGTCACCCCCAAAGCCTATCTTGATGAGCTGGAGCAGGCTATCGATGAGGACCGAAAACAACATGGGAAAAAACCGCTGCGCCGCCGGGTAAAAGCCGCACAATCGGAGCAATCGGAGCA
>NZ_CDDH01000033.1 GCF_000819725.1 Aeromonas australiensis | reverse complement strand
TCGGTGGAGCAGGAGGGGCGCTTTCTGCTATCGCGCCAATATTCCCCTGATGCTGGATGTGATCGCCTGCCTCACCGAGGCGTGCTGCGCCGGCCATCCCGAGGCGTGATGCGTGCAGAGACGGCCTGTTCTCCCGATGTTTTGCCTGCGCAGCCCTGCTGCGACAAGGGGTAATTGGCGAGTAATCACCAGTCTGCGCCTGGTCAGGGTATCACTCATCCATATTTTCAATGACAGGTGCTCAAGCGAATAGCACCGGGAGCCATCATGCCTGCAAACTGTGACACCAAGGCCGTGCCTGCCATCGGCTTTTTGAACGTTATCTGAGCGCTTGAGTCGCCCTCTGCATTCAGATGGGGATTGGGCTTGGGCAGGGGTTGCCGGCTCTCTTCAAGGCGATCGGTGTCATGGCGGTGGCCAGGGTCAACCTGCCGGTGGCGCTGCTGCTCGGGGTCTCCAGCATCATAGTGCCCTGGGATACCCGGCTCACCTCTGTGGTGCTCTATATCGCCATTCCGGTCATCATCGCCCCGCTGGCGGAAGATCGTTTCAGCGATGATGAACGGATCGATGCCATGCTGGCTCACCCTATCCTGATCAACCGCCCCATCGTGGTCACGCCGCTTGGCACCAAGCTGTGCCGTCCGTCGGAAGTGGTGCTCGATATATTGCCCTGCCAGCAAAAAGGGGCCTTCGCCAAGGAGGATGGCGAGCAGGTAGTGGATGCGAGCGGCAAGCGCCTCAAGTAATCATCTGAACGCTCAGGTACGGATTGAAACAGGGCCACCCTCACGCTGGCCCTGTTTCGTTGTGTGAACAAGTTGAAAAAGTTATTCCTGCCAATCGTTTTACCGCTTTTTCTGTGACGATGATCACTGTACCATCGCCGCCCGACCTGCCACCCGGCCGCATCTCCCCCTGCGACGGCGCTGGCGTCACCCGATACATGCTGTCACCCGGAACGTGAATGACCCCAGGATGGGACCCGCCACTAACCTGTAGGTTTGTGGTCTGCGTGTCGCGTGGGTCGGCACCTCTCCCGCCGGATCGCCCGCGACGCCTGTCTGCAGACTTGCCATATGAAACTCCTCTCTTCATAGGTGCAAGATGACACTGTTATTGAGTCTGGTCGGTATGCTGGCCCTGATGTTTATCGCTTGGCTGGCCAGTGAAAACCGCCGCGCTATCCGCTGGCGAACCGTACTGGGGGCGCTCGCCCTGCAAACCGGTTTTGCCGCCCTGGTGCTCTATTTCCCCCCCGGACAAATCATGCTCGGTGCCATGAGCAATGGCGTCTCCGCCCTGCTCGGCTTTGCCGACAGCGGCATCCGTTTCGTGTTTGGCGATCTCGCCAGCAACGGCTTTATCTTCGCCGTGCGGGTGCTGCCGCTGGTGATCTTTATCAGCGCGCTGATCGCCGTGCTCTACCACTTCGGCATCATGCAGTGGGTG
>NZ_CDDH01000032.1 GCF_000819725.1 Aeromonas australiensis | reverse complement strand
GTGCTGGCCAAGCACTTCGGTGGTAAAGCTTTCGCCTTCGACCAGATCGACAAGGCACCGGAAGAGCGTGAGCGTGGTATCACCATCAACACCTCCCACGTAGAATACGACACCGAAACCCGTCACTACGCCCACGTAGACTGCCCGGGTCACGCCGACTACGTTAAAAACATGATCACCGGTGCTGCCCAGATGGACGGCGCGATCCTGGTAGTAGCAGCGACTGACGGCCCGATGCCGCAGACTCGTGAGCACATCCTGCTGGGTCGTCAGGTTGGTATCCCGTACATGATCGTGTTCATGAACAAGTGTGACATGGTTGATGACGAAGAGCTGCTCGAACTGGTAGAGATGGAAGTTCGTGAACTGCTGACCGAATATGACTTCCCGGGTGATGACCTGCCGGTAGTTCGCGGTTCCGCGCTGAAAGCGCTGGAAGGCGACGCTGCATGGGAAGAGAAGATCATCGAGCTGGCTGGCCACCTGGATACCTACATCCCGGAGCCGGAGCGCGCGATCGACCTGCCGTTCTTGATGCCTATCGAAGACGTATTCTCTATCGCTGGCCGTGGTACCGTAGTTACCGGTCGTGTAGAGCGCGGTATCGTTAAAGTCGGTGAGACCGTAGAAATCGTTGGTATCAAAGATACCGTTTCTACCACCTGTACCGGTGTTGAAATGTTCCGTAAGCTGCTGGACGAAGGTCGTGCAGGCGAGAACATCGGCGCACTGCTGCGTGGTGTCAAGCGTGAAGACGTAGAGCGTGGTCAGGTTCTGGCCAAGCCGGGTTCAATCAAGCCGCACACCAAGTTTGAATCTGAAGTGTACGTGCTGTCCAAAGAAGAAGGTGGTCGTCATACCCCGTTCTTCAAAGGCTACCGTCCGCAGTTCTACTTCCGTACAACCGACGTGACCGGTACCATCGAGCTGCCGGAAGGCGTAGAGATGGTAATGCCGGGCGACAACATCAAAATGGTTGTTACCCTGATTGCCCCGATCGCGATGGACGACGGTCTGCGTTTCGCTATCCGTGAAGGTGGCCGTACCGTAGGTGCCGGTGTTGTAGC
>NZ_CDDH01000031.1 GCF_000819725.1 Aeromonas australiensis | reverse complement strand
GCCTTGACCAGCAGCCGCCACACATCAAGCCGGATGCCAGCGATTCAAAGACCTTGGTGGCCATCTCTTTGTTCATTTGCTCTCTCCCTGGCGCGACCCTTTGCTGCAACTATGCAGGAACTATTGAAGTGATCGAAATGCGTGCCGAAGCGAAGATACTAGGCTCTGGTATCAAACCGGGCAGACTGGCGAATCGACGAGTGAACAACCGTTGCGAACGACCACACAGGGCTCGTCGCAGATAAACAGACGCCCTCCAGAGGGAGGGCGTATCAGACAGTCAGAGCTGTCAGAGCAATCAGACGAACGCGTGCCTTATTTGGCAGCAGGCACCGCATTAAAGGTGAGCAGTGCAGCCTGGTTAGCATCGCTCAGGGTCAGCTGGCTGCCATTGATGGAGTAGGTAGCCACCTTCTCCAGCTTTTGCAGGTACTCCATCTCTTTCTTCATATCGTCGCCGATGCACATCATGCGGGTTGCCCCCATGGCGCCCAGCGTCAAGACACCATCACCCTGCTGGGTGATACCGCCAAAATAGCGGTTGCAGCCGCCCTTGCCCGCCACCTTGCCATCAGCAACTTGCAGGGTGAAGGTATCGCCGGTGGCGCCTTGCAGCTGCCAACTGGATGCTTGCAGTTGAGCCATGCTGGAACCTGTTGCCATTGCGCAGCCTCCCAGTGCCAGCGCGGCCAGCAGAGTCATTTTTTTGTTCATGGATTCACCTCTTAATGATTAGAGCCATCAATACGGCAGCCTGTTTATCATGGCTGGCGCCCATGCCAAAGGATTTTATTGTGGTCTCGCTGCACTTTACTACCAGCTGGCATGTGCCATGCTTGTGCCATGCTTA
>NZ_CDDH01000030.1 GCF_000819725.1 Aeromonas australiensis | reverse complement strand
CCAACTGAACCAAAAACAGGGTTTGAGCCTTCGAGCGCTCGATGCGATCCCATAACAGAACCTAATGCCCAGCAATGATCGTAGTTTCCAATCTTATCCACACCAGCATCATGTAATGTGCTAAGAACTGCATCTTGCTGATTTGTTTGGCAAAAAATTTCTAATTTGTACATTTTCCCTCACGAGGGTTTAGAGTATTTCTGAATACAGCTAACGCCCGCTTAAGGGGCAGACAACGCTACTAACAACTTACCGCATAATACCGTAATCACAAAAACTAACGCATAGTAAAAATGCCGTGCGTTGGCTGTCCCTCTTGAAGCGTTTGTTATAAGCATTTTTTATATTCAAGAAGCAATTCACGAAAATCATTTTCTTTCTTCTGTCCAATAATCCCGAAAAACTCTTCATCTAACTTTTCAATAAGAAAAAGTGCTTTTTTCGTTAACAACTCACCATCATCAGATAAACGAAGAATAAGACTACGACTATCACTCTCATTCTTACTCTTAACGACAAAGCCTTGAAAAACCAAGTTTTTTAAAGATTTAGACAATGTCATTTTATCAATACCTGTAATAGCAACCACACTTGCTTGAGTTACTATTTGATGCTGATCTTCAAGCCATAAAATGGCAGTTAAAACCACAAACTGTGTATGCGTAATATTTAATGGCTTTAAACAAGAAATAACTCTTAACTGCCACTTTGAATAAACAGACCAAAACTGAAGGCCTATACTTTGAGATGGTTCCGCATTCTTAAACATGATTATTTTCAACTCTATTTTTTAAACCTTGTAGAGTTTGAGGCAATCCTTTTTTAATTTGATTACCGATTAAAAAACCAAATAAAAATCTAAGTTTCCCACTAAATGAAACTCTATGAATAACTCTAGTTAAGTTCCCTTCATCTATTAACTCATGTTCAAAGCACATACAACAAAAAGGTAGTTTGCTTACAACCGTAAATGATACATCTTGGCAAACTTTCACTATTTTAATTTTAGCAGTAGGTCCTTTCGATGGAGTTAAAAAACCGCTACACCCCTCCTGAAATTCAGAACTAATTTTAGAAGCCTTAACTTCTTGATCCCATTCCTTCCAGTTTTCTACATCTCTATATAACTGATATACCTGACTTCTTGATGCTTTAACTAGAATACTATTTTCAAAGGTCATTACTCTACATCTCTGTCTAATCTCAATTGAAAAACAGTAAACTAGTTTACCAAGTTTCGCAAGAGTAAAGATGCTTATAACAGTGATTAGATGGAAGGCCGCACTAATCCGTTAGCAGAGCATTCCATATAACTCCGTAACATCTTCACTGCCGCCAAGTAAAAATTATCATTAAATCAACACATTACCAGCTTGCTTCTCGTGCCGAGCGTATTCGCTTGACTTCCTCTTTTTGCGCCACCGTTACTACTGTGTGAAAAATCAGTGCTCAGCGCAGTCGTGGCAAGCGCCGCCAAAGCACGCCTGCATGAACAGGTCAGAAATAAACATAAGGCCGTCACTATGTTGACTGGGTAGTCGTGGGCAACTCTCGCTTATCCATTCCATCCGGCATGGCTACCGCCCCTGAATTTCAGCCTCCAGTCTGCTGTTTTTTACCTGCGAGATAGCTGGCATGGCTCATGGGGTGACTCCTACGAGGCTTTGTTGCCAATCGGGTATATTAGCGGCGGGTAGGCGGAGGGAAAGGACCAGATGGCCGATTTCTGATCTGGATCGGCTAATTGGTCAATAAGACCTTGGACACCCATCTTTTGGGTTCGGGCTATGCTACGCCTTGCTCAAAAAGGTGGGTGTCCCAGATTAGCCAACTTTGTTACGGCCAATCGGGAACGTTTTTGTAAAGAGAGCTGGTGCCAAGCAGCCGCTTGGTACTGCTCACATCAGCCTCAACATAATTGGCAAAATTATTCATTGCATAGTCAGCAAGCTCTTGTGCACTTATCTGTAAACTCATGTCACTCGGTTCAACGACTTGCAGCCACGCTGTCCTGCCAGCCTCTACAGCGATAACGGCATAAAGATTGACCTGATCAGATCGGCAGACTAGCGCGACGCCATCGATAATCTGCGGTTTATTGCCGGTATCCAGGCAGTGGTCGAAGAAGTCAGCATAGATGCCCACAACACCAGGTAATTTGACCATTAATTTTTCCTGGATAGCATAGGAGGAGCGGAAAAACTTACCTCTCGGAAAATCAAATGTGTCATCAACCGAAACCATGAGAACGCTGAATTTGTCATGTGCGAACTCAATTCCCGATGCAGGTGTGTTCTGGGAAGGATTGGATTGGCAACCAGCTATCAAAAATGCACTGGCAACTACAGGTATCAGGTTCTTCATTTTTTCCTCGATCTCAGTACTTCATGCACATTTCAACGCATTTCGGTCATGAGGCTATTAAAAGACCTTGGACACCCATCTTTTGGGTTCGGGCTATGATACGCCTTGCTCAAAAAGGTGGGTGTCCCAGATTTGTTGTAACTCTCCCAGATTTGTTGTAACTCTTCAGGAGCGTAGTCAATACTGGTGATAGTCAATTCCATTTCTTGTCACCTAACGCCGCGCTCACCGGTAAACTTGGAGCGCAGCGAGAAATTTATCCGAGTGCAGCACTTTGTTAAGTGTTTTGGTAGGCTTGTTGAGCCAAAGACTCCAGATGTTGGTCCAAAGCCTTGGTCATTTTAAATATTCGAGGAATCTTTGTTGCTAACCGATAAATAACAAATGCCCCTGCAATGACAGCTCCAGTTTCTACTGAGTTTGCAATATATGTCACTAGACACAATAAGCCACCCGCAATTAAGATAGATTTTCCCGATGCCAGATCTATTTTCAAGCGCTTATTTAAAGAGTCGGCTTTGTTTATAAACCAATGCTTATTTGCGTTGTGATTTACTAACACAGAGAAATAACCTGACCCCTTGCCTTTAACTCCGGCGGATATCAAGGTGATTTTTTGTCCTTCACGAAGTGGGATATCGTGCCCTGCAAGTTGCACACTTTCTTCACTTCCATCTTCTGTTCTAATCCAAAACTCGTGATTTATTACAGTAGTTGAATGAACCCTTGGAGCACTAATATGACCACCATGCGTACCTACATAGCCACCACCACCACTAGATGAAACATGGGTTTCTGAAAATTTATTCTGACCCATTATCTCTCCGGTTACACTCCAGAATTCAATTTCTTTATTTCTGTGTTTAAAATTTTCCATTATTACTCCTTTGATGGATTGACACTTAACGCCCAATTAAGTAGCCCGAAACGCAACTACCAACTTCCCGCATAACACCGTACTCACTAAACTCAACGCATAATAAAAATGCCACGCGTTGAGGGTCTGCTTGAATTGTTTGTTATATTTCAGTTCCAGACAGCTACTGAAACACCAAACAACACTTAAAATAAAGACATCAAAATCAAACGCTTAACTTAAAATGAGCTAACTTTTAGCACAAAAAACCGTTAATCTTTAAATCGACTCAAGCTTACCCATTGATTCTAATGATAAATATCAGATAAATAAGCAGTTAATGCAAACCAAATTAAAATAGCTGCCAAATGCGATTAAACGATAATATTTGTTAGTGATTGATATACTTGATCAAATCAACAGCTATCTATCACAAGAAATCATCAACCAGCAAAGCTTTCACATTACCACTTAACTTTTAAATTTGTAACACGTTGAATTCAAGAGAAATATAACAGTGATTAGATGGAAGGCGGCACTAATCCGTTAGCAGAGCATTCCATATAACTCCGTAACATTCTCACTGCCGCCAAGTAAAAATTAACATTAAATCAACACATTACCAGCTTGCTTCTCGTGCTGGGCGTATTCGCTTGACTTCCTCTTTTTGCACCACCGTTACCACTGTATAAAAAATCAGTACTCAGCGCACTCTTGGCAAGCGCCGCCAAAGCACGTCCGCATGAGCAGGTCAGAAATAAAAATGGGGCCGTCACCATATTGAGTGGGTCGTAGGCAACTCTCGCTTATCCATTCCATCCGGCATGGCTACCGCCCCTGAATTACAGCCTCCAGTCTGCTGCTTTTAATCAACGGGGTGTAGCTGGCATGGCTCATGGGGTGGCTCCAACGAGGTGTGTGTTGCCAATCGGGTATATTAGCGGCGGGCAGGCGGAGGGAAAGGACCAGATGGCCGATTTCTGATCTGGATCGGCTAATTGGTTAATAACGACTGATCTGGTGTGCAGATGGGGCGGGTGCTGCCATTGGTGAGGAAAAGGGTGAGGAAAATGGTGAGGAAAACCGTTAGTGGGGAAAGAGTGAGTGGGTAAAGCGGTAGCGGGTAAAAAAAGGTTCTTCGCAT
>NZ_CDDH01000029.1 GCF_000819725.1 Aeromonas australiensis | reverse complement strand
GTAGGTGCCGGTGTTGTAGCTAGCGTAATCGCCTAATCGATTCGTTATATACAGACATAAAAAGGGGTGGCTTCGGCCACCCCTTTTATTTTTTGGGGCTGTTTATGGCCTGTGAGATACTGGGCGAAACCATTGATAGAGGTAGTTTCCGTGAGCAAAGCCGCCATTTTTCTGGATCGTGACGGTGTCATCAATGAAGACACTGGCTATGTCAGTCAGGTAGATGATTTCCATTTTCTGCCCGGGGTGATCGATGCCCTGCAACTGTTAAAGAAGAAAGGGTATCTGTTAGTCGTTGTCACTAACCAGTCCGGCATCGCCC
Organism: Aeromonas australiensis; assembly: GCF_000819725.1. Taxonomy (GTDB): domain Bacteria; phylum Pseudomonadota; class Gammaproteobacteria; order Enterobacterales; family Aeromonadaceae; genus Aeromonas; species Aeromonas australiensis. Next base: position 467 of record NZ_CDDH01000029.1, on the reverse strand, counting down.
GCGGCTACTTCAGTGAAACTGACTTCATGAATCTGACGGAGTGGATGGATTGGTCACTGGCTGATCGGGATGTGGATCTCGATGGCATCTACTTCTGTCCCCATCATCCGGAACATGGTGCACCCTGTGATTGCCGCAAACCGGAACCAGGTATGTTGCTGTTGGCGCAACAGGAACTGGGGATCGATATGAGTCGTTCCTATATGGTGGGTGACAAGCCCTCTGATCTGAAAGCTGCTATCAATGCCGGGGTCGGTCACAAGATCATGGTCAGAACCGGTAAGCCAGTGACCGAAACGGGTAGTGCGCTGGCCGATTCTCTCTATGACAATCTGCACGATTTTGCTGTTGCGGTGCCTGCAGTGAGCTGATTTCGCCGGTTTAATATGCCAATTGGTGGCTTTGTGAGCGAACAAACAGCGAAAGCCATCTTTTTGCAATTATCTGCTTGCCAGAAAGAATCTGTT